>DASSAL010000393.1:0-6537 GCA_035685405.1 Actinoplanes sp. | reverse complement strand
CCGGTGGGCACCGGGCCGGCGCGCCTCGTCGCGGAGTTCACCGAGAAGCCGGCGCACGACGCGGCCGTGGAGTTCCTGCGTTCGGGCCGGTACCTGTGGAACGCCAGCATGTTCGTCTGGCGGGTCGACGCGTTCCTCGCCGAGCTGGCCCGCCAGCAGCCCGAGCTGCACGCCGGCCTGGCCGAGGTGGCCGCCGCCTGGTCGACGTCCCGCCGCGACGAGGTGCTCGGGGCGATCTGGCCGACGCTGCCGAAGATCTCCGTCGACTACGCGGTGATGGAAGGCGCGGCCGCGGCCGGCCGGGTCGGCACGGTGCCCGGCGAGTTCGGCTGGACCGACGTCGGCGACTTCCACACGCTGGGCGAGGTGCTGGCCGCCGATGCGGCCGGCAACGTGGTGGTGGGCAAGGAGACCCTGGCCAAGCCGGGCGTGCTGCTGCGCGAGACGGAGGGCCTGGTCGTGGTGCCGAACTCGGGTCGGCTGGTGGCCGCCCTCGGGGTGCGGGATGTGATCATCGTGGACACGCCGGACGCCGTGCTGGTCTGCCCGCGCGACCGGGCTCAGGAGGTCAAGCACATCGTCGACGAGCTCAAGGAACTGGGCGAGCTGGGCTACGTCTGACCGCCGGCCAGCACGCCGCGCAGGACGGCGGCGTGGTTGTGTTCCGGGTCGGCTTTCGCGCCGTACAGCAGGGTGACCACCGGATGCCCGGCCACCAGCTCGCGCAGCTCGGCCAGCGCCGGGTTGGCGGCCAGTTCGGTGACGTACCGGTCGGCGAAGGCGGCGAAGTCGCCCTCGCGGTGGAACCAGCTGCGCAGGCCGGCACTCGGGGCGACGTCCTTGAGCCACCCGTCGAGGGCAGCGCGTTCCTTGGTCAGGCCCCGGGGCCAGAGCCGGTCTACCAGCACCCGGAAGCCGTCACCCGGTGCCGGCTCGTCGTACACCCGCTTGACCAGGACCGGCATGGCTCAGCCCAGCCGGGCCAGGGCCGGTGCGAGCTGGCCGACGACGCCGTCGGCAAGCGGCTCGGGCAGCGCGTCCGGGCCGAACCAGCCGAGCGCCGACGACTCCACGCTGACCCGCTCCACCGCGCCGGCCGGGGCGATGGCGGCGAACCGTACGTCGAAGTGGAAGGTCTCGGTGGCCGGTTTCCCGTCGGCGGGCCGGCAGCGCACCGGATGGATGTGCACGTCGATCGGATCGGGGTCGAGCGTAAGGCCGGTGATCCCGGATTCCTCGGTGGCCTCCCGCAGCGCCGCCCCGGCCAGTGATCCGTCGCCGGGTTCGCAGTGCCCGCCGAGCTGCATCCACATACCCATCCGGCCGTGCAGGCAGAGCAGGACCCGGCCGTCCTCGCCGAGCACGAGCGTGCTGGCGGTGACGTGGCCCGGCCGGTGCGCCCGGGTGACCGCCGCCGGTCCATCATGGAGCAACGTGAGCGTGCGCCGGCGGGCCCCGTCCGCCTCCGCCGATGTCGCCGCCCACGTGGACAGCACCCGGACGGCGTCCCGGTACAGCGTGTCGGTCATGTCAGGCTCCACCGGCCGGTCCGGGCGACAGCGACTGGACCGAGATCTCCATGCCGGCCCGGCGCAGCCGGTCGACCAGGGCGTCGCCGATGCCGGTCGCCGGGGTCAGCACGCCACCGGGCGATGGCGGCAGGGCATCTGAGTCCAGGGCCAGGGCGAGGGCGGACTCGCTGAGCATGACGGCCGTGGCCGCGTACCCCGGATCGCCCTTGGCCCGGACCCGGGCGCGGTATCGCCGGCCCGTCGTGGTGGTGGTGAAGACGTCCATGGTGAAGTGACCGTCCCGGCGGGTCCGCTCGCTCGGCCCGGCACCCGGCTTGGGCAGGATCCGGTCCAGCACGAACCGGGTCGGCGGCAGCGACAGTCCGAGGTAGAGCGCGCCGATGCCGGCCTTGAGGCCGGTGGCCAGCAGCGGGGACAGCACGGACGTGCCGGTGCTCATCGCTTCGCGATACCGAAATCGGCGGCCGTACGCCCAATCGCGCAACGCATTGCTGCGCCGCACCACCCGGGCGTTGTACGCGGCCATCACGAACGGCCCCAGATTGCCGCGCAGCGACGGGTCGACCGCGCGCCCGGGCAGCGAGATCAGGTCCTCCTGCCGGCCCAGGTCCGGCTCAGCGGCCCGGTCGGGCGTGAGCGAGTACGGGCTGGCCACCACCCGGCGGAGGCTCCGGTCCCGGTTCACCATGTCGAGCTGGTGGCGCATCGTGTCGACGGTGCCGCCGCTGATGCCGCCCCGGAGGCTGGTCACCACCAGCGTGGTGTCGGTCATGTCGCCGGCGTTGTCGGCGGCGATCTGCCGGTGCAGCACGTGCACGCCGATGTCGGACGGGATCGAGTCGAACCCGCAGGAGTGCACGATCCGGGCGCCGGTCCGAAGGGCGAGGTCGTGGTTCTCGTCGATGCTGGCCCGGGTGAAGAGCACCTCGCCGGTGAGGTCGACGTAGTCGGTGCCGGCCGCGGCGCACGCGTGGGCGAGGGTGCGGCCGTACTTCGAGTACGGGCCGACGGTGGTGATCACCACCCGGGTGCGGGCGGCCATCCCGGTCAGCGCGGCTTCGTCCGCGGCGTCCGCCACGATCACCGGCCAGGTCACCCCGAGCCGGCCGCGGACCTGTTCCAGCTTGTCCGCGGAGCGGCCGGCCAGAGCGATCCGGGTGCCCTCGGGCGCATGCCCGGCCAGATAGTCAGCGGTCAGCCGGCCGACGAAGCCGGTCGCGCCGTAGACCACCACATCAAGATCGCGGCTCATGGTCGCCGATTCTCCATCATCCGCCCAGTCGCAGCACCACGGCGTGGTCCGAGAAGCGGGCGGCGGACGGCACGCCCTCGGCGGCCAGCGCGGCCCGCACGCGGTGCGCGTCCGAGCCGAGCCGGATGAGCGCCGCCGGGCCGGCGCCGGGTGGGGGAGCCAGGTGCACCGCGCGGCCGGTCACCGAGATCACCGTTCCGGCCGCCATCACATCGCGGACCAGCGCCACTGCCCGCTCGACGGCCGCGGTGCCTTGGGTTGGGGCGGCCGCGTCCCGCCTTTCGGCCGCGGCGCCGTCGGTCAGCGTTGCCGGGTCCCGCATTACGGCCGCGGTGCCGTCGGCCAGCGTCGCCGCGTCCCGCAGCCCGGCCGCCCGCGCCTCGGCCGTGCCCAGCGAGAACATGTCGCTTGCGGCGTCGCGCACCAGCGTCGCCGCGCCAGGCGTGTCCGCCGTGCCGGCGCCCGGATAGCCCCGGATGACCGCCACCGGCACCTGGTCCAACTTGCCCTTCACCAGCTCGCCCGCGGCGGCCAGCTCGTCGATCACGGCGATCTCGGTGAGCTGCAGCTCGTTGCCGTACGGATCGATCTGCCCGCGATGGTCGCGCACCGGCTCGACACCGGCCGCGCCCAGCGCCACGTCGGTGAGCCCGTTGCGCCAGGCCCGCCCGGTGGTGTCCGACACGATCACGCCGACCCGCAGGCCCCGCTCGGCGAACGCCGCCCGCAGCGCGCGGGCCGACGCGTCCGGATCCCTGGGCAGCAGCACCAGATGCGTCTTGTCCACGTTGGACGCGTCGACACCCGCGGCCGCCATCACGAATCCGTGGTGTGTCTGCACGATCGTGGTCGGCCCGCGCCGGGCCACCACCCGGGCGGTCTCGGCGGCCAGCGCCGCCTGCCGGGCCGCCTCCCGCTCCGGGCCGTCGGCCGGCACGTCGACCAGCCGGCCCTCCGCCTTGGACACGATCTTGCTGGTCACCACCAGTACGTCCCCGTCGCGCAGCCACGGCGCCGCCGTCGTGATCATCTCGGCCAGGTCGTCCCCGGCGGTCACGTCGCCGATCCCGCGTACCGGGAGCACCTCGAGTCCGTCGATCAAGCCATCACCTCGTCGCGCGTCCGGCGTCACCGGCCAGGACGATCGCCTCTTGGACCATCGTGGCGGTGGCCGCCTCGTCGGTCATCCACAGCGGGACCGCCCGGACGGCGACACCCGGCACCTCCACAGCGTCGTCCGCGGCATCCACCAGCCAGCCGTCCAGCAGACCGCTTGCCGCGCGGGCGCCGTACAGCCCACCCACCGCGGCGGCGCTCACCGCCACATCCAGCGTGGCCAGGCAGCGGTCGGCCATGCCGCGCACCGGCGCGCCGCCGATGATCGGCGACACCCCGACCACCGGCGCCGGGCCGTCCACCACCGCCTCCCTCAGCCCCGGTACGGCCAGAATCGGCGCGATGCTGACCACCGGGTTGCTGGGTGCGACCAGAACCACGTCGGCATCCCGGATCGCCTCCAGCACGCCCGCCGCCGGTTTCGCCGACTCCGCACCGACGAACGCGAACCGGTGGGTCGGCACGTCGCCGCGGTAGCGCACCCACCACTCCTGGAAATGGATCGCCCGGCGCTCGCCGTCGATGTCGGCGACCACGTGCGTCTCCAGCCGGTCGTCGGTGGCCGGGAGCAGCGTGACACCGGGCTGCCAGCGGTCGCAGAGCGCGGCGGTGACCGCGGACAGCGGATAGCCGGCGTTCAGCATCGTGGTGCGGACCAGATGGGTGGCGATGTCCTTGTCGCCCAGGCCGAACCAGGACGGCTCGGCGCCGTACGCCGCCAACTCCGCCTTGACCACCCAGCTCTCACCGATCCGGCCCCAGCCGCGCTCCGGGTCGGCCGCGCCGCCCAGCGTGTACATCACGCTGTCCAGGTCGGGACAGATCTGCAGGCCGTGCATCCGTACGTCGTCACCGACGTTCACCACCGCGGTCACCACTGCGCCGGCCGACCGGGCCCAGGCACGCACGCCGACCAGGAAGCGTGCGCCGCCGATGCCGCCGGTGAGGACCACGATCCGCATGGACCCATCCTGACCTACACCCCGTGCGGCCGCCCCATCGCCACCCGGCGCGCCCGAGGACGGAAGCCGGTTCGGCCGCCGCGGTGGCTTCGTCGGACTAGGCTGAGCCGACCTTGTTGCCGTCCCCTTCGTCAAGGAGTCCCCGTGACCAGCCAACCGCAGCCCGCGGCGGGCGAGGGCCGTTCCCCGGTCCAGTACCTCCGGCCGCTGCGCGACCTCGCCGCCTGGGCACTGGTCGGTGTCCCCGCCGTCCTGCTGTTCGTGGCGATCATCCGCCTGATTCCCTCCGGCGACGGCGAGCAGTTCGCCAGCCGGACCCAGGACAGCTTCTACGCCTTCGTGAACCTGGCCACCATCTTCTTCCCGCTCGCCGCGGTGCTGCTGGCGCTGGTGGTGCAGCCACCGCACCCACAGGCCAAAGTGATCACGGTGCTGGCCGCGGTGGAGTATGCGGTGGCCGCCTTCTTCGGTGTGGTGTTCGGCATCCTGGTGGGGTTGATTCAGATCGCCGGGTTCAGCGTCCGGACGGCGTTCGAGGAGTTGCTGGTGCGGGCCGCCTGGCTGGCCGCGTTCGGGCTGGCCGGGTTCGCCGTGTACCGGATCTGGCGCGGCTTGTTCCACGTGCCGAAGCCGGCGTTCCAGCCGGGGATGTACGGCCAGCCGCAGTACGGCGTGCCGGGCACCTACCCGGGCCAGCCGGGATACGGGCCGCCGCCCGGTTATCCCCAGCCCGGCCAGCCCCAGCCCGGCCAGCCCCAGCCCGGCCAGTCCGTGTCGGGCCAGCCCCAGCCCGGCCAGCCCCAGCCGTCGTGGCAGCAGCCGGTGTACGGCGGGCAGCCGCCGGTTCCGCCGCCGGGTTGGGGGCAGCAGCCGCCGATGCATTCCACCGGCCCCGGTGCCACCCAGCCGGTGTCCGCCCAACCGGCCTCGGGTGTGCCGGGCAACCCGCCGAGTCCGTATCCGCCGGCACCCGACTATCCCTCCGGGGCGTTCACCGACCCGACCCAGGTGGTGCCGCTGCCCGAGGCGGGCGGATCGGACCGGACCGAGGTGGTGCGCGACGACCGGCCGGGCTTCGGCCCGGCCGGCCAGGACCCTCCGCGCCGCTGACCGCTCCCGGCCCGGGTCGCCGGCGAGGGATCTCGCGCCCGGACCGGTGGCGCCGCCGGCCGGTTCCGTCCCCGGTCGGCCGGCAAGGGTGTTCCAGGCCACTGACCCGGCTGTCCACAGGCAGGGGCGGTGATCCGGATCTCGGCCTAGGCTCGGCTGCAGAGGCGGCTCCCGCCGCACCTGCACCCGAGCCGGACCTGCGACGGAACAGAGGGACGCGTGGTTGAGGTAACCGAGGCGAGCATCCGCCGCGCGCTGCGCCGCGCCGCGGACGGCAAGGCGCTCGACACCGAGGAAGCGGTCGCGCTGCTCGCCGCCAAGGGGCCGGCGTTCGACGAGTTGCTGCGCCTCGCCGGCGGTGTCCGCGACGCGGGCCTGCGCGCGGCCGGCCGGGCCGGCGTCGTCACATACTCCAAGAAGGTCTTCATCGCGCTGACCCGGCTCTGCCGCGACCGGTGCCATTACTGCACGTTCGCCACCGTGCCGCACCGCGTGCCATCGGCGTACCTGGAGCGCGACGAGGTCGTCGCCATCGCCCGGGCCGGCGCCGCCCAGGGGTGCAAGG
>DASSAL010000392.1:0-11510 GCA_035685405.1 Actinoplanes sp. | reverse complement strand
CTGCTCAACCTGTGGCTGATCCCGGCGTACGGCATCATCGGCGCGGCGGTGGCCTGGGCGGTCTCGCTGGCCGTGGTGAACGCCGCCCGGGTGTGGCAGGTCCGCTCGCTGATCGGCGCCCTGCCGGTGTCCCGGGGCATGCTCACCGGCCTGCTGGCCGGCGCCGCCGCGCTGGCCGCCGGGCTGGCCGCCGGCGCGGTGCTGCCCGGCGGCGCCGGCACGCTGGTGGCCGGCCTGGTCTTCATCGTCGTCGGGGACGCCGCGGTGGTGCTGGCGCTCGGGCTGCGCGCGGAGGACCGGATGGTGTTGCGGGCCCTGCGGCGGCGATCCGATGCATAGCCGGCTCGCCGATCCGGTGCGGCGGGCGGTCCGGACCGGCCGGGCGTACGGCCGGGCCGCGCTGCCGGGCCCGCTGGGCCGGCTGCCGGAGTTCCTGATCATCGGCGGCCAGCGGTGCGGCACCACCTCGCTCTACCGGCACCTGGCCGGCCACCCGTCGGTGCGCGCGGCCACCGGCAAGGAACTGCAGTTCCTCAGCCTGCACCACGGCCGGGGCCTGCGCTGGTACCGCGCGCACTTCCCGGTTCGCCCGCCCGGCGTGCTGAGCTTCGAGGCGTCGCCGTACTACCTGTTCGACCCGGCAGCGCCGGCCCGCGCCGCCGCCCTGCTGCCGGACGCCCGGTTCATCGCCCTGCTGCGCGACCCGGTGGAGCGGGCGTACTCGCACTACCTGCACTCCCGGGCGTACGGTGTCGAACCGTTGTCCTTCGCCGACGCGCTGGCCGCCGAACCGGCCCGCCTGGCCACCGGCGGCCACACCGCCCGGCGGCGGTACTCCTATGTGGCCCGGGGAAGGTATGCCGGACAGCTGTCCCGCTGGTTCGCCGCGGTCGGCCGGGACCGCGTCCTGGTGGTGCCGACCGAGCAGCTCACCGCCCGCTACGGCGAGATCCTCGACTTCCTCGGCCTGGACCGGATGCCGGCCCCGGACCGCCGGCACACCCGGCGCGGCGACGACGCGCCGGCCTTCCCGGAGCACCTGCGCGAGCGCCTGGCCGCGGAGTTCGCCGCCGACCAGGCGGCCCTCGCCGGGCTGCTGTGACGCTCTGGGTCTGGTCAGCTGCGGAACCACTCGTCGGACAGAACTGCCGGACGGCGGCCAGGCCACGAAGGATTTCGGCACGCTCGGCCGGCTTTGAGTCGTGCAGCGCCGCACGAATGATCAATACGTTGTGAACCAGAACGCCGAGCTGGAAAGCAATGGCCAAGCCCATGATCAATACCGTCAGGATCGGCGCTTCCGGCAGGACGGCGGCGGAGTCGAATCGCACGATCTGGATGTTCCCACCCGGAGCTGAGGCCTGACGATGGACGGTGCGTTGGTGATCGACACTGGACAGATCACTAACTGGGACCTGAGTGAACCGCACCTTCCCTTGACTCTAGTGAGGCTCGGGAGGTACCCATGGGCTCCGAAAGATCATGAAGGTGCAAATGGAAACACAAGAGTCTCTTCATGGATGCGGTGACCTGCAGCCGCGGGCACGGGAACGTGCCTCCGGAGCAGACCGGCGGGGACTCGTGCCGCTCCCGGTCACGATCCCGGGGACAGCCCGCGCCGCGCGCGGCAACCGGTAGATCGGCGTCGCCGTTTCGGTTTTCATCAGCGGGCCTGGCCGGCGTCTGCGTCCGAATCGGGCGAATCCGCCGTCATGGACGGTCGTCTGCTCCGCCCGCGTGGTGACGGCCGGGACGCAGTTTGGTCGCTCTCGTTGACCCGGCCGAGTCGGTGCGCCGAGCATGGACCGCAGACATCGCCCGATCGGTACGGAGTGGACAGGTGGAGATCCGGTTGCTGGGCCCGGTCGAGGTCCGGGCCGACGGTCGCCCGATCGACATCGGTGGCCGGCGTCCGCACACCGTGCTCGCGGTACTGGCGGCGCACGTGAACCAGCCGCTGCCGATCGACGCGATCATCGACCGGGTCTGGGACGACGATCCACCGGCCCGGGCCCGGCACACCCTGCACGGTTACGTCACCCGGCTGCGCCCCGTCCTGCACCCCGGCGGGATGGCGGTGAGCTGCCGCAACGGCGCGTACACCCTGGAGGCTCCGGCGGCCGGCGTGGACATCTCCCAGGTCCGGGCGCTGCTCGACCGGGCCGACGGGCCGGCCGCCGACACCGGCGCGCGGGCGGAGTTGCTGCGCCGAGCGCTGGCCCTGTGGCGTGGAGAACCGCTGGCCGGACTGCCCGGCAGCTGGGCCGCGGCGACCCGGCAGGAGTGGACCGCGCGGCGGCTGGACACCGCCGTGTCGTGGGCCCGGGCCGAACTCGGCCGCGGGCGCACCGACCTGGTGATCGACGTGCTGCGGCCGATCGCCGGCCAGTACCCGCTCTCCGAGCCGCTGGCCGAGATCCTGATCCGCGCGCTGGCCGCCGCCGGGCGGGCCCCGGAGGCGCTGGCGTGGTACGCGGATCTGCGCCGGCGCCTCGCCGACGAGCTGGGCTGCGATCCGCATCCCGGGCTGCGGCGGCTGCACGTGGAGCTGCTGCGCGGCGGACCGGCGGGGGCCGGTGCCGATCCGGCGGGGCCGGCCGCCCTGCCGGCGCCGGTCCTCGCCCGGCCGGTACCAGCACAGGTGCCGGGTGACGTCCGCGGCTTCGCCGGCCGCGCCGAGGCGCTGCGCCGGCTCGACGACGTGCTGGCGGCAGCCGAGGGGGAGCCCACCGCGGCGATCATCTCGGCGGTGTCGGGCACCGCCGGCGTCGGCAAGACCGCTCTCGCCGTCCACTGGGCGCACCGGGTCCGGGACCGGTTCCCGGATGGCCAGCTCTACGTCAACCTGCGTGGCTTCGACCCCGGCGGCAACGTGCTCGATCCGGCCGACGCGCTCCGGGTCCTGCTGGACGCGCTGGGCGTTGCGGCCCACGCCATGCCGGCCGGCCTGGACGCCCGGGCCGGGCTGTACCGCAGCGTGATGGCCGGACGCCGGGTGCTGGTGGTGCTGGACAACGCCCGCGACACCGAGCAGGTCCGGCCGCTGCTGCCCGGCACACCGGCCGCGGTGGCCGTGGTCACCAGCCGCAACCACCTGACCGCGTTGGCGGCCGGCACCGGCGCGCACCAGATCGACATCGACGTGCTGTCCCTGCCGGAGTGCCGGGACCTGCTCCGGCGCCGGCTGGGCGCCGAGGCGGTGGCCGCCGCCCCGGAGGCCGCGGACCGGATCATCACCGCCTGCGCGCGACTGCCGCTGGCCCTGGCAGTGGCCGCCGCGCGGGCCCGGCAGACCGGGCTGGCGGCCGTCGCGGCCGATCTGGGCGACGCCGCGCAGCGGCTGGACGCGCTCGACGGCGGCGACGCGGCCAGCCGGGTACGCGCGGCCTTCTCCTGGTCGTACGACCTGCTCGACCCGGCCGTCGCCCGCCTGTTCCGGCTGCTCGGGTTGCATCCCGGCACCGACTTCGCGGTGCCGGCGGCGGCCCGCCTGGCGGACTGCCCGGTCGCCGGGGCACGGCGGATGCTGCGCACCCTCGCCGACGCCGGGCTCCTTGCCGAGGACGCCCGCGGCCGGTTCGCCTTCCACGACCTGCTCCGGACGTTCGCCGCCGAGATGACCCACCGGCTCGACCCCGAACCGGAGCGCCGGGCCGCGGTCACCCGGCTGCTGGACTACTACGTGCACGTCGCCGACCGGTCCGCGCGCCTCCTCGGGTTCCCGATCTGGGGACCGGACGCCGATCCACCGGATCTGCCGGTGGCGGTGCCGGTGCCGGCCGACCGCCGTGCCGCGATCGACTGGTTCACCACGGAATCCGGCGCGCTGCAGGCCGGAATCCAGCTGGGTGCCGCCTACCGGGCGGACCGGCAGGTCGGCCACCTCGCTGCGGTGATCGTGGACTTCCTCGACGGCCAGTCCGGCTGGCGCGAACTCGAGGTGGC
This sequence comes from Actinoplanes sp., assembly GCA_035685405.1. Classification (GTDB taxonomy): domain Bacteria; phylum Actinomycetota; class Actinomycetes; order Mycobacteriales; family Micromonosporaceae; genus Actinoplanes. The sequence continues at coordinate 7,565 of DASSAL010000392.1, read as the reverse complement.
GCACCGTACGGCGCTGGCCGCCGCGTGCCGGATGGGCGATCCGAAGCTGGAGGCACACAGCCGCCGCGGGCTGGCGCTGGCGTACTGGCGGACCGGCCGGCACGCCGAGGCGGTCGCCGAGCTGGAGCAGGCCCGCGCGCTGCTCGCCGCCCTGGCCGACCATAGCGGGCTGAGCGTCACGCACCGCAATCTGGCCGCCGCCCTGGACGGGCTGGGCCGGACCCGCGACGCGATGTCGCACGCCGAGCAGTCCCTGCACTTCGCCCGGACGGCCGGCGACCAGGCGCTGGAGGCGCGCGCCATGAACGCCGTCGGCTGGGTGGCCGTTCTGCACGGCGAGCCGGAGGCCGGACTGGCGCACTGCCTGCGGGCGCTGCGGTTGAGCCGGCGGCACTCCCCGCGGACGGTGGCCACCGTGCTGCACAGCATCGGGCAGGCCTACCTGCGGATGGACCGGCCGCTGGACGCGGTCGCCAGCTTCCGGGAATCCGTTGCGCTGCACCGGTCCGGCGGCGAGCGGCGCGGCACTGCGCTGGCGCTGGTCTCCCTCGGCGACGCTCACGAGAGCGCCGGCGACCGGACGGCCGCGCGGGAGGCCTGGCAACAGGCGGAGAGCTCGCTCGGCGACGTCCGGCATCCCGGTGCCGAGCAGGCGCGGGCCCGGCTGCGCGACCATCCGGCCGGCGGTCCCTGATCCCCGGCGTCCGTCCACTCGGCCGGAGATGACGACAGCACGGCCGGCCAGGACCTGCCGTGCTGCCTCCCCCCGAATCCCGCCGGCTCCGTATCCGGCGTCGACGGTCGCCGTCACCCAGCCTCGGCGACGCCGCTCGCAACCGGCTCGCAGAACCACCGCACCGCAGGTCAGGCCGGGTGTCAGGTGGTCCTCGGTCCCCTGCCGGAGTGGTTCGGCCCGGCCCGCAACCGCCGGATCGGGTGAGGCCGGCGGTCCCGGCCGGGATCAGCCGCGCAGCGCGTCCAGCGCTTCGTCGACCGGCAGGTCGGACTGCACCAGGACCGGCGCCGGGCCGACCGAGTCGGCCGCGGCGACCGTGCCGGCCAGCGACCGGGCCGGCAGCTTCACCTCGACCGGCGCGGCCGGGGACCAGACCACCATGCTGGTGCCGCGGCGGCCGCTGAACGCCACCCCGGCCAGCCCGTCCTGGTCGATCGGTGTCGCCGTGGCCCCACGGGCCAGGGCGGCCAGCTGGGCCAGATACGCCCCGGCCGGCCGCTCCCGGCCGTCCGGGTCGAGCAGCCCGTACCGGACCTCGGCGCCGGCCCGGTTGTCCGGGTTGTACGCCAGCGGCAGCCAGACCACGTCGGTGATGCCGCCCGCCGCGAGCCGGGCGGCCACCTTGGTCATCTCGGCGGCGACCAGCGCCGGGTCGGCGTCGGCGGCCTTGTCGAACCGGCCCACCTCCCAGGCCCCGATCGGCACGCCCGCCGGGGTTTCCGCGGCCAGGTAGTCGAGCAGCGGCGTGAGCCCGTCCGGGTGCTCGTAGAAGTGCAGCTGCCGGACCTGCACGGTGCCGTCGTCGAGCAGCCGCTCGGTGGCTGCCAGATAGGCCAGGTTGCGGTCGTTGGCCGGCTGGTCCAGCGCGGCGCGCAGCCCGGCCTCGTCGGTGACCTCGGGGATCTGTCGTCCCCGGGTGCCGATCCGGCGGGCGAAGTAGGCACGATAGGCGGCCACCGCGTCGGCCGGCCGGCCCGCGGTGAGCAATCGGTTGACGATGCCGAAACCCATCGCCACGCTGCTGATCCCGGAATCGGCCACCCGCGCCCGCGGGTCCGCGGCGTGCACCGCCTGGGCGGCGGCGCGGACCAGCTCCGCGTACTGCTGGGGATTTCCGGCCCAGTACTGCGCGGCGTTCACCTCGTTCTCGATCGCGTACCGGGTCACGCCGTACGGCCGGTACCGGGTCACCAGGTCGCGGACGAAGCTCTGATAGGCCGCCATGTCCAGCGGCATCCGGGACTCGGTCTTGTTCGCCCGGCCCCGGGTGTGCTGCGCGGTGCCGCCGGTGGCCCAGCAGGTGCCGACCCGGATCTTCAGGTCCAGGCTGATGCCGAGGTCGCGGCTGCGCCGGGCGATCCGGTCCAGCGCCGACCAGTCCGGGCTGCCCTGGGTCTTCTCGACGTCGCACCAGCTCAGCTCGTGGTACGTGGACGAGCCGCGGAGCTTCTTCAGGTACGGCACGAACTGGTCGTACCGGTTCCAGTCCCAGTGTGCGCCGAAGACCGTCGTGCCACCGGTGGCGGGCAGCGTGACCGACGGCGCCGGTGCCGGCTGCCGGTCGGACGTGCACCCGGCCAGCAGCAGGGCCGCCACTGCCACCCGGAGAAGTCTCATCGGTACCCCAGCTCCCGCAGCATCCGGCCGGCGAAGATCCGCATCAGCAGGCGCAGGAACGGGTCCAGCTCCCGCCGGTGCGTGCCCACCCGGGAGGCGTAGATGGCCGCGCCGGTGCCGGCCGCCGCCCGCCGCTGGTCGGCCTCCACGGTGTACTTGTCGGCCACGTCGTGCGCCCGGCCGGCGTACTCCAGCACACCCTCCTCCCACGGCTCGCCGAGGAACTCGAACAGCGACCGCAGCGTCTTGTCCGGGTCGGCCACCGCCGCCTCGTACCGCACCTCGTGGTATTGCGCCGACGGCAGCCGCGCGCCGGACGCCCGGGCGGCCCGGATGTACCGCGGCCACTTGACCACGCACTTCACCGCCGACCAGTAGCCGAACCGTTTGCGGTGCGACACCACCACGTCCCGGCCGTCCCGGATCACGTGCACGATCTGGGCGTCCGGGAACACCTCGGCGACGAAGTCGACGGACAGCGCGTAGAGCGGGGTCTTGTCCGCCCACCGCGCCTTGCCGCGGCCGGCCGCGTAATCGGCGTGCACCCCGCCGAAGAACTCGGCGATCCGGCGCAGCCAGTCTTCGCGGGGGAAGCCGAACCGGGCCAGCCGTTCCCAGTCGGCGTGCACGATGCGCCGCAGGTCGGGCAGGAACCGGGTCTCCGGGCCGCAGCTGATCCGCGAGTGCGAGTCGAGCACCAGCCGCAGCATGGTGGTACCGGAGCGCTGGCAGCCGACCAGGAAGATGGGTCTATCCACGGGCCACCGCCACCCGGTCGAGGCGGGTGGTCAGCTCGTCGCACAGCGTTCGCACCCGCGGGTCGATCGGCAGCGGCGGCCGCGATGGTGCGGTCGTCACGGAGGCCGCCAACGACGGCCGGTAGGGCAGGCCGATGACGTCGCACACCCGGCGGACCGTGCCGGCCGGATCGGCCACCATCTGACCGTAGGACACCAGCAGCACGTCGGCCCGCCGGTCCAGGCCGAGCGTGAAGTACAGCTCGTTGCGGACATACCAGAACAGGGCGGCGGCGGTGTGCGGGTCCATCCTTCCCAGCTCGAACGAGGCGATCAGCGCGCGGGCACCGGACCCCAGCCCGCCGGCCTGCCAGATCGACGTGTCACCGGCCGCGATCGCCCGCAACGCCCGCAGGTTCGCGTCGCCGAACTTGGCCACCTCGGAGCGGGCCCGGTCGTCGGCGTCCCGCCACATCCACAACGCTCGCGCGTCCGGGCCCAGCCCGAGGAGCGAGGCCACCCGGTGACTGTCGCAGAGCGGCTTGACCAGCACGATCGCGTGCCGGCTGCGGCGGACCGCGTCGAGCAGGACGTCGTCGCCGCGCAGCCGGAACCGGTGGAACACCGCCCGGTCGTTCTCGTTGCGCGCCTCCACCTCGGGTGCCGCATCCAGCCCGCGGACCAGCATGTTGGTACCGGAGCGCTGCAGGCCCACCAGAAAGACCGGCCGGGCGTGGCCCGGCGGCACCCCGTGCCGGCGCCGCCACCGGCGTTTGGCCGCGGCGGTGCGCAGCCGCGCCACCGGGTCGAGGCCGTCCTCGGCGATCAGCCGGCGTACGCCCTCGGACCGCGCCCAGCGCACGTGCCGGGCCACCCGGCGGGCGGCATACCGCAGAGCCGACGGCTCGTCGTGCGCCACAGATCCTCCTCGATCGCTCCGGGCAGCGGCCAAATGCTAGCGTGAGCCGCCCTCATGCCCGTGCCCACCGTCGAGACCCCGGGATCCATGCGCGTCCTGCACGTGAACAAGTTCCTGTACCGCCGCGGCGGTGCCGAGGGCTACCTGTTCGACGTCGCCGACCTGCAGCGACGAGACGGTGACGAGGTGGAGTTCTTCGGCATGGCGCATCCCGCGAACGAGCCGGGTCTGCGGTATGCGGAGCACTTCCCGTCCCGGGTCGACCTGGAACCCCCACCACCCGGGCTGCGCGGCCGGATGTCGGCGGCCGGCCGGATGCTGTGGTCGTCGTCCGCGCGGGCCGGGCTGGCGACGGTGCTCGCCGCCTTCCGGCCGGACGTGGTGCACCTGCACAACGTGTACCACCAGCTGTCGCCGTCGGTGGTGGCCGCGGCCCGGGACGCGGGCGTGCCGTGCGTGATGACGCTGCACGACTACAAGCTGGCGTGTCCCAGCTACCAGATGCTGAACCGCGGCCGGCCCTGCGACGCGTGCGTGACCGGCGGCCCGCTGCAGGCCGCCCGGCACGCCTGCAAGGACGGCTCGCGGCCGGCCAGCACGCTGCTGGCCGTCGAGTCCTGGCTGCACCGGCGGTTCCGGGCGTATGCCGGGGTGGGCGTGTTCCTGGCACCCAGCCGGTTCCTGGCCGGCGTGCTGACCCGGGCCGGCGTCTATCCGGACCGGCTGCGCGTGCTGCGGCACCCGGTCGACGTCGAGCGGCTGGCGGTGAAGACAGCGCCCGGCGGCGGCGTCGTCTACGCCGGGCGGCTGTCGCCGGAGAAGGGGGTGGGCACCCTGATCCGGGCCGCCGCGCGGATGCCGGTGACCGTGGACGTGGCGGGCGACGGCCCCAGCCGCGCGGCGCTGGAGGACCTGGCCGGCCGGGTCGCGCCGGGCCGGGTGCGGTTCCACGGGCGGCTGCCCAAGGACCGGTTGCATGCGCTGATCCGGTCGGCGGCGGTGGCTGTCGTGCCGTCGGTCTGGTACGAGAACCAGCCGCTGGCCGTGCTCGAGGCGTTCGGGTGCGGGGTGCCGGTGGTCGGCACCGATCTCGGGGGACTGCCGGAACTCATTGACCCGGCTGTCGACGGCTGCCTCGTCGCGGCGGGCGACGCGACTGCGCTCGGTGACGTCCTCACCCGTACGATGAATGATCTTGATCTTGCCTTCCGGATGGGCCGGGCCGGGCGCGCCAAGGTCGCCCGCGATTTCCGCCCGGCCGACCACCTGGCCGGGTTGACCGACGCCTACGCCGCGGCGGGCGTCTCATGATCGCGCGGGTGCTCTATCTGGCCGGCACCGGCCGCAGCGGCAGCACCCTGGTGACCACCGCACTGGGCCAGATGGACGGCTTCTTCGCCGCCGGTGAGCTGCGGTATCTCTGGCAGCGCGGGCTGGCCGACAACCGGCCGTGCGGCTGCGGCACGCCGTTCCGGCAATGTCCGATGTGGACCCGCGTGCTGGCCGATGTGCCGGTGCCCGGCGGCCTCGCCGCCCGGCTGCGCAGCCGGCTGCGGATGCGGCACCGGCTGCGGGTGCCACCGCATCCCGACGACGACGCGATCGCCGCGCTGTACCGGTCGATCGCCGCGCACACCGGCGGCGCCGTGATCGTGGATTCGTCCAAGCTGCCGCCGTACGGAGTGCTGCTGTCCCGGCTGCCCGGCGTCGAGCTGCGGGTGCTGCACGTGGTGCGCGACCCGCGCGCGGCGGCCTTCTCCTGGCGGCGGCGGCGCGCGCTGGACGCCGCGGCCGACGGGCGGCTGATGACCCGGCACCCGGTGTGGAAGGCCGCCCTGCTCTGGTCGGTGTGGAACGCGGCCACCCTGCGGCTCTGGGGGCGCGGCGCCTATCTGCGGATCCGGTACGAGGACCTGGTCGCCGACCCGGCCCGGGTGCTCCGGGCGGTGGCCACCTTCGCCGGCGCCGCGCCGGACGCGCCACTGCCGGTCACCGCGGACGGCTCGGTCGCGCTGGCACCGACCCATTCGGTGGCCGGCAACCCGATGCGGCACCGGACCGGCGGGGTCCCGGTCCGCGCCGACGAGGAATGGCGGCACGCGATGCCGCGGCGGTCGCGGCTCGTGGTCACCGCGCTGACCGGGCCGCTGCTGGGCCGCCTGGGCTACCCGCTCCGGCCGGGCCGGGTGGCCGGGCCGGCGCCGGGGGAGGCGCGATGACGCTGGCGGTGGTGGCCGGCACCGGGCGGTGCGGCTCGACTCTGGTGCAGGAACTGCTCTGCCGGCATCCGGCCACCGGGTTCGTCTCCGGGCTGGACGACAAGCTGCCCAAGCTGAACCTCGCCGGGCGGTGGAACGGGCGGCTGTACCGGGCCGGCCCGCCCCGGCCGTCCGGCATGACCTCGCTGCGGCACAGCCGCACGCTGCTGGAGCGGGGCCGGCTGCGGGTGGCGCCGTCGGAGGCGTACCGGCTGCTCGACCGGCACGTCACCGCCGGCTTCTCCCGGCCCGCGCGGGATCTGCTGGCCGGCGACCTGACCCCGGTCACCGCCCGGCGGCTGCGCGCGTTCTTCGACACCCGGATCCGGGCCCAGCGCTGCGATCTGCTGGTGCAGCACGTCACCGGCTGGCCCCGCACCGGCTTCCTGCGGGTCGCGTACCCGGACCTGAAGGTGGTCAACGTGGTCCGCGACGGCCGGGCGGTGGTCAACTCCTGGCTCCAGATGGCCTGGTGGGACGGCTGGCAGGGGCCGTCGAACTGGTACCTGGGCCCGCTGCCCGCGCCGCTGCACGCGGAATGGGAGGCGTCCGGCCGCTCGTTCGCCGTGCTCGCCGCGCTGGGCTGGAAGATGCTGATCGCCGCGTTCGCCGACGCCCGCGCCGCGCACCCGGCCGGCCAGTGGCTGGACCTGCGGTATGAGGATCTGGTCGCCGATCCGCGCAAGGAACTGATGCGGGCGCTGGAGTTCCTCGGGCTGGACTGGACGCCGGCCGTCGAGAAGGGGTTCGGCCGGCACTTCCTGCACGGCGGGCGCGGCGACGCGTACCGGTCCGAGCTGACCGCGCGGCAGCTCGCCGAGGTCGAGGCGGTGCTCCGCGAGCCGCTCCTGGAGTGGGGCTACCCGGCCCGGTGAGCCTGCAGGATGGTCATCTCGAAGGCACGGGAGTCGGCGGCGCCGGGATGGAACAGCACGAGCGGCTCGCCCTCGCCCTGCTCGGCGTACCAGGTGTTGACCTCATCCAGCTGTGCGTAAGGCATAGCGGACCGTCCTTCCGAGCGTGGTGGCGACACCGGCGGCCGCGACGCCCGCGACACCGGCCAGGACGAAGGCGGCGGCCGGGCCGGTCGCGTCGACCAGAGCGCCGCCCGCGGCCGCGCCGATCGACGAGCCGATCGCGGTCGCGGTGGCCAGCCAGGCGAACGCCTCGGTCACCGTACCGGCGGGGGCAGCCTCGTCCACCATGGCGTACGCGCTGGCCAGGATCGGCGCGATCATCGAACCGGCCAGCGCCATGCCGGCCGCGAAGGTGACCAGGTGGGCCGAGGCGCCGACCAG
>DASSAL010000391.1:0-1814 GCA_035685405.1 Actinoplanes sp. | reverse complement strand
GGGGCGTCGACTTCCTCATTAACGACGAGATGCACCACCGCGCCGACCCGGTCCGCGCCGGTGAGCTGCAGATCTGGGACATCGTCAACGACACGAAGATGGACCACCCCTTCCACCTGCACGGCTTCTTCTTCCAGGTCCTGCAGGTCAACGGCACCCCACCGCCGTACCTGAGCTGGGAGGACACCCTCAACGTCCCGGACCGCGGCCGGGTCCGCATCGCCTGGCTGCCCGACGACCGGCCGGGCGGCTGGATGTACCACTGCCACATCCTCGAACACCACGCCGCCGGAATGATGGCCTCCTTCGAGGTCCTGCCCCGCGACGGCGCCACTACCCGCCAACCCGCCATCCACGGAGGACACCATGGACCTGAACATCACCACCGGTAAGCCGACCACGGCGCGCATCCCGCTCATCGTCGCGGGCAGCCTGCTGATAACCGGCACCGTGGCCAACACCATCGTCTCGACCTTCCACCCCAGCCACGCCGACCCCAACAACCACCCCGCGGTCTTCGCCGAATACGCCGCCAGCGCGACCTGGATCGGCGTGCACTACGCGCAATACGCCTGCGTACTGACGACGATCGCCGGCTTCGTGGTGCTGTACCGGGCGCTGACCATCGCCCGGCGGCCGTCCGCCGTCGACCACCTCGTCCTCGCCGCGGCCATCACCAGCGCAGCCGCGCTCACCGTGCTGCAGGCAATCGTCGGGGTGGCGCTCAAACACAGCGTGGATGCCTGGGCGGCGGCCGCGGAACCGGACAAGGCCGGCCGGTTCGCAGCCGCCGAAACGATGCGGTGGCTCGAGTGGGGCGCGAACAGCTACTTCTACACCCTGATCGGGCTCACTCTCGCCCTGGCCGGCGCGGCGATGCTGCGCGGCGCCGTCCCGCGGTGGCTCGGCTGGACCGGCATCATCGCCGGCGCCGCGTTCGTCGTCAACGCCGTACCCGTGGGGTACCGCGGATTCGAGGCGACACCGAGCGGGTACGTCGCCGTGGCGCTGTTCGCCGTGACGGCAATCGGGATCATCGTCGCCGGAGTACGGACGCGGCGGTACACGGCCGCCGGCCCGGACAATGCATCGGTAGCCCGCGCCTACGCGATCCGCCGGTGACCGTCATGGCTACCGAAGCGACCCCCGGAACCGAGCGGCGGCTCCAGCTGCCGACCGCATGGGCCGTCGGCACGCGCAGTGGCTGGCTGACAGTGCTGGCCATCGGTGCCCTCCTGGGCGTCGCCACGCTGATCATCCCGATCCTGCTGCCGGCCGACCACGCGTTCGGCTTCCTCGCCGTTCTCCTCGGCATGATCGCCGGCGTCTACCTCGGCTTCGCCCTGCAGGACGGCCGAATCCGGGCATTCCGCACCGAGTACGTAGGCATCGCGGCGCACGGCGCTCTCGCGACGATCGCGCTCGCCACCGGATCCGCCCTGGTGCTGGCCATCGGCTACGCCGGACATGCCGCGTGGGACGCCATCCATCACCCCAAGGCGCTGGACACCTCCATTCCGCGGTGGTATGTACCCCTGTGCATCGGCTACGACGTGCCGCCAGCAGTTCGCGCAGCAGTTACGCATCCGCCTTGTCGGTCTTGGCCCGCCGTTTCGGGCCGCGCAGGGCGGACGTGTCGGCCGGCTCGGCCAGATGTGCGGTCACGCCGGCCTTGGCCATCTCCTCGGCGATGTACCGCCAGCCGGTGCAGCCTTCCATCGCGAACGCCACCGAACCGGCCGTGGCCGGGTCGAACCGGGTCAGCCAATCGGCCAGATGCTCCCGGTCGGCCGGGGTGATCCGGCCGCGTTCCC
>DASSAL010000390.1:0-18249 GCA_035685405.1 Actinoplanes sp. | reverse complement strand
AGGTTGTCCACCACCGCCGGCCCGAGGGCGCGGATCAGGGCGGGCAGCGCGTCCTGCCGGACCCGGGACCGTGCGTACGCCGGATCGCTGTTGTGCGGGTCGTCCCAGGGGCTGAGGCCGAGCGCGGCACAGGCCTTGCGGGTGTCCGCGCGCGCCACGTCGAGCAGCGGCCGGATGAACACGTCCCGGTGGCGCGGCATGCCCGCCAGGCCGCGCGGTCCGGCCCCCCGGGCCAGCGCGAGCAGCACCGTTTCGGCCTGGTCGTCCCTGGTGTGCCCGAGCAGCACGGCGGCGGCGTGGTGGCGACGGGCCGCGGCCCGCAGGGCGGCGTACCGGGCGCTGCGGGCCGCCGCTTCCGGGCCACCGTGCCGGGTCACCTCGACGGCGACGCCCAGCGTCGGCACTAGTCCGACATTTCTGGCCCAAGACGTGACCGCCGCGGCTCGATCGGCCGACCCTTCCTGTAGCCGGTGATCAATCGTGATCAGGCCGGCTCGAATCCCGGCCCGGGGCGCCACGAAGGCCGTCGCCGCGGCCAGCGCGAGCGAGTCGGCCCCGCCCGAGCAGGCGACCAACACCAGGGAATCGGCGGGAAGACCGGCCAGCGCCCGACGCACCGCGACCCGGATGGCGGCGACCGGCGGCGGGACCTGGGCCATCATGGGTTTCCTCTGCAGTGCGGCGAAGCCGCCTCTAGTGGCTCAGCCAACCGACGGCACCGGGCCGACCGCACCGTGCACCCGGGCCACCCAAGCGTCCGGATCGCCCAGCTCCTCCAGCCGGGGCAGGGTCAGCGGGGAGCTGAAGATCTTGTTGAAGCCGGCCATGCCCACCCGCTCGACCACCCCGTGCACGAATTTGCGGCCCTCCGCGTACTGCCGCATCTTGACCTCGATGCCGAGGATCCGCCGGATCGCCTTCTCCAGCGGGTTCCCGCCCTCGCGGCGCTGGTTGAACTTGGCCCGGATGGTCTCGACGGTCGGGATGACATCCGGCCCGACGCCGTCCATCACGAACTCGGCATGCCCCTCGAGCAGCGTCATCAGCGCGGTGAGCCGGTCCAGGATCGCCTTCTGCGCCGGGGTCTGCACGATGTCCAGCACCGAGGCCCGGCTCTCCGGGTCGCGCAGCGCTTCGGACATGGTGGCCACGCCGCGACGCAACCGTTCCAGGATGTGCTCGCCGCCGCTCTGGGACGCGTCCACGAACGCCTGGACCTCGCCGAGGAAGTAGCCACGCATCCACGGCACCGCGGTGAACTGGGTGCGATGGGTGACCTCGTGCAGGCACACCCAGAGCCGGAAGTCCCGCGGGTCGGCGCCCAGCTTGCGTTCCACCTCGACGATGTTCGGGGCGTTGAGCAGCAGTTGGCCCGGTTCGGTGGAGAACACCTCGTACTGGCCCAGGACCCGGCCGGCCAGGTACGCCAGCACCGTGCCGGCCTGCACGCCGGTGACCCGGGACCCGATCGCGTCGGCGAACGCGCCCGGCTGCTTGTCGCCGGACAGCCGGGTGACCAGCGGCACGATCACCTGCTTGAGCCCGGCGATGTTGACCGCGGCCCAGTCCTTGCGGTCCACCACCCGCACCGTCGGCACGTCCACCTGCGGCGTCAGCCCGGTATACTCGGCCACGTGCCCGGCCGCCTCCTCGGTCAGCGTGCGCAGGTCGGCCACCACCTGCACGGCCTGGTCGTAGGACACCGCGGGTCCGGATTTCGACAGCGCGCCCGCGGTGGCGGCGGCCAGATCCCAGTCAACGAACTGCGCCATGCCACCGACAGTACCCGCGGCCGACCAGCCGGTTCATTTTCAGCAACCGCAGGCCACCAGCCGGGCCGCGATCCGGTCCAGCGCGGCCCGGGCAGCCAGCGAGTTCCCGGTGTCGTCGGCCAGGATCGCGAAGACCAGCAGCCGGCCGTCCTTGGTGACCAGCTGCCCGGAGATCGCGTTCACCCCGCTCAGCGAGCCGGTCTTGGCCCGTACCACGCCCTGACCCACCTCGTTGGCCCGCGGCGACGCGAACCGGGTGCGCAGCGTGCCGGACCACCCAGCCACCGGCAGACCGCCGAACAGCGGGCTGAGCGCCGGCTGCTGCCCGCTGGCCGCCAGGGTGAGCATGTCGGTGAGCAGTGCCGGGCTGATCGCGTTCTGCCGGGACAACCCACTGGCGTCGGCCAGCTTGATCTCGTCGGTGGGCAGGCCCAGCGCACCGAGCTGGGCGATCATCGCCTGGGTGGCGCCGGCGAACGAGGCCGGCTTGCCGTCCGCCAGCGCCACCTGCCGGCTGAGCGCCTCGGCGATCACGTTGTCGGACTGCTCGAGCATCCAGTCCACCAGATGGACCACCGGCGGCGACTGCACCACGCCCAGTTCGGCGGCCGACGCCGGCGCCTTCCCCCGGGCCACCTTGCCCTTCACGCCGAGCTGCCGGGCGAACGCCTGCCCCGCGGCCAGCGCCGGATCGGGGAACCGGGGATCGCCACCCACCTCGTTGTGCACCGGCTTGCGCCGCCCGGCGTTGGTCATCAGCGACTGGATCGCCGCCACCTGCCCCTCCGGCGCGATGATGGTGGAGCTCCACCCCCGGCCGGTGGCCGGCCCGGTGAAAAGCGTGGTGTCGACGGTCACCTTGGTCGGCGCGATCCCGCTCTGCTTGACCTGGGCGGCCAGCTTGTCCAGCCGCGCGGCCCCCGGAAACTGCCCCTTGGCGTCGATCGACAGCGTCGGGTCGCCGCCACCGACCAGCACCACCTCGCCCGGTTCATCGCCGGCCACGGCGCGTGTGCTCAGCCGGTAGGCCGGCCCGCGCGCCGCCAGCACGGTGGCGGCGGTGACCAGCTTGGTGGTGGACGCCGGGGTGGTCATGGTGTCGGCATGACGTTCGAACAGGGCTTCCCCGGTCGCGCCGTCGACCACCGAGACCCGCACCTGCGACCCCAACGCGGGCGCGGTGACCAGGGAAGCGATGGCCGAGCGCACCCCGGCAGCACTGGGCGCGACGGCCTCGGTGCCGGCCGCGGCCAGCACCGGCGTCGGGCTCGGCTCGGGCGTAACCGACGGCGTGGCGGCAGCTGTCGGTCCACCGCCGCCCAGCCAGTCATCCACCGGCCCCGGCCGCGTGACGAACAGCACGCCGGCCACGACCAGCAGGAACACCACAGAAGCGACAAAAACCAGGAGAGTACGCCGGTTCCTCCGCGGTCCCGACGGTTCAGCCCCAGCCGGCTGCATGGTGCCGGCCGTTGCGGGCGCGCCGGGCTGAACCGCGGCACGAGCGCTTGCGGCCCCCGCTGCGGAAGACCCGGTCGGCCAGGCCGGGCTGACCGGCGCTTCTGCGCGGGCTGGCCGTTGCGCTTCACCGCGGCCGCGTGCGTCGGCGTGGGCTTGCGGGGACGGTGGGACCGACGCCCGGCCGGCGTTCTGCGGACCTTGCGGCTCTCCCACATTCGCCGGCGGAGCGAACGCGCGGCCCGCGGCCGGCGGAGGCGGGCTCACCGGCGCCTCGCGGGGGTGCTGGGTGTTCAGCGGAACGGACGCGCGGCCGGTGCTCGGTGCGGGGTTCCCGAGGGAATCGCCGGGCACGGACGCCCGTCCGTGATGTGAATCTTCCCTCCCCACGGGCCCCTCCTCGCTCGCACCGTCAGACTTAGGGGAGACTACTGACATCCCGCACATCGTTGCGCGCGGATGCCGGGCCAGCTCTGCCGGCCCAGCGCCCGGCGCCCACGGTTCCGGGTTGTCGATGGGGGCGAACAAGGGAGCGAATCATGGATTTCGACGTTCTGGTTGAGATCCCCAAGGGCCAGCGAAACAAGTACGAGGTCGACCACAAGACCGGCCGGATCCGGTTGGACCGGACGCTCTTCACCGCGACGCAGTACCCGGCGGACTACGGCTTCATCGAGGGGACGCTGGGCCAGGACGGCGACCCGCTGGACGCGCTGGTGCTGATCCAGGAGCCGACGTTCCCCGGCTGCCTGGTCCGGGCCCGGGCCATCGGCATGTACCGGATGACCGACGAAAAGGGCCGCGACGACAAGGTGCTGTGCGTGCCCTACGAGGACCCGCGCCAGGAGCACCTGCGGGACATCCACCACCTGGGCGAGTTCGACAAGATGGAGATCCAGCACTTCTTCACGGTCTACAAGGATCTGGAGCCCGGCAAATCAGTCGAGGGCGCCACGTGGGTCGGCCGGGTAGAGGCCGAGGAGGAGATCCGGGCGTCGTTCAAGCGCCAGGAGGCCATGGAGCACCACGACGACAGCGCCTGACCTCCGGTTCAGCCACGCCACGCACCCTGACCCAGCTCGCCCGACGTACCCGCCGCACGGGTTACCCCACGTTGCCCCACCGCGCCCGACGCCGCCTCTGTTCCGCGCCCGGCCCCGGCACCGCACTGGTCTCCACCGGGCCCGGCGCACCCACCGGTCACCGGCGCCCCCGCGCACCCATCGGCCACCGCGCCGCGCCCCCGCGCACCCACCGGCCACCGCGCGCCCCGCCTCCGCGCACCCACGAGCCACCGCGCGCAGCCCAGGGCGCACCCACCGGTCGCCCCACCCCGGCCCAGCCCGGCCACCGGTCGGCCCCGCCCCGCCCCGGCCCAGCCCGGCCACCGGTCTGGCCCGCTGCACGGTCGGGTCAGAAGCTGATGTTGCCCACCGCGCGGTACAGGCCGACCACCGCACAGGCCACCGGGATCACCGACACCACGACGAGAGTGTCCAGCAAGTCCGCGGCCCGGCCCAGATACGGCGACGGCGGCCGCCGCGAGTAGGTGGCACCGGCCGCAACCGTGGCCAGCGCGAGTAGCACCCCGGCCGCGGTCACCGCGATCATCATCCCGGTGCGGGCCTCGCCCAGCAGGTCGAGGCCGAGAGCCGCCACCCCGACGAGACCGCCGCAGATCAGCGGCACCCGCTGCCGCAGCGTCACGAACAGCCGGGACCGCAGCAGCAACGCCGCCGCCGAGACGGCGATCAGAATCCGGGCCGACAGACTGCCGGACGTGGCGAGCACGGTGAACGCTCCGGCCGCGAGCACCGCGTGGCCGAGCAGCATGCCGGCCAGCAACTCCTCGGTACGGCTCACCGCGGCGAACACGGTCGCCCGATCGGGTCGTTCGCGGACCGCGTCCAACCCCGGGGACGATGCACCGGTGAACCCCTCGGCGACGCTGCCGGTGGGCAGGGTGACCGGTGGCGTGGGCATTCCGCCGAACCGGATCGCCAGCAACGGCAGGATCCCGACGCCACAGACCAGCGCCGAGATCAGCACGGCCGCGGAGCCGGCCGCCGTGGTGAGCATGCTGGTCAGGGCCGCCAGCGCCGCGAACACACCGACCGTGGCACCGGCCGTGAACAGCCGCAGCGCCGACCCCACACCGATTCCGCCCAGAACCGCCGCAAGCAGCAGCGCGACTGCTCCGGACAGCAGTTCCGGACCACCCAGCCAGGGCAGCGGCGTGAACACCCCGACCCGGTCGGCCGCACCGGAGGTGACCAGCAAGGCTCCGCCGGCGAACGCGTACGGCATGGCGGCCGCGCCCAGGGCGGCGCCCGCGCGCGCATCACCGTACGCCCGGGATGCCGTCACCCCGGTCAGCGTGAGCAGCAGTCCGGCCCCGAGCCCCAGGTAGGCGGCGCCGGACCAGTCCGGACCGGCGACCAGCACCGCGGCCAGGCCGATCGCGAGCAGCACCAGGCCGGCGAGCACCGTGGCCGTCCGGGTCGAGGTCGGCGACCACACCGCGCCGCGGCGCCGGGCACCTTCAGCGATCGCCTCCACCACGTCGTCGTACTCGAGCTCCGGCCACTCCTCCCGGGCCGGCACCAGGTGCAGCACCTCGCCGTCCCGCACCCCCTGCGGGAACAAGCCCTGCGCCGTGGTCAGCGCCACCCCGTCGGTGCGGCGCAGCAGCCACCCGCCGTGTTTCTCGCCGTCGTCGGCCAGGCCCTCGCCGGCGTGCCGCAGCACCTCGGGCAGCAGCTCGGCCAGCGGCACGTGCTCGGGCAGCGCGACATCGACCCGGCGCTGGGGAGCGCTGATCGTGACGCGGGCCAACCCGATGCTCATGAACATCACCCATCGATGCGACGAGGCTGCGGAACGGAGGCGACTTTACCTACCATGAGCCCGGCGCGGCGCCCCGTCCCATCCGTACCTGTGGATAGCTGTCGGCCCTGTGGATAAGTCCGCTGCCGGTCACACCGAGGCGGTAGAAATAACGCCCACAACTGATGGTGACGAAAGGACAGACGTGAGTACGACGGTGATCCGACGGGGTGTCCGGCGCCCGGCGCCGGAGATTCCGACCGGTGAGATCACCGTCGAGCCGCCGCCGGAGATCCCGCAGGAGACCGGCCGGCGCTGGCAGCAGGCGGTGATGGTGCTGCCGATGCTGGGCGGCTCGGTGGCGATGGCGCTGATGATGGGCCAGGGCCGCAGCGGGCCGTTCTCCTATGTGGTCGGTGGGCTGTTCGGCATCTCCTCGCTGGCCATGCTGGCCACCTCGTTCGGTGCCAACGGGTCGCCGAAGAGAGCGGAGATGATGGCGGCCAGGCGCGAATATCTGCGCCATCTGGGCGGTCTGCGCAAGCGCGTCCGGGAAACGGCCGTCGCGCAGCGGGTGGGGTTGTTCTATCGGCATCCCGACCCCGGGCGGCTGTGGTCCACCGCGAGCAGCCACCGGGTCTGGGAGCGGCGGCCCGCCGACCCCGACTTCGGCGTGGTCCGGGTGGGTGTCGGCCCGCAGACGCTGGCCACGCCCCTGGTGCCGCCGGTGACCCGCCCACTGGAGGACCTCGAGCCGATGACCGCGGGCGCGCTGCGCCGATTCCTGGACGCGTACTCCGTGGTGCCCGATCTGCCGGTCGCGGTGTCCCTGCGCGGTTTCGCCCGGGTGTTCCTGCGCGGGCCGGAGGCCGACGCGCGGGCGCTGACCAGGGCGATGCTGACCCAGCTGGCGGTGTTCCACGCGCCGGACGACCTGATCATCGCGGTGTGTGCCGGTCCGGAGCGCCGGGCGGGGTGGGAGTGGGTCAAGTGGCTACCGCACAACCTGCATCCGTCCCGGGCGGACGCTCTCGGCCAGGTACGGCTGGTGGCCGGTTCCGGTGAGGACCTTGAGCGACTGGTCGAGGACGTGATCGGCAACCGGCCGCGGTTCCATCCGGGGGGTGGCAGCGGCGCCAATCCGCACGTGGTGATCGTGCTGGACGGGATTGATCTCACCGGCGCCACCCACCTGGACGACGGCATCGACGGCGTCACCGTGCTGGACCTCGACCGCCAACCTCCGCGGCTGCTCGACCGGTCGCTCCTGGTGCTCGAGGTGCGGCCCGGCGGCGACCGGCCGGCGCTGCACACCTACGCCATGGAGCACGCGGCCGACGTCGGCACTCCGGACCGGCTCACCGAGGCGGAGGCGGAAGCCGTCGCGCGGCGGCTGGCTCCGCTGCGGCTGGCCGCCACGTCCCGGGCCGCGGAGACCCCGCTGGCCGGCGAGATGGGCCTGGACCTCCTGCTCGGCGCGAGTGTGGACACGTTCAGCGTCACGCAGAGCTGGCTGCCCCGGCCGAACCGGGACCGGCTCCGCGTCCCGATCGGGGTGGGCGCCGACGGCAGCCCGATCGAACTGGACCTCAAGGAGTCCGCGCAGGACGGAATGGGCCCGCACGGCCTGCTGATCGGGGCGACCGGCTCGGGCAAGTCGGAGCTGCTCCGTACGTTGGTGCTGGCGCTCGCCGCCACCCACTCGTCCGAGACGCTCAACTTCGTCCTGATCGACTTCAAGGGCGGCGCGACGTTCTCCTCGCTCGACCGGCTTCCGCACACCGCCGCGGTGATCACCAACCTGGCCGACGAGTTGCCGCTGGTGGACCGCATGGTCGACGCCATCGACGGCGAGCTGCTGCGGCGCCAGGAGTTGCTCCGGAGATCCGGTAACTTCGCGAGCCTGCGGGACTACGAGAAGGCGCGGGCCGGCGGGTCAGCGCTGCCACCGTTGCCGTCACTGCTGGTGGTCTGTGACGAATTCTCCGAGCTGCTCTCCGCCAAACCGGACTTCATTGACTTGTTCCTCCAGATCGGACGGCTCGGCCGGTCGCTCGGTGTGCACCTGTTGCTCGCCAGTCAACGGCTCGAGGAAGGCCGGCTGCGCGGGCTGGACACCCATCTGTCGTACCGGATCGGTCTGCGCACCTTCTCGGCCCTGGAATCGCGAGCGGTGCTGGGTGCGCCGGACGCGTACGAACTTCCCCGCTCTCCCGGACACGGCTACCTGAAGTTCGGCACCGAGCCGCTGGCCCGGTTCAAGGCCGCGTACGTCTCCGGCCGGTACCGCCGCCCCGGCCACCGTCGCGCCGGTGCCGATGGGGTGGACGCGGCGCCGCAGGTGCTGCCCTATTCGACGCATTATGTGCCCGCGCCGGATCCCGTGCGGCCGGTCGAACCGCAGCCGGTGGAAACGCCGGCCGGCGAGAGCATGATGGACGTGCTGGTGGCCCGGCTGGCCGGCCAGGGACCGCCGGCGCACCAGGTCTGGCTGCCGCCGCTGACCACGTCGGCCGCGTTGGACGAGCTGCTCGGCCCGGTCGCAGTTGATCCGGCGCGCGGGCTGACGTTCGCCAACCCGGATCTGCACGGCCGGCTGCAGGTGCCGATCGCGTTGATCGACAAGCCACGTGAGCAGCTGCGCGACGTGATGTGGCTGCAGCTCGGTGGCTCGGCCGGCCACGTCGCGGTGGTGGGCGGCACGCTGAGCGGCAAGTCCACCGCACTGCGGACGCTGATCTGCGGGCTCGCCCTGACGCATACGCCGGTCGAGGCTCAGGCGTACATTGTGGACTTCGGCGGCGGCTCGCTGAGCGCGCTCCGGGATCTGCCGCACGTCGGCGGGGTGGCGTCCCGGCTGGACGTGATCGCGGTGCGGCGGACCATCGGCGAGATGCTCGCCGTGCTGGACAGCCGGGAACAGCGGTTCGCCGACCTGGGCATCGACTCGATGGCGTCGTACCGGCAGCGGCGCGCCAGCCCGGCCGCGGTCGGCGACGATCCGTTCGGTGACGTGTTCCTGGTGGTGGACGGTTGGGCCACGCTGCGCAAGGAGTTCGAGGACTTGGAGCCGGTCATCACGGACATCGCCACGCGCGGGCTGTCGTACGGCATCCACGTGGTCGCCGCGTCCACGCGATGGCTGGACTTCCGGCCGGCGATCCGCGACCTGTTCGGCTCGCGGGTGGAACTGCGGCTCGGCGACCCCAGCGACTCGATGATCAACCGGCGGGCGGCAGTCAGCGTGCCGGAGCAGCCCGGCCGGGGCCTGGTCGAGCACCCGACGGACAAGAACAAGAGCCACCACCTGCTGACCGTACGGCCCGAGCTGACCACCCTGAGTGATACATCCGACCTGGTCAAGGCGATCGCGACGAACTGGACCGGCCCGGCCGCCCGCCCGGTGCGCCTGTTGCCGCCGTCCTGGCCTTACGCCGAGATGGATCTGTCCCGGAGCCGAGGGCTGCGCCTACCGATCGGGCTGGCCGAGCAGGACCTGTCGCTGGTCGAGATCGACTTCGCCACCGACCCGCACTTCCTCCTGTTCGGTGACGCCGAGTGCGGCAAGTCGTCGTTCCTGCGGGCGCTGGCCAGCACGGTGATGCGCCGGTTCACGCCGGAGCAGGCCCGGATCATCCTGGTCGACTATCGGCGCAGCCTGATGGACCTGCCCGAGTCGGAGCACCGAATCGGCTACGGCATCCAGGCGCAGACGACGGTGGACCTGATGGAATCGGTCGCCGGATACATGGAACGACGCCTGCCCGGACCGGACGTGACCGCGCAGCAGCTGCGGGAACGGTCCTGGTGGACCGGGCCCGAGTTGTTCATCCTGGTCGACGACTACGACCTGGTGGTGTCCGGCCCGACGAACCCGCTGACGCCGCTGCTGGGCTACTTGCCACAGGCGCGCGACGTGGGTCTGCATCTGATCATCGCGCGCCGCGCCGGCGGCGCCAGCCGGTCGCTGTACGAGCCGGTCCTGCAGCGGATGCGTGACTTGTCCTCGCCGGGATTGGTGATGGCCGGGCCGAGCGACGAGGGTGCGCTGATCGGACCGGTGAAGCCGACGCCGCTGCCGCCGGGGCGCGGTCGGCTGATCACGAGACGTGAGGGGGTGCGGCTCATCCAGTTGGCCCACCAGCCACCGTATTGACGCCCGACCCGGGACGTATTCAACGTGCGATAGGTATCGACGTACCCCGCGACAATCCGCGGAATCGGAGTAATCTCCCAGCATCGACCGTCCGACACCAGAATGGCCTCGTCGTCCAGTGAGCGTAGTGAGCATCGCATCTGCGGCCGCCAGCCGTCGTACGCGCGTGTCCCCGTGCCTCGTTGTGGCCGGCGGTGCGCCTTGGTGAGTCGCACTCGGCTGGCTCTGCGGGTGTCCGCGGCCGCGATCGCCGGCATGGCTGTGGCCGCGACCTCCGTCACCCCGGCGTTCGCGGGTCCGGCACCGGATCTTGAAGCAGCGTTTCGAGCAGGTTCCGGGCCGCTACTGGCCGGATCCGTGCCCGTGGCGTCCCCGCGATTCGGCGGCACGCTGTCGTCGGTGCCGGCTTCCCCGGTCCGCGCGCCCAGCCCGCTCGACGATGACGGGGTCCGCGCCGGTCAGTGGCACCTCAAGGCGCTCGGCGTGGCGAACGCGTGGACCTACGCCAACGGCGCGGGCGTGACCGTCGCGGTGATCGACTCCGGGGTTGACGCCGGCCACGTTGATCTGGCGGGGCAGGTGTTGCCGGGCCTCGATCTGGTGGACGCCAAGGGCAACGCCGACACCGACCTGGTCGGCCACGGCACCACGGTGTCCGCCCTCATCGCCGGCAAGGACGATGACCGGGGGGTGGTCGGCATCGCGCCGAAGGCGAAGATCCTGCCGGTGCGGGTGCTGGACCGGGAGAACCGGTACGAAGACGCACTGATCGTGGCAAAGGGTGTGCGCTGGGCGGTCGACAAGGGCGCGCGGGTGATCAACCTGTCGCTGGGTGGCAGTGGCAGCAGCGCGGCCCTCGCCGCGGCCATCGACTACGCGTTCGCCAAGGACGTCGTGGTGGTGGCCTGCACCGGCAACGCCAGCGCCTCGTCGTCCACCGGCGTCTGGTATCCGGCCCGCGAGCCGGGCGTGATTGCCGTGGCCGGCATGGAACGCGACGGCAACGTGCTGTGGTCCGGTTCGATCACCGGGGAGGAGACCGTGGTCGCCGCACCGGCCACCCAACTGATGGGCGCCCGCCCCGGCGGCTACTGGAAGGTTCAGGGCACCAGCTTCGCCGCGCCGATGGTGTCGGCGACCGCGGCGCTGATCCGGTCGCGCTGGCCGGACATGCCGGCCGGCGAGGTGGTCAACCGCATCATCAAGACGGCCGAAGACACCGGCCCGGCGGGACGTGACGCCGAGTACGGGTACGGCTTGATCGACCCGTACCGCGCCCTCACCGCCGAGATCCCCGCGGTGGCGCTGAACCCGCTGGACACCAATGCCCCGCCCGGGGTGGCCCGGTTCGGCAGCGCACCGTCGGCCGGCCAGGCGCAGTCGGCTCCGGACAACCTCCAGCCCGGCGCGGTCGGCAAGCGCGCACCCGGCGCGAACGCGGGCTTCGCCGTCGCCTCCGCCGACTCGGAGCCGGCGACATCGCGGGGTTGGTGGGCCGCGGCAGTGTTGTTCGCCCTGTCCGGCGCGGTGGGGTTCGTGGTGGTGCGCCGCTTCGCCGCCATCACTTGACCGAACCGCCACGGCGGTGAGCGGACTCCCGGCCCCCGGCGGGATGCCCGAGCACAGCCCGACTCAGGCGCAGTCGCCCGTACGCACCGCTCTCGTCCGCTCCCGTCCTTGCTTCGCTACCGAGGACGCCTCCCGGGCGGTCACCGCGAAGCCGGTGTTCCGATCGTCCGCCGCCGCCGCGAAGATCACGCCGAGCACCCGCCCGTTGGGGGCCACCAAGGGACCGCCGGAGTTGCCGCTGCGCACCAGGGCCCGGATGGTGTAGATCTGGCGGGTCACCTCGTCACCCGAGTCGTAGATGTCCGGGCCGGTGATGTTGCTGACGTCCCGCACCCGGGCGGACTGCGCGTTGAACGGGCCGTCCAGCGGGAAGCCGAGCACGATGGCGTTCGCCCCGGTGGCGGCCGGTTTCTCGACGAACGACATGGCCGGCGCGTCCAGCCCCGGCACGTAGATCACCGCCAGGTCCCGCCGGGGGTCGTAGACCGTGACGGTGCCCTCCATCTGGTCGCCGCCGACCTCCACCGAGACCTCGCGGGTGCCCGCGACCACGTGCGCGTTGGTCATCACGCGCTCGTCGGCGTACACGAACCCTGAGCCCTCGATGCGGCGGGAACAGCTCGGCGCGGTGCCCAGCACCTTGATCACCGAACGCTCGGCGTTCCGCACGACCTGCGACCTGGCCAGCGCCGGGTCGGGCGCGGCCACCTCGCGGGCGTTGGTCGGGGCCAGCCCACCGAACACGTCCGGGAAGCCGTTGGTGTCGAGCGTGGTCCGCAACGCCGCGGACAGCGCCTTGGCTTCCTGCGGCATCAGCTGGTTGATGCCGCCGAGCACGGCGCTGCTGCGCACCTCGCGGTTGAGCCAGGGCAGCGAGGAGGAGCTCAGCGGTACGGCGACCAGCCACGCGACCACCAGCACCGCGACCAGCGACACGATCGCGCCGCCGGCGTCGTCCAGTCGCTGCAACGGCGGGCTGGTGATGGATCGCCGCAGCCGGGCGCCGAACCAGCCGGCCAACGTCTGACCGAGCACCGCCAGCGCGAAGATGGTGATGAGCGAAACCACAACCCGAATAGCGCCGTCCGCGAACTGGTTGGCGATCATCGGCCCAACCTGGAGGCCGATCAGCGCACCGCTGAAGAACCCGCCGAACGACAGCGCGCCGATGACAAAACCCTGCCGGTACCCGCTGATCGCAAAGACCAGCATGAGCAGGATCAGGATCCCATCGACCACGTGCACCAACTCAGGGTAGGAGGGACGAACCAGTCGATCATGGGACCACCTCGTCGGGCGCGGCGCCACCCGGAGTGGGCACCGGCGCGGCGCCCGGCGGCAGTTCCTCGATCCGGTTGCGGTCCCACGGCCGGCTCCACCCGCCCATGTCCAGCAAAGCCGATATCACTCCGGCGGTGAATCCCCAGACCAGCATGTCTTTGACGGAGAACGCCGGTCCGATGAAGCCACTCGGGTGGTGCACCCGGAACCGGTTGACCGGATCGACCAGGTCGGCCACCGGGAGCCGCTCGACCCGCGCCACCTCGGCCGGCTGGCACGGGTACACCGGGTGCGGCGCGTGCCACCAGGCCAGCACCGGTGTCACCACGAACGAGCTGACCGGGATCCATAGCGGCGGCAGCAGCGCCAGCACGGTGGCGCTGGACGGGTCGAGCCCGACCTCTTCCTTGGCCTCGCGCAGCGCGGTGGCCGGCGCATCGGCGTCCTCCGGGTCGGCCGCACCGCCCGGAAAGGCCGGCTGGCCGGCGTGCTTGCGCATGGTGGCCGCGCGCTGCAACACCAGCAGGTCCGGCTCCCCGGGCCGGTCCTCGCGCTCGCCTAAGAGCACCAGCACCGCGCTGGCCCGGCCACCCTGCGCCGGCACCCGGAGGGGGGTGAAGTCTTCGGTCCGGGCGGTGGCCACCCGGCTCAGCAACGGCTCGAACCACGTCGGCACGGTGGTCACGGCGTCACCGTCGCACCGGTGTGCTGACGCACCAAGTTGGACAATTCGTGCGCGCTGTCCACCGGGGCGGTGTGCACGTAATCGCGTCCGGCCGCGTCCACGAACACGGTGACCGGAAGGTTGATCCGGCCCAGCGCGGTCAGCAGCCGGCGTTCCCGGTCGTACAGGGTGGGCATGGTGACCCGCTTGGCGGCGCCGAACGAGGCGGCGGCGGCGCGGCCGTCGCCGGTGTCGACGCCGAGGACGTGTAGGCGCCCACCGGCCCGGTCGGCCAGCCGCTGGATCACCGGCAGCTCGTCGCGGCACGGCTCGCACCAGGACGCCCACAGATTGATCACCGCGGGTCCGCGCAGGGCGCTCAGCCGCACCGGCTGCCCGCCGGTGAAACACGCCAGCTCCAGATCCGGCAGGGTGGTCGCAGCGGCGGTGGCCGAGGAGGGCGCGGCCGACGGCGGCGGCGCGGTCAACGCGGCACATTCGGCGAACGGCGACGTCTGGGCCGCCGGCGACGGAGGCGGCGGCGCCGCCCGGGTCGTGCAGCCCGCCAGCAGCGCCGCAACGGTGAGCAGCGTGCCGCCGGCCACAAGGCTGGTTCCGCGGTACCGCCAGGACCGGATCGGGCGAACGTGCGGAGCCAGGGCCGGACGGATCACGGCACGTCCGGGGTGACGGTGGCGGCGGCCGGCACCAACGCCGGGTCGACACCGGCGTGCGCGGCCAGCTCCCGCGCCCGCGGGCCCTTCAGCAGCTTGGCAGCACCGGCCGGGTCGGTCGGCCCGGTGCCGTACGACGGGCACATCGGCGCCAGCGTGCACGCACCGCAAGCAGGCTTGCGCGCGTGGCAGACCCGCCGGCCGTGGAAGATCACCCGGTGCGACAGCATGGTCCAGTCGCGCTTCTCGATCAGGTCGGCGACCTGGAACTCGATCTTGACCGGGTCGTCCTCGTGCACCCAGCCGAACCGGTTGACCAGCCGCCGGAAGTGCGTGTCCACGGTGATGCCGGGCACCCCGAAGGCGTTGCCGAGAATGACGTTCGCGGTCTTGCGCCCGATGCCGGGTAGCGACACCAGGTCGTCCAGCCTGCCGGGCAGCACGCCGTCGTATCGCTCGAGAAGCGCCTGACCGAGCTTGATCAGGGAGTCGGTCTTGGCCCGGAAGAAGCCGGTGGGCCGGAGCACCTCCTCCAGCTCGGCCCGATCGGCGGCGGCGTAGTCGGCGGCCGTCCGATAGCGCGCGAACACCTTGGGCGTGACCTCGTTGACCCGTACGTCGGTGGTCTGTGCCGACAGGATGGTGGCGACGGCGAGCTCGAGCGGGTTGGTGAAGTCGAGCTCGCAGTGCGCGTCCGGATGCGTCTCGGTGAGCTCGCGGGCCATCTTGCGGGCGCGCCGCTTGCGGCCGATCGGTGTCTCCCCCGCGAACCGCCGGATGGAGCGGGCGAGAACGGCGTCGGCCGAGGCTGGAGTCACCGATAAAGAGTACGTCGAGGGTACGACTACGCCGGCGGCGAGATCGAACCGTCGTCGGCGATCCGCGCCGCGTCCCCGCCGAAGTCCTTCCCCGACAGCTCGGCCACGATCGTGCGGCCGCGCTCGTCGGCCTCGTCCCGGGTCGGTAGGCCGGCCGAGTTCATGTAGGTGGACAGCACCTTGCCACCGGCGAACGTCCCGTCCCGGGTCAGCGAAACGTGCAGAATCGCGCCGTACTTGAGCGGTCCGTTGCCCGACAGCGTCTTGCCGCCGCCGGCGAAGTTGCCCAGGCTGTAGGCGATCAGCCGGCCCCGGTAGAACTCCATCCCGCGCAGCACATGCGGTCCGTGCCCGATCACCACGTCGGCGCCGGCGTCGATGACCGTCCGGGAGAACGTCATCGGATCACCGCGGTTCTCCCCGAAGAACGTTTCGGTGCCCGGCTTGACCCGCGTCTTGTCCGAGCCCTCGGCGCCCATGTGCACCTGGACCACGACCAGATCGGCCTGCCCGGCCGCCTTCTCCACGACCTGACGGGCCTGCTCCAGGTCGGTCAGCCGGTTCGCTCCCTCGTACGACGAGAAGCCCAGCACCGCAACCTTGACCCCGTCGACCTCCACGACGGTGATCTGGTCCTTGGCGCCGGTGTGCGCGAGCCCGGCCGCCTCCAGCGTCTCGACGGTGTTTCGATAACCCTGGACGCCGAAGTCCTTGGAGTGGTTGTTGGCCGTGTTCAGCAGGTCGAAGCCGGCGTCCTTGAGGTGCTCGGCGTACGACGGGGGCGCGCGGAAGGCGAAGCAGTTGGCCCGTGCCGGCGACCCGCACTTTGAGGTGCCGGTGTCGCCGGTGAGCGGCTGTTCCAGGTTGCCCATCACCAGGTCGGACTGCAGGCCCTCGCGTACCGAATCGAAGAAGCCCTCGCCGCCGCGCGCCGGCAGCCGGTTCGGCGCGCTCCCCATGATGATGTCGCCGGTGGCCGACAGGGTGATCGATTCCGCCACCGCAGCGGGTGACGGCGACGCCGACGCCGGGGCCGGTTGGGCCGGCGCCGGACGCCACTGCGGCGCCGCGCCCGGATTGTCGCGGTTGGCCAGCGCGACCCCGCCGACGCCCATGCCGAAGATCGCCGCCAGCACGATGGTGACGGTCAGCAGGGGCCGGCCGAACAGCCCGGGTCGGGATGATGAGGGGTGGGCTTTCATCGACGGCGACGATACCGTCGGTGGACAACCGCAGCCGCTGGTCGTTCGGCCAGGCTTTGCTCACCAACAGCGACGCCCGATCTCGAGCGGTTACGCTGCGGGACCTGGATCAAGGGGGGTGCCCGCCCGTTTCCGGCTCGCGTGCACCTAGACTGACCGTGCGCGGCGGAACGCGCAGGTGGAGGTGCGGCGATGGATGAGGTACTGGCTCGCAGCGGGATCTTCCAGGGCGTGGACCCGGAAGCCGCCGACGCGCTCGCCAAGGAGATGGACACGATCGAGGTCCGCAAGGGCGATGTCGTCTTCAACGAGGGTGAGGCCGGCGACAGCCTGTACATCGTGCTCTCCGGCAAGATCAAGCTTGGCCGCCGCGCCGCCGACGGCCGGCAGAACCTCGTATCGATCATGGGCCCGTCCGACATGCTCGGCGAGCTGTCGTTGTTCGACCCCGGCCCGCGCACGGCCACCGCCACCGCGGTGACCGACTCCCGGCTGGCCCGACTCAAGAAGTCCTCGCTGCGGCCTTGGCTGAACAATCGGCCGGAGATCGCCGAGCAGCTGCTCCGGGTGCTGGCCCGGCGCCTGCGCCGCACCAACGACGCGCTGGCCGACCTGATCTTCACCGACGTGCCCGGCCGGGTGGCCAAGAACCTGCTGCAGATGGCCGGCCGGTTCGGCACCCGCGACGGCGGCGTCCTGCGGGTCACCCACGATCTCACCCAGGAGGAGCTGGCCCAGCTGGTCGGCGCCTCCCGCGAGACGGTCAACAAGGCGCTGGCGGATTTCGCCTCCCGGGCCTGGCTGCGCCTCGACGGCAAGAGCGTGATCATCCTGGATCCCGAGCGCCTGGCCCGCCGCGCCCGCGTCTGACCAGTCGCCACCGAGGGCCGCCCGACGAGGGCGGCCCTCTTTCGTTCCCAAGATCAAAATCGGCAGGGGTACGCGCGACGGCAAGTCCCGCCGCGACGGCCGGCCAGGCGCGGGTCCGGGCCGCACCCCGCCGCCGGCCGAGGCGATGACTCCAGGTACTCAGAGCAAGACCGGCCCGGGTGATGACTCCAGTTACTCAGAGCAGGACCGGCGCCGGTGATGACCCGGGGTATTCAGAGCAAGACCAGCGCGGGTGATGACCCCAGGTACTCAGAGCAAGACCAGCGAGGCGATGACTCCAGGTACTCAGAGCAAGACCAGCGAGGCGATGACCGGTCGCGTCCACGGAGTTGGTGTATGACGGGCTCGCTGACGAGCGTGTCGTGAGATAGAAGACGGTCACCGCAGAGATCCTTTGAGACGGCTAAGTCACTATCAAAGGAGACCAACGCGATGACCGCACCCAAGAGTGTGGACCCTGCCGGGCTGTGGCGCGAGCAGATCGAGTCGGCGAGCCCGGATCTGCTGCGGGCGATGGTCAAGACGTTCGCGGACGCGCTGATGAGCGCCGAGGCCGACGCGGTCTGCGGCGCCGGCTACGGCGAACGCAGTGCCGAGCGGGTGAATTCCCGCAACGGCTACCGGGCTCGGGAGTGGGACACCCGGGCCGGCACGGTGGAGCTGGCGATCCCGAAACTGCGCTCGGGCAGCTACTTTCCGGACTGGTTGCTGCAGCACCGCCGCCGAGCCGAGCAGGCGCTGGTGTCCGTGGTGGCCACCTCCTACCTGCTGGGCGTGTCGACCCGGCGGGTGGAGAAGCTGGTCGAACAGCTCGGCGTCGCGCAGTTGTCCAAGTCGCAGGTCTCGGAGATGGCCGCGCACCTGGACGCCCAGGTGGAGGCGTTCCGTAACCGGCCGCTGGACTGCGGGCACTACACCTTTGTGTGGCTCGACGCCCT
>DASSAL010000389.1:0-14002 GCA_035685405.1 Actinoplanes sp. | reverse complement strand
AGCAGCTCTGCGCCGCCTGAGTGGTCTGGCATAGGCCTAAGGGACAGATCCGGGCGGCGGTCCGGTCGCCGGTCTTGAATCACGCTGCGTAACGCCCTAGCGTCGTCCGAGTCTACGACCGTCGAAGAGGGTGCCGATGTCGATCCCCGTTGTCGAGCTCATCGGCGGCACCGGTACGGAGGCCGTCAAGCTGGCCCCGGTAGCCCGCGCCATGCGAGCCGCAGGGCTGCTGTTGCCGGTGATGATCGCGGCCGGCGCGCAGCTGACCACGGTGGCCCGCGCTCTCGCCACCTTTGACCTCGCACCGGATTTGGCGCTTCCGGCCGAGGCACTCACCGACGTGATCCGGCGGCTGGACGCGTTGTGGACCCAGCGCCGGCCGGCCGCGGTGGTGGTGCAGGGCCACAGCGAGATCGGCCTGGCCGGCGCGCTGGCCGCCACCTGGCGACGCATTCCGGTGGCGCACCTTTCTGCCGGGCTGCGCAGCGACGAGTTCGGCGCGCCTGCTGCGCATGAGGCCAACGGGCGGCTGATCGCGCAGGTGGCCGCGGTGCACCTGGTGCCGGTGCCGATCGCCGCGATGAACCTGATCGACGAAGGCGTGCCGGCCCGCAGCATCCTGCTCACCGGCGACACCGGCTACGACGCGGCGCTGGTCATCGCCCACCGGCGACTGCCGACGTCCCGCGTCGCGCCGGTCAACGCGCACAGCGACGGCCGGGCCGGGCAGCGCGCCGCGCAAGCCGTCGCCGCCCTGCTCGGGCTGGCTCCACCGCCCGCACCGATGCCCGTCCCGGCGGTCGCCGGAACCACGTCGACCGCTACCCACGGAGCCTGACGTGGACGTCGTCGAGTTCTACACCGGGTCGTGGATCAACGACGACCGCGACGGGGTACGCCGGGTGCTCGCGCCGGACGTCGAGGTGGACTGGAACCTGGACGCCCCGGTGGACGACGAGGAGTTGGTGCAGACGCTGCACCGGATCACCGTCTTCGCCGACTCGGTGACCGTCGTCTCGCGGGTCGGTGACGGTGCCGGCGCCGTGCTGGTCTACGACCTGGTGGCGCCGTTCGGCACGGCCCGCGTCGCCGAGTTCCTCACCGTGCGGGACGGCCGGATCACCGAGATACGGCAGGCGTACGACCTGGTGGCGATCGACCGGTACTTCCCCGGCCTGTACGAGCACTGATCGGACGGCTGCCCCCACGATTCGACGCCAGTCCATTAAGCTCCGCATGCCGTACGGCACACGGGGGCTTCGATTCGGGGGACGGATCCATGACCAGCGTGTTGTCGCGGGCGGGTGTGCCCGCCCTCGCCGTTCTGCTCGCCGCCGGCGGATTCGCTCCGCCCGCACACGCCGCCGACCGCGGCACGATCCAGGGCACGTACCTGACCGACGCCGGCGCGCCGATCGCCGGCGCGATGGTCGTGGCGTCCGATCGGGACGGCACCTGGCTGCGCGACACGACCACCGACGACGGCGGCCGCTACACCCTGCGCAATGTGGACGCGGGCGAGGTCACACTGGAGTTCCAGAACGCCGCCGATCCGGTCACGGTGACCGCCGGCGACACCACCCGGGTGGGCGACCGGTTCCTCGCCACCGGCTCGCTGGGCGGCCGGCTGACCGGGTCCGACGGCGAGCCGCTGCAGGTCGGTGTCTCCTTGCGGCGCGGTGAGGACACGGTTGGCACGACATATACCGACGACAACGGCGACTACGGCTTCGCCAATGTGCTGCCGGGTGAGTACGCGGTCTCCTTCTACACCTGGAACGACGGCGTCGGCCTGGAGCAATACCTGTACGGCACGGTGCTCCGGGAACAGGCGCACACCTTCACGGTGACGGCCGGCGAGCACACCGTGGCGAACGACTCCCGCCCGCGCCCCGGCACCGTGCAGGGCCGGCTGACCGATCCGGCCGGTGCCCCGGTGGCCGGCCGCCGGGTGTCCGTCGTGCTGGACAGCGAGACCGACGTCCTGAGTTACGACGCCACCACCGAGGCGGACGGCATCTGGCGCATCGACGGGGTGTTCCCGGCGCGCTACCGCGTCTCGTTCACCGACGTCGACAGCGGGCGTACGCAGTACGCGTACGGCAAAGGCACCGCCGCGGCGGCCGACCGGATCGAGGTCACGTCTGGCGGGACGGCCACCGTCGATGACACCTGGCTGCCTGGGGCCACCCTGGTGGTCCGCGGCGTCGACTCGGTGACCGGCGCCGCGGCGACCAACTTCTGCGTATACGTCGCGGCCATCGAGGCGGGCGGCTGCACCACCGGCTCCGAGGTGGCCCTGTCCGACCTGGCCGCCGCCGGGAACGTCTCGGTGGACACCAGCCAGGGACGCGGCAGCTTCTACCTGTCCTCGGACGCACACCCGGTGACGCTGACCGCCGGTGTCACCACCACCGTCACCATTCCCCTCGTGCGGGGCGGCAAGTCGTCCGCCACGGTCACCGCCGCGGCCACCGGTGAGCCGGTCGCGCGCACCTGCGTGCAGCTGCGCCGGCTTCGTCGCGGCGGGCTCGGCGACAGCTACGGCGCCTGCACCAACGCGTCCGGCGTGGTCACCACCGAGGCGGTCGAGCCCGGCACGTACACGGTGTTCGCGCATGCGCCGGACGCGTACGGCCACCAGTGGGTAGGTCCGGCCGGCGGCACCGGCGACCAGCGCGCGGCTGCCAAGGTGACGATCCGGGCCGGGAAGGTGACCAAGGCGCCGGCCGTCCGGCTGGACCGGCCGGGCACCGTGACCGGAGTGGTCACCGGTCCGGACGGGCAGCTTCTGGCGGACGTCGACGTCGCATACACCGCGTGGGGTTACGGTGTCGGACCGGGCGACACGGTCACCACCGGCGTGGACGGCCGGTACGCGCTGTCCGGTCTGGGACCGTACTCCTGGCCGTTGGTGTTCACGCACCACGACTACGCCCGCGTCTGGTCCGGCGGCACCGGCAACCGCTACCAGGCCGAGACGATCGCGGTGCCGCCCGGCGACAGCGCCCGGTACGACATCGCGCTCACCCGCGGAACGCTGCTCAAGGGGACGGTCACCGCACCGGCCGGCACCGAGAGCTGGCGGCTCACCGCGGTCAACGCGGCAACCGGCGACGCGATCGGGGTAGCCGACTTCACCACGCCGGACCACACCTATGAGATGCCGCTGGCCGGAGCCCAACAGGTCAAGATCCACTGGTCCGTGTCCGGCAGCGATTTCTGGCGCGACGGCTGGTGGCCGGGCGCCGCTGATCAGGACTCCGCCACCAAGGTGCGGGTGCCGGTGACCGGGTCGAAGAAGCTGAACCTGACGATCGGCTAGCGGGCGGCCGGCACCGGCAGACTCCGGTCCAGCAACTGGAACAGATTGGTCCAGTGCCGCTTGTCGCCGGCCTCGTCGTAGGCGGCGGTGTCGGCCATCGTGAAACCGTGGCGGGCGCCCGCGTACAGTTCGGAGGTGTAGCGCACACCGGCCCGGTCCAGCGCCGCCTCCAGCGTCGCGATGTCCGCCGCGGTCATCGACCCGTCGTTGTCGGCGTGCGCCAGGTACAGCTCGGCGGTGATCGCACCGACGCCCAGGTGCGGGCTGTCCGGCCGATCGGTGACCAGCCGGCCGGCGTGGAAGCTGCCGACCGCGGCGAACCGGTCCGGGTACGCCGAAGCGGTGCGGACCGCGTTCATGCCGCCCATGCAGTAGCCGACGATCGCCATCGCTCCCGGGGCGACCCCGTCCCGTGCGGCCAGGAAGTCCAGATAGGACGCCGCGTCGGCGACAATCAGGTCGGGGGTCAGCGCCCTCACCTGCGGCATGACCGTACCGATCACGGCGTCGCGGCGGGCCGGGTCGGCCATCGCGGCGAGGTCCACTTTGGGGGGACGGCCACCGCGATAGAGCAGATTGGGCACCAGCACCGCGTACCCGCGCTCGGCGATCCGGTCGGCCATCCCGGTCAGCCGTGGCCGGATCCCGAAGGCGTCCGGATAGAGCAGCACGCCGGGATGCGGCCCGGGCCCGTCCGGCCGCACGAGGTACGCGTCCGCGACACCGTCCCGGGTCGGCACGTCCACCATCGTTTCCTGCACGGTGCGCCTCCTCAACGGGGGAGATATCGCCACTCGCCTCGGTACCCTAATCGGCATGGCCGCCGTTCGCCTGCGCGCCGACGCGGAACGTAACCGCGTCGCGCTGCTCGCCGCCGCCCGGGAGGTCTTCAGCGAACAGGGCCTGGCGGCTTCGCTCGACGAGATCGCCCGACGTGCCGGCGTCGGCAACGCGACCCTGTACCGTCGCTTTCCCACCCGGCAGGAGCTCATCGCGGCGGTGTTCGCGGACCGGAAGGCCGCCCAGGTGGAGATGGCCGAGCGAGCGCTGCGGGAGGTCGATCCGTGGGCCGGGTTCGTCGGGTACGTGACCGCGCTGGGCGAGCTGCAGGCCACCAACCGTGGCCTGGGCGAGCTGTTGATCTCGGTGAACTTCGACGGCGATGAGCGGATCGCCCAGCTGCGGGCCACCGCGCAGCGCCGGGCCGGCGAGGTGATCCAGCGGGCGCAGCGGGCCGGCCGACTGCGCAGCGACTTCGAGCTGGCCGACCTGATCAGCCTCATGATGGCCAACGCCGGCGTGATCCGGCATTCCGCCGAGCCGGACTCCTGGCGCCGCCACCTGACGCTGGTGATCGAGGGCCTGGCCACCCGGACCGGCAGCCACGGCCAGTCGGCGTAACCGCGTCCCGTCCGGTGGAGCGAGTCCGCGCTGAAGGGAAAGTGGACCACGTGTGCAACAGTGTGACGAGTCCCTTACTCACCGCTAGCCGGCTCAGTCCTCGACCCGGGCACCGCGATGACGATGGGTCGCGGTGACGACCGGAAGGAATGGCCTGGTGAACCCCAGTGTGATCGACGCGGAGCGGCTGTCGGCCGCGCTGCTGGCGATCGAGGACGAGCACCTCTGGGACGCCTTCGCCGCACTCGCCACCGCCACCGACATCGAGCAGCAGGCCGCCCGGCTCGGCGACGAGATGCTGGTGCACCGGGCCCGGCTGTGCGTGGCCAACATGCAGATGCGCTGCGGTGACCTGGCCGGCGCCGCCCGGCTGATGTGGCAGATCCAGCAGTGGGCGGTCGACCACGACGCCACTCAACTGCGCGCCCGCGTTCACCTGATCTGGGCCAACATCCACCGGCTGCTCGGCGACGCCGCCCAATGCCTGGAGCACTCGGTGCTCTCGGTGGAACTGCTCGACAGCCAGGCGACCACGCACATGCAGATCTGGCACCGGGCCAAGCTGGCCGACGCGCTGGGCCTGACCGGGTCGATGGACGCCGCCCGGATGCGGTACGC
This sequence comes from Actinoplanes sp., assembly GCA_035685405.1. Classification (GTDB taxonomy): domain Bacteria; phylum Actinomycetota; class Actinomycetes; order Mycobacteriales; family Micromonosporaceae; genus Actinoplanes. The sequence continues at coordinate 8,658 of DASSAL010000389.1, read as the reverse complement.
GCAGACTGAGGACCTCTGCCGCCGGCTCGATCAGCCGCGCCTGCTGATGGGCATGTTGAACAATTACGCGTACACCGAATATCAGATCGGCGCACACGAGCGTGCCCAGGAGGTCGCCGAGCGGCTGCAGGCGCTGGCCGCCGAACACGGCTTCGAGCTGGACCCGGCGGTGCTCGACACGATCGGCGCGATCGAGATCGAGAACGGCCGTTTCGCCGAGGCCGAGCGGACCCTGCTGGAGTGCATCCGGCGGCACGGCGACGGCCGGCACGAGGACGCCGACGCACTGGCCGAATACCTGCTGACCCTGGCTCGCGCCCAGCGGGGTCTCGGTGCCACCGACCGGGCGCGGGCCAGCCTGGACACCTCCCGCGCGCTGTGCCTGGAACGCGAACTGGGCGACGTGCTCGTCCGGGTGCATCAGGAGCAGGCCGAACTGCACGCGGTACGCGGTGAGTACGCCGAGGCGTTCGCCGCCCACAAGGTGTTCTTCGCGGCGTACCACAAGCTGCACTCCCGGCAACGGGAGGCGCAGGCCGGCACCCGCCAGGCGATGTTCGAGACCGTCGAGGCTCGGCAGGAGGCGGAACGATTCCGGGAGCAGGCCCGGCGTGACCCGCTGACCGGGCTGCGCAACCGCCGGTACGTGGACGAGCAGCTGCCGGGCCTGATCGAGCAGGACCCGGCGCTGGCCCTGGCCATCGTCGACCTTGATCACTTCAAGCGGGTCAACGACCTGCTGTCGCATGACGTGGGTGACCAGGTGCTGGTCCGGGTCGCCAAGCTGCTCGAGACGGAGTTGGCCGCGGTTTGCCGGGGCGGGTTCGCGTCCCGGCTGGGCGGCGAGGAGTTCCTGTTGGTGCTGCCGCGCACCCAGATCGCCGAGGCCACCGCCCGGCTGGAGGGCATCCGGCGGGCGGTGAGCTCGTGCGACTGGACCGAGATGACCCACGGCGTGCCGGTGACGGTGAGCATCGGGGTAGCCGGCCGCGCCGATTCGCCGGTCGCGACGCAGCCGGCGCTGTTGTCCGTAGCGGACCGCAATCTGTACGCGGCCAAGCACGGCGGCCGCAATCGGGTGGTGTCGAGCACCACCGGCGCCGCCCGGAGGAGGCCGTTCCGCGGCAGCGCATCGGCGGCGTGACCCGCGCCCGGCTGCGGGCAACGCCTCTGAAGGTGCTTCGGATCGGGCGCTAGGCTTGCTGCGAAGTGATGATCCTTCGGAGGCAGTGTGCAGCCTGGCAGTGACGTTCCTCCGCCGGCCCAGGTGGCGCCCTCGGGGGTCAACAGCAACGTGCCGCACTCGGCCCGGATCTACGACTACTGGCTCGGTGGCAAGGACAACTTCGCGGTCGACCGCGCGGTCGGCGAAGCGATGATCCAAGCCATCCCGGGGATGCGGTACATGGCCTGGGAGAACCGCAAGTTCGTTCACCGCGCCGCGCGTGACCTGGTCACCAGGGATCGCATCGGGCAGTTCCTGGACATCGGTACCGGCATTCCGACCCGGCCCAACCTGCACGAGATCGTCCAGGGCATCACCCCCGGCGCGCGCGTGGTCTATGCGGACAACGATCCGATCGTGCTGGTGCACGCCCGGGCCCTGATGATCAGTACGCCGGCGGGCCGCAGCGAATACCTTTCGGCCGACCTCCGCGACCCGAAGTCGCTGCTCACCGACCCGGTGCTGCGCGGGACGCTCGACTTCGCCGAGCCGATCGGGCTCACCCTGATCGCGATCCTGATGCTGCTGGCCGACCACGAAGACCCGTGGGCCAAGGTGGCAGAGCTGCGCGACGCCATACCCTCCGGCAGCTGCCTGGCCGTCACCCATCCGACCGCGGACTTCGCGCCGGAGGAGGTGTCCCAGGCGGTGGCGACCGCGACCGGTGCCGGGATGACGTTGGTTCCCCGGACCAAGGAAGAGGTGCAGCGCTTCTTCGGTGACTGGGAGATGCTCGAACCCGGTCTGGTCCCGGTGTCGGCGTGGCGTCCCGACGCTCCGGTGGAATGCCCGGAGGCGGCGTACTACTGGGCCGGCGTGGCACGCAAGCCGTAGGCGTTCGTCACTCGCCGGTGTGAATGGGAGGCCGGTCGAGCGGCCTGGCACGGGGGAACCAGACCGCCCGACCGGGGTATCAGGGCCGCCGCCGTGGCCGTCGTCGGGCCGTGCGCAGGGGCAGCAGGCTGGCACGGACGAGGACGGTCCGGCGAGCGCCTTGCCGACCGGTACGGTCGATGATCCGGCCCTGCACCTCGAGCCAGATGTCTCCCTCGTACGGCACCGGGTGGTCCCAGTCGATCCGGTCCACCTTCATGGTCAGCGTTCCGATGCCGTAGCAGTAGTCGCCCTCGGCGAACGCGTACACCGGCCGGCGCGGCACGCCGACCTGGACGCGCCCGTCGCGGAGCACGGGCGCGATCGGCGCCCAGCCCGGCGGGTGCACGTGTCGGCGGCAGCCGATCGCTTCAGTCGTGCGCATCGAACTCACCGCCATCCTCCGACGGTGGGACGGGTCGGCTGAGCGCATGACGGACGCCACCGAAGCGGTAGGTCACGCTGTTCGCGCGCGTGGAGGCCGCCTCTATCTCGTCCAGCAGCCGCTCGTCGCGGTACACCGGCGCGGGGTTGCCTTTCCGGCCGTCGTCGGCCGCGGCTGGGTCGGGAAGTCCCGGACCGATGTTCGGCACCGACATGTCCTTACCTCCGGCCTGGACGCCCCCGCCAGGGGACCCCCGTGAGGTCGATTCTGCAACCGCATCGTCACTCAAAGATGTCACCCTTAGTGACGTTCTTTCCGTGAAGTACGTGCGTTATCATGCTCACAATCCCGTGAGAGCGCAAGGCCAGATGCACGTGCATTTGCACCGCAGGTTGCCTGCTAGCGCCGGAGGGTAAGCAAGACCGCCGGCCGATCCCCGGCCGGATGGCAACGTAGGGAGTGACGAATGACGCGGATGGTCAACGGCATGTCGGCCAGCCAGTTGCAGGGAGTGACCTGGCAGAAGAGTGGCCGCAGCAACCCCAGCGGCAATTGCGTCGAATGTGCTGTACTGCCGGGCGGCGGCGTGGCCGTGCGGAACTCCCGGGATCCCGAGGGCCCGGCGCTGGTCTACACGCAGGCCGAAATCGACGCGTTCATCCTCGGCGTGCGTGACGGAGACTTCGACAACCTGCTGTCCTGACCGGGACGGTGCGACGGTTACGCCGGCCTGCCGACCTCATGCAGGAGCTTCTCCAGGATCTCCGGCGTGTGGTTCGGCGGGTCGGCGTCGATGCACACCCGCTCCATCGCGATGGCGTAGTGGTCCACGTCGTCGCGCTTGTCCAGATAGATAGCGCTGGTGAGCTGTTCGACGTAGACCACGTCGGGCAGCTCCGGCTCCGGGAACCGCAGAATCGCGAACGGCCCGCCCGCGGCTGCGTGACCGCCGGCGTTGAACGGGATGATCTGCAGCCGGACGTTCGGCTGCTTCGACGCCTGGATCAGCGCCTCGATCTGGGCCTTCATGACGTCGACGCCGCCGATCGGCCGGCGCAGCACCGCCTCGTCGATCACCGCCCACAGCTGCGGCGGATCCGGGCGGTTCAACACCTGCTGCCGCTGGCGGCGCAGCTCCACGCGGCGGTCGATCTCGTCCGCGTTGGCGCCCGCATGGCCCAGCATGATGACCGCCCGCGCGTACTCCGGGGTCTGCAGCAGGCCGGGCACGAACTGGATCTCGTACGTCCGGATCAGCGTGGCCGCGGCCTCGAGGCCCAGGTAGGACTGGAACCAGCTGGGCAGGATGTCGCCGAAGTGGTGCCACCAGCCCGGGTTGTTCGCCTGCCGGGCCAGGCTCAGCAGCGCTTCGCGTTCCTTGACGTCGGTGACGCCGTACAGGGCCAGCAGATCGCCGACGTCGCGCTCCTTGAAGCTGACCCGGCCGAGCTCCATCCGGCTGATCTTCGAGCCGGACGCGCGGATCTCCCAGCCGGCGTCCTCGCGGGTGATGCCCTTGCTCTCGCGGAGCTTCCGAAGCTGAGCACCGAGGAGGATGCGCAGCACGGTCGGGCCGCTACCCGGCGCCTCCTCCGTACCCACGATTCTCCTCATGCACTTTGTCCGGGGCTGCCGGCCGCAGTCCCTTCGCATCCTACGGGTGAGATCGCCCGCCAGGAAACCGTTCGATGCATCCAATCCTGGGTAATGCACAGACCGGATGCACGTGCAGCTGGCCTTGCGAACGCACTTGTTCCCGAGCATGATAGCGGACAGGCGCGTGCTGACCTGCTGACACAGCGTGCTGAAAAGTTCGGCCGTTCGGCCAGATTGATCAGCACCGATCGACCGACGCAGTCGCCCAATACGGATCTTGGAGGCTCTCCGATGTCCACCCCGACCATCGCCCCGCCGGAGCGCGATCCGGCGGATGTGGCGCCGGCCGACAGCTACCACAAGGCGGACCCGGTCTGGGTCTACCGGGACGGATGGAAGGCCGGCGTGATCGAAGCCGCTTCCGCGCGCGCCGTCACCGTCACGTACCGCCCCGGAGCCCACCTCGGCACCGGCGTCGACACGTTTACCGCGCCCTACGTCTCCCCGCGAGCCGACCGCGATCCCGCGCTCGACAACAACACCACCCTCCTCCGGCGGACTCCCCAACCGGGACCCTGCGCATGATCGGGGCGGTGGCGCTGGCCGCGCTGATCGGCCTGGCCAGTCTGCTCGCCGGCGTCGCCCTCGGGTGGTATCTGCGGCGCACCAACGACTGGTGCGCGCACTGCGGCGCCCAGCTCAGCTGCGAGACCTGCGGCACCGGGGCGGCCTGGCCACGGCGCCGCGTCTCCGAGGGCGCGCGCTGACCGCACCGGCTACCGTGCTCCTACCCCGATCCAAGGAGACGCACGGTGCCCGCATACATTGAGCTGCCGATCGACGACAACACGTCCATCACGGTCGAGATCAGTAACCAAGGGCTGGTCCGGGCCGGCGCGGCAGACGTGGTGGGCCGGGCCACCGAGCGCTTCGACGAGGCGATCGGCCACGTCGTCCGGATGGGCGAGGCGGCGATCGACCGGGTCCGGGCGGCCACCTCGCCCCCGGACGCGATCGACGTGGAGCTGGGCCTCAAGCTCACCGCCAAGACCGGCTTCGTGATCGCCGAATCCAGCGGCGAGGCCAACTTCAAGGTGGTTCTGCGGTGGACCACCGCCGTCGACCGGAGATGACCTGGCCGTACGCGGGCATGACGGTTCCGCCCGGCTGGCGTCCGACGCCGTTGCGGGAGTTCGTCCTCAAAGTGCACCAGCGCTGCAACCTGGCCTGCGACTACTGCTACGTCTACGAGCTGGCCGACCAGAGCTGGCGCGACCGGCCGGTGATGATGTCCCGTGCCGTCGGGCAGGCCACCGCCGCGCGCATCGCCGAGCACGCGCATCGGCACCGGCTGACCCAGGTCCGGGCGGTCCTGCACGGCGGCGAGCCGTTGCTCGCCGGACCCGCCCGGCTGGCCGAGCTGGTCGGCGACCTGCGGGCCACGCTGCCAACCATCATGATCGGTACGCAGACCAACGGCGTCCTGCTGACCGAGCGGATGCTCGCCGTGCTCGCCGCGCACCGGGTCAGCGTCGGCATCAGCCTGGACGGACTGACCGCCGACCACGACCGGCACCGCCGGCACCGCAGCGGAGCCGGCAGTTCCGCCGCCGCGGAGCGCGCGCTGACCCTGCTCCGGTCGGATGCGTACCGGTCGTCCTACGCCGGCCTGCTCTGCACCGTTGATCCGCGCACCGATCCGGTGGCCACCTACGAGGCCCTGGTGTCGCACCGGCCACCCGCGATCGACCTGCTGCTGCCGCACGCCACGTGGGCGGCGCCACCACCGGCCGGCCGGTACGCCGACTGGCTGATCGCGGTGTTCGACCGCTGGTACCCGGCCGGATCACGAGAGACGTCGATCCGCCTGTTCGACGAGATCATCACTTTGGTGCTGGGCGGCGCCAGCCGCTCCGACCAGGTCGGTCTGTCCCCGGCGGTGGTCGCGGTGGTCGAGTCGGACGGCGCGATCGAACAGGTCGACTCGCTCAAGTCGGCGTACCCCGGCGCGTGCGCCACCGGCCTGAACGTGCTCGACCACGACTTCGACGAGGTGCTGCGGCACCCGGGCATCGTGGCCCGGCAGATCGGCCGCGCCGCGCTGGCCGACGGCTGCCTCGCCTGTCCCGTACACACCGTCTGCGGCGCCGGACATTACGCCCACCGGTACCGGCCCGGCGCCGGATTCCGTCAGCCGTCGGTGTACTGCGCCGATCTGCGCCGGCTGATCGGGCACATCGGCCGGCGGGTCACCGGCGACCTGCGCGTTCTGGCACGCTCGCAGCCGTGACGACGTTCCTGTTGACCTGGAACGCGAGCGAGACCGGATACGCGCGCACCAACTACCGGTCCGACATCGCGGCGACCGCGGCCGGCCGCACCGTGCGGGGGCGCTGGACTTTCGGCAGCCGCCGCGGCGGCACCGCGCCCGGCGACCGCGTGTTCCTGCTGCGGCAGCGCACCGACCGGGGCATCGTGGCCAGCGGCACCCTGGCCGACGGTGTGATCTTCCCGGACGCCCACTGGACGGGTGATCCGCGCCGGCTCACCTATTACGCCGACGTGCTCTGGGACCACGTGCTTCCGGTCGCCGACCGGCTATCGCTGGAGGATCTGCGGCATGACGTGCCCGGGCATCACTGGCACGCGGTGTTCGCGTCGGGGCAGCAGGTCCGCCCGCCGAACGACCGGCTGCTCGACGATCGCTGGGCCCGGCACCTGGCCGACCTCTCGCCTCACTCGCCCAGTGGATCGATGTTGAAGTTGTCCCGGAACACGTTGTCCGGGTCGTAACGGCGCTTCAGGCCGTGCTCGCGGGATCCACCCCGCATGTACGTCGAGCGCACCCGCCCTTACCCGAAATCGCCCGGCTCGATCGCCGCCGCGGCCAACGAGGGCGGCAGCCCGTCGTAGTCGATGTCGTCGCGCCGCTTGGCCAGCGCCGCCGCGCTGCGCACACCGCCCACCGCAACGCCGCCCGCGGCGCGTTCGGCGGCCACCCGCGCGCGTACCTCGGGCACCACCTCGTCGGCGAAGCGCTGCAGCTCACCGGGATCGTCCGAGCCGAGGATCACCGTGCCGATCCCGTCCTCGAGGACCAGCGAGAGCAACTGATCCACCCACTCGGCGGTGGACCGCCCGGGGTCGCCGAAGACGTTCAGCAGCCGGCGGACCTCACGCGGGTCCCGCCCAGCCGCCCGGGCCGCAGCGTCGATGATCTCGTTGCCGGTCGCCAGGTCACCCGGCTTGAGGTAGGAGAGCGAGGGCAGCCAACCGTCCGCCTGGGCGCCGACCAGCCGCAGCATCCGGGGCTTGTACGCACCCACCCAGATCGGGATGTCGTGCGCCGGTCGTGGCCCGCGCTTCGCACCGTTGAGCCGGTAGTACGTCCCGTCGTACCGGAGCGCGCGCCGCTCGTCGGTGGCCCAGATCTGGCGGATCACGTCGATCGCCTCGGACAGCTGCTCGACCGACTCGCCCGCGGTCCGCCGGGTGACGCCCATCGCCGCCATCGCGTCCCAGAACCCGCCGGCGCCGAGACCCAGCGACAACCGGCCGCCGCTCAACAGGTCCAGGCCGGCCGCGGCCCGGGCCAGCACCGGTGCCGGCCGCATCGGCACGTTGAGCACGTTGCCGGCCACCCGGATCCGCTCGGTCCGCGCGGCCACCCAGCTCATCAACGTCCAGGTGTCCAGGAAGCCCGGCTTGTACGGGTGGTCCTGAAAGCTCACCAGGTCGTAGCCGAGCTGCTCGCTGAGCCGAGCCCGGTCCACCGCGGCGTGCGGCGGGTTGTTCACCGGGGTGATGAAGGTGCCGAACTCCAGGTCATGGCCGTAGTCCACGTCGCCAGCGTATGTCGACTGAAACGCGTTTTGTGCGTATGGCTTCGTGGCGGTCTCGCCCGGTCGTCGCGGCGTTCGTCGATAGCGCTATTTCCACCGGTCGCCGGTTAGGCGTTGATAAACCTCGACGTACCGGCCGCGAGTCGCCTCCACGACCGGCTCCGGGATCTCCGGGCCCGGCGGCGTCCGGTCCCACCCGGCGAGTTCGGTCGCCGACCAGTCGCGCAGGAACTGTTTGTCGAGATACCGCGGCGTGACGCCCGGTTTCCACTCGTCGGCCGCCCAGAACCGGCTCGAATCCGGCGTGAGCAACTCGTCGGCGATCGTGAGGCCGCGCTTCCCGTACCCCAGCTCGATCTTGGTGTCGGCAATGATGATCCCCTTGCCGAGCGCGATCTCCGACCCCCGCCGATACACCTCCAGCGTGATCCGCCGGAGCTCGGCGGCCACGTCCGGCCCTTCCTGAGCCACCACATCGGCATAGGTGATCGTCTGGTCGTGCCCCTGCCCCGGCGCCACCTTGGTGGACGGCGTGAAGATCGGCTCGGGCAGCCGCGACCCCTCGGTCAACCCGTCCGGAAGCGGGTTGCCGGCGATGGACCGGTGGTTCGCGTAGTCCTTGAGCCCCGAGCCGGCCAGATAGCCGCGAGCGATGCACTCGACCATGACCATCGCGAGGCGCTCCACGCGGACGGCGCGGCCCTGCAGGTCGGCGGGCACGTCGGTGGCCGAGCGGA
>DASSAL010000388.1:0-4466 GCA_035685405.1 Actinoplanes sp. | reverse complement strand
CGACCAGGCGTTGCAGCGGGCGGCGTACGACATCGGCTACAAGGGTGAGCTGATCGGTGTGCTGGAGGCCGAGGTGACGGCGCTCCGCGAGGGTCGGATCTCCGACGCCGACGTGCTGCGCCGGGCCCGGGAGGCGGCGGTGGCGCCGCCGCCGGTGTCCGAGGACACCCCGTCCGTGGTGGCGGACGTCTCTGCGGCGGAGAAGCCGGACGTCAAGGCGGGCGGCGAACCGGCGGAGCGCCGGTGAGCGCCGCCGAAGGGGTCGACGGCCTGGGCGACGCCGCCCGGCCCGGCACCGGTGAGGTGACCGCCACGGTCATCGTCAACGCACCGGTGAGCCGGGTGTTCGCCGCGTTCGTGGACTGGGAGAGCCAGTCCGAGTGGATCCCGTTCACCCGGGTCCGGGTGGTCGAGGGCGATGGCGGGGTGGGCAGCCTGGTGGAGGCGATCACCGCGATCGGCCCGGCGGCGCTGCGGGACGAGCTGCGGGTGGTGCGGGTGGATCCGCCGTACGAGGTCCGCGTCGTGCACTGCGGCAAGGTGCTGCGAGGTCCCGGGTCGATGCGCTGCACCCCGATGGCCGGCGACCGCACCCAGATGGTGCTGCACGAGTGGTTCCACCTGCCCGGCGGCACCGTGGGCAAGCTCGCCTGGCCGGTGCTGTGGCCGGGTTCGAAGATCGGCTTCACTGGCGCCCTCCGGAAGTTCGGCCGGCTGGTAGAGCAGGGCAGACTCCCCACATGACCGGCGCTGCCCTGGTGGTGGGACCGGACCGGCGGCCGCGCTGCTTCTGGGGTGCGAGCACGCCGGAGTACATCGCCTACCACGACGACGAGTGGGGGCGGCCGGTCCGTACCGACGACGGGCTGTTCGAGCGGCTCACCCTGGAGGCGTTCCAGTCCGGCCTGGCCTGGATCACCATCCTGCGCAAGCGGGCGGCGTTCCGGCGCGCCTTCGACGACTTCTCGATCGACAAGGTGGCGGCGTACGACCAGGACGACCTGGCCCGGCTGATGGGCGACGCGGGCATCGTCCGGAACCGGATGAAGGTGGATGCCGCCCTGCACAACGCCCGGGTGGCCGCCGACCTGCCGGACGGGCTGGCGGCGTTGCTCTGGTCGTACGCTCCGCCACCGAAGCCGCGCCCGGCCACCCGCGCCGACGTGCCCGCACGGACGCCGGAGTCCACGGCGATGGCCAGGGACCTCAAGAAGCGTGGCTTCCGGTTCGTCGGCCCCACCACGGCGTACGCGTTGATGCAGGCCACCGGCATGGTCGACGACCACCTCGAGGGCTGCTGCGTCCCACCGCTGACGCGTTGAGAGGATGGCGCTCATGGGTCAGTGGGCGGTCATCATTCCGGCGGACCGGTGGGCTACCGAGCGGCTGTTTCAGCACGACACCCTGGCGGCGACCGTACCCGGCGCCCAGCCGGGTGACGAGGTCCTGCTGGTGGTCGGCGCGGAACCGCAGGCGGTGGCGACGGGCCGGGTCATCTCCACCACCGAGGTCGCCTACACCCGGCGTGCCTTCGAACAGCCGGTCCCGGCCGACGACCTGAAGCTCACCGGGGACGTCACCGCGCTGGACGCCGAGTTGTTCGAGCGGGTCGCCGCCCGCCTCGCCGGGCCCGCCGCACGCAAGCCGTGGCTGGTCAGCGTCGCCATGCCGATCGAGGCGGGCAGCCCGGCGGAGGCGGTCCGGCAGTTCTGGACGTACGTCGCCGAACTGGGCCCGGCCGAGCTGCCGGCCTTCGTGTGGCCGTCCGGGGACGAGCTGGCGATGCAGGCCTTCGTCCTCGGGGTCGAGGCGAACCAGGACCCCGAGGAAGAAGACGAGGATTAGCCGCCGAGGCTGGTCGCCGCCGAGCGGATCGACGAGCTGAAGTAGCTCACCTGGGTGTAGACGCCGGGCTTGTTCGCGCGGGCGCACCCGTCGCCCCAGCTGACGATGCCAACCTGGATCCAGGCGTTGCTGGCGTCGCGGCGGAACATCGGGCCGCCGGAGTCACCCTGGCAGGTGTCCACCCCACCGGAGGTGTAGCCGGCGCAGATCTCCTCGGCCGCGATGACCCGGCCGTTGTACATGGTCCGCGAGTTGCACGTCGCGTCGCTGACGAACGGCACGGTCGCCTTGAGCAGGTAGCGCTGTTGGGAGCCGCCCTCCCGGTTCGCGCCCCACCCGGCGATGGTGAAGGTGCCCGAGTCGTACGCCGTGCTGGTCGCGATTGGCAGGGTGGCCAGGCCGGTCACCGGGCTGGACAGGCGGACCAGCGCCCAGTCGTCGCCGTTGCCGTTGTAGCCGGGCGCCCGGTACACGTAGTTGGACCGGCGGGTGATCCGGCTGCTGGACTGCAGGTCCACCACGCCCAGCGTGGCCGTGATGCTGGTGTTGGTGCCGGTCCGGCTGACGCAGTGCGCCGCGGTCAACACCAGCGTCGGGCTGTACAGCGCGCCGCCGCAGCCCATCGACAGACGCACCATGAACGGGAACTCGCCCTGTGCGGCCCGGGTGCCACCGACGACGCGGTCGGGTCCGGGTGGTGCCGCCGCGACCGGCGAAGCGTTCACCACCGTGCCCATCGTGGCCACCGTGAGCGCGGCTGCCGCCACGCCCAGAAGACTGCGCCACCTTGCCATCCGGTCCTCCCCAAGCTCGCCGTGTTGAGTGGAGCCTAGGCATTTACCCGGATGAATGTCGCTATCCCGAACCGCTCATATCACTTGCCCTCGAAGGCCGGCTTCGCCTTGGCCACGAACGCGTCCACCGCGTTCCGGTGGTCCGAGGTGCGTCCACAGATGGCCTGCGCCTGAGCCTCGGCGGCCAGGGCGTCGGAGAGGGTCCCGGCGTCCCCGATGGACAGCTCCCGCTTGATCGCGCCGTACGCGACGGTCGGGCCGGCGGCCAGCCGGGCGGCCAGCTCCTGTGCCGCCGGCAGCACCCGCTCGTCGTCGTCGACCAGCCGGGACAGCAGACCCATCTGATACGCGTCGGCCGACCGGACCGGCTCGGCCAGCAGCAGCAGCTCCAGGGCCCGGGCGTGCCCGACGATCCGCGGCAACGACCAGGAGATGCCGGTGTCCCCGGCCAGGCCCACGTTGGCGAACGCCATCAGGAAGGCGGTCTTCGGGCCGCCGATCCGCAGGTCGGCGAGCAGCGACAGGGACGCGCCCGCACCGGCGGCCATGCCACGGACCGCGGCCACCACCGGCTTGGGCATGTTGGCCAGCCGCTGCGCGATCGGGTTGTAGTGCACCCGGACCGTGTCGAGATCGGTCGAGCCGCGGCTCAGCGACTCGGCATGCTCCCGCAGGTCCTGACCGACGCAGAACGCCTTACCCGCACCGGCCAGCACGATCGCCCGGCAGGTCCGGTCGGTCTCCAACGCGGCCAGGGTGTCCCGCAACGCCTCCTTGAGGTCCACGGTCAGGGCGTTCATCGCGTCGGGACGGTTCAGGGTGAGCGTGACGACCGCGTCGGTGCGGTCGACGAGCAAGGCGTCAGTCATGGTTCCGAGAATCCCACACGAATCCCACGAGACGCCGACGCCAGGCAGCGTTCGACGAACCGCTCGGCGGCCGGGCGCAGCCGGGCGGCGTGCCGATCGAAGAAGCTGGCCGCGCCGGCACCCGGCCACGGCGTGGGCAGCAGGGCGGCGGGCAGGTGCGGGTCCCGGCTGCCCACCGTCCGCCAGGAGCGCACCAGGGCGAAGCGGGCCGCGTACGCTTCTTCGTCGGTGCTGCGCCCGGTCACCGCGGACACCAGCGGACGGTGGGTGGCGACGAACTCGTCGTACCCGCGGCCGATCTCCGAGAGGTTCCAGGCCCGGCCGACCACGTCAACCACACTCGGCGACCCGGCCGTGTGGGCGGCACTGAACCGTTCGTACTCCATCGCCGCGCCGGTCAGCAGGCTGTCCACCTCATCGGCGGCCCGCGGCGCCACCCAGGTGCGCTCGTCGAGCATCCCGTACCCGAGCGCGCCCATCCGGCGGGCCACGCCCGTCGCCGCCGGCCGCCGGAGCAGCACCAGGTCGAACCGGCCGTCCCAGGGAATCCGGCCGGTGCGGTGCGGCCGGGCGGACGACTCGTTCAGCCGGCCGGCCGCCTTCGGGGTGAGCAGATAGCCAGGGCCGGCGGCCAGGCGCAGCGGGTGCAGCCAGCCCTCGCGGACCATCCGGGAGACCGCGGTGCGGACCGCGGGCGCGGCGATGCCGACCGGCGCGAGCAGTTTCACCAGGGCGGCCACGGGCGCCAGGCCGCCCCGGGAGCGCAGGTAGTCGCCGTACAGGTCGAAGAGGGCCGACCGGGCCTGCATGACCGCACATTGTGACAGCCACATTCAAGATAAGCTAGATGCTGTCACATCGATGATGGCTCGGTTTGGGTCCGGCGGTGGTCATCAGGGAAAATCAACTGTTGGGCGACGTGGGCCGTAGCGCGACGCCCCCGACGAGAGACGATCCT
>DASSAL010000387.1:0-12756 GCA_035685405.1 Actinoplanes sp. | reverse complement strand
ACCGAGCAGGTCGGCAACGAGCTCGACGAGTTCATGACCGACACGCTGCGGGACAACCTGCTCGGCCTGCCGATGGACCTGGCCGCGATCAACATCGCCCGGGGCCGGTCGGAGGGCATGCCGTCGCTCAACACCTTCCGGCGTACGCTGTTCGACCGCACCAACGACGGCCAGCTGCGCCCGTACACCAGCTGGGTGGACTTCGGCGAGCACCTCAAGCACCCGGAGTCGCTGATCAACTTCGTGGCCGCGTACGGCAAGCACCCGACCGTCACCGCGGCCGGCACCGTGGCCGCGAAGCGGGCCGCGGCCCGGGCCATCGCCGACCCGCAGGTGGGCGACCATTCGCCGGCCGACGCCGCCGCGTTCATGAACGCCACCGGTTCGTGGACGGCCGCCACCACCGGCCTGGACACCGTGGACCTGTGGATCGGCGGGCTGGCCGAGGTCACCGCGCCGTTCGGGGGCCTGCTCGGCAGCACCTTCACCTACGTCTTCGAGAAGCAGATGACCGAGCTGCAGGACGGCGACCGGCTCTACTACCTGGCCCGGACCGCCGGCATGAACCTGCGCTCGCAACTGGAGGGCAACTCATTCGCCGAGCTGATCATGCGGACCACCGGCGTGCAGAGCCTGCGGGCCGACGTGTTCGCCACTAACGACTGCAAGTTCGAGCTGTCCGCGCTGGCCGGCACCGCGGCCGGATACGAGCGGGACGGCAACCGGGTGGACGACGACCCGGCCACCGCGTGCAACGAGAGCGCCCTGCTCATCCGGCTGCCGGACGGCACCATCAAGTACCGTGCCCGCAACACCGTCGACCGGCCCGGCATCAACGCGCAGAGTGTGTACAACGGGACCGACGGCGCCGACTGGATCTCGGCCGGCAACGACAACGACACGCTGTGGGGCAACGAGCACAACGACCGCCTGGAGGGTGGCGCCGGCAACGACGTGGCGCTGGGTGGTGACGACGACGACGTGCTCACCGACGCCAGCGGCGACGACTTCCTCAAGGGCGGCCCGGGCAACGACGCCGTGGACGGCGGCCCCGGGCTGGACATCATCACCGCCGGCGACGGCAAGGACGTCACCAACGGCGGCGCCAACGCCAACGAGACGTCCCAGGGCGAGGGCGACGACTTCGCCATCGCCGGCGAGGGTGACGACATCGTCTTCGGCGACGCCGGTGACGACTGGCAGGAGGGCGGCAACGGCGCCGACCTGCTCCAGGGCGACAGCGGTAACCCGTTCTTCGCCGACGACACCAACCGGCCCGGGCACGACGTGCTGCTCGGCCAGGGCGGCGAGGACGAATACCACCTGGAGGGCGGCGACGACATCGCGGTCCAGGGCCCGGCGGCCGACCGGGTGCTCGGCGCCGGCGGGTACGACTGGTCCATCGCCGGCACCGACGGCCCGATGGTGGCCGACCTGGCCCGGGCGGTGCTGCCCGAGGGCACCGTGGACGACGGTGTCGAGGACCGGTACCGCGAGGTCGAGGCGCTGTCCGGCGGTTCCCGCAACGACACGCTGATCGGTGACGACGCCATCCCGTCGGCGAACGGCCTGCTCGGCGGCGGTGCCGGCGGACTGCTCGGCTGCGACGCGCTGGACGCGGCCGGCATCGCCCGGATCCGCGGCCTGGACCAGGTGGTCACCACGCTGCCGCTGCCCGCCTCGGCGGTGGGCAACAACACCGGCCGCGAGTGCGACCTGCAGGGCGACGTCTGGGGTGAGGGCAACATCCTGCTCGGCGGCCCGGGCAACGACACCCTCACCGGGCGCATCGGCGACGACATCCTGGACGGCGACCGCTACCTGACCGTCCGGCTCAGCGTCCGGGCGGCGGACGGCACCGAGATCCGCTCCGCCGCCAGCCTGGCCGAGCTGCAGGCCGACGTGTTCGCCGGCCGGATCAACCCGGCGGACATCGTGATCGTCCGGGAGATCCGAATGTCGCCGACCAACGACGTGGACACCGCGGTCTTCGCCGGCAACCGGGCCGAATACTCGGTCACGCCCACCGCGGACGGCCTGGTCGTGGCCGGCCCGGACGGCACCGACACGCTGCGCAACGTGGAGCTGCTGCAGTTCACCGACCAGCTGATGACCGTGGCAGCCGGCGAGGAGTTCGTCGGGCTCTCCGCGTTCGCCGGCGACGGCGAGGCGACGGTGCTGTTCACCGTGCCGGCGTCCCGCGTGGGCGAGCCGGTCACCGGGCTGACCCTGGAGCAGACCGCGGGCGGCGTGACCACGCTGACCGACCTGCCGGCGACGGCGACCTCGTTCGTCGCCACCGGCCTGACCAACGGGGTGCCGGTGACGTTCCGGCTGCGGCTGGTCACGGCGTCGGGGCCGGGCGAGTTCAGCGCGGCCACCTCGCCGGTGACACCGTCGGTCGACGCCGAGGACAACGGCACGTCGGGCGGCAACGGCTCGGACGACGACCCGTCCTCGACCCCGACGCCAACCCCGTCGGCCACCACGGCCGGCCCGGCGCCGTCGGCCACCCCCACTGCCACGGTCACGCCCACCGTCACCGCCACGCCCACCGTCACCGCCACTCCCACTGCCACCGCCACGCCGACCACCCCGGCCACGCCGGCGGCGGCGCCGGGTGCCCCGGTCATCGGCACCGCGACCGCGGGTGACGGTGAGGCCCTGGTCCGCTGGACAGCGCCGGCGTCCGACGGCGGCAGCCCGCTCTACGGCTACGAGATCCAGGCGCTCGACGACGAGACCGGAGTCGTGGTGGACGTGAACGTGGCCGGGCCGGACGAGACGTCGATGGTGTTCCCCTACCTGACCAACGGCGCCTGGTACGCGTTCCGGGTCCGAGCGGTGAACGCCGCCGGATCGAGCGCCTTCTCGGCGGCCTCCAACCGGGTCCTCCCGGCGGCGGGCGCCGCCACCGACCCCACGACCGGGCCCACCACCGACCCGAACACCGGCCCGACCACGCCGACCGGTGGGGGCACCGGGCCGGCGCCGGGCGGGACGACCACGCCGCGGACCGTGCCCGGCGCCGCCCGGATCGGCACGGTCACCGGCGGCAACGGCATGGCGGTGGTCCGGTGGGCAGCGCCGGTCAGCAACGGCGGCTCGCCGATCACCCGGTACGAGATCCAGGTAATCGACGGCTCCACCGGCCGCCCGGCCGGCAGCCTCCGCATGGCCGGCGGGAGCGCCTCGACGCTCACCGTGTCCGGGCTGAGCAACGGCAAGGTGTACCGGTTCGAGGTGCGGGCGGTGAACGCGATCGGCGCCGGTGCCCTGTCGGCGCTCTCCGCCCCGGCCTTCCCGCGCACGGTGCCCGCCCTCCCGGCCAGCCTGACCGCCGTCTCCGGCGCGAAGGGCGGCAAGGCCACCGCCACCGTGAAGTGGACGGCACCGTCGTCCACCGGCGGATCGGCGATCACCGGTTACCGCGTCACGTGGCAGCGGCTCAACCGCAAGGGCGCTGCCTACGGCGCTCCCCACGTGATCACCGTGCGGTCCACCGTCCGCAGCGCGGGGCGCACCGCACCGGCCGGCGTCAAGCCGGGTACCAAGTACAAGGTGACCGTCCAGGCGGTGAACGCGGCCGGTGCGGGCCGCGGCCGGGCCGGAACCCTGTTCCTCCGGTAGCCGCCCGGACCGCGGCGCCGCCGTCCCGGCCAGGGGTGGCGGCGCCGCGTTTGTTGCCGCTGCGCTGCTCAGCCGTTCGTGGCCAACACCGCACGCAGCTTGGCCGCGAACTCCGTGGGCTTGCCCCGCGTAGCCGAACTCGCCGCCGAGGAACCCGCCGCGGTGACTAGGGAACACCACCGCCTCCCGGCCGAGCAGCGCGGCGGTGCCACGGGCGGTCCGGGCCGTGTAGGTGTCGACTTCCGGAACGGCGGGCGTCTGCGCCTCCGTCATGCCGCGAAGACCAACGACTGATCACGGTGTGGCAATCGCGTCGCCCCTGTGGATGAACAAGTGGATAACTGGTGGACAACACGCTTCGACCTGGGGGTAACCTCGCTCGTCCTGTGGATGATTTGGGCCATCCCACGGAGTCTCGAAAAAGCTGCCTCCAGCCTCTTGCGCTGGTGTTCCGGCAGGATTAGAAATCTCTCACGCCGCCAGAGACGGCAACCCGGTTCGGAGGGAAACCTCAGGACCAGTGAGCACGTAGGACTGGGAGTTCGCGAGAGCGGGCGCCCGGGAGGCCGGAGTTCGCTGCAGGGTTGCCTAGCTGACGGGCCGTCCTGGAAAGGCGCCGTTCCGGGAGGCGGGCACCGAGTCGACCGGGGTTCGTCGAGGCTTGCCACATGATGGCGGTGTGCTCCGCGGGGTTCGCGGGCCGAGCGATCGGACCGTGGGAGTCGCGGAATCAGAGGCCCCTTCCATCTCATACATGGAAGGGGCCTCTACCTGCGCTCAGTATTCCAGGCGCTGCTGCCCATCGCGGACGACACGCCGTGAGCCGGCCGAGACTTGTGCCTTACTCCGGGGTTCGCAGGCCTTGCTCCGGTCGGGTTCGCAGGCCTTCGAAGGCGAGCGTGACCACGGTGCCGGCGATGGCGTCGGCGCCGCCCGGGCGTGGCCGGTACCACTCGGTCAGCGAGTTGACCATGCCGAACAGCAACCGGGCCGCGGTCGCCGGGTCCACGTCGGCGCGCAGGTCGCCGTCCGCCTGCGCCTGCTTGACCAGATCGGTGACCTGCGCGTCGAGGATCTTGCGGCGCATCAGCGCGTCCTTCTCGATGCCGTTGTTGCCGCGGACGCGCAGCAGCAGGGTGACGAACTCCAGCCGGCCGGCCAGCACCAGCACGCTGCGCCGGACCAGCAGCTCCAGCCGGTCGATGGCCGGCCGGTCCGGCGCACGCACCTCGGCGGCGGCCGCCTCCAGGCCGTCCAGGGCGTGGTTGACGGCCATCCGCAGCAGGTCCTGCTTGCTGGTCACGTGGTGGTAGATGCTCGACTTGGTGATCCGCAACGCCTCGGCCAGATCCCCCATGCTGGTCGCTTCGTACCCGCGCTGGTTGAACAGCCGGACCGCGGCGGCCAGCACCGCCTCCTGGTCGTGGCCGGGCCGGCCCACCCGGCGGCGTCCCACTGCGGTCACGGCGGGCCCGGCGGAGCGTTGCGGGCGGGCACCACCGCGGCGCGGCCGATCATGCCGGTCGCCCGATCGTCCGGCTGCGTCCGCGGAACTCGGCCACCACGTCGCCGTCCCGGGTCACCGTGACGTCGTAGATCCCGCTGCGGCCGGTGCGCGCGCGTTCCCGCGCGGTCGCCATCAGCACGTCACCCTCCTTGACCGGCTGCAGGAACGAGATGTCCGCACCGGCCGCCACGGTGACCGGGCCGTGGCTGTTGCAGGCACACGCGAAGGCGCTGTCGGCCAGCAGGAACACGTATCCGCCATGCGCGATGCCGTGCCCGTTCACCATCGCCGCGGTCACCGGCATCCGCACCGTGGCCGCGCCGTCGCCGGCGTCCACGAGGTGCATGCCGAGTGCCCGCGAGGCGGTGTCCCGGTCCCACATCTCATGGGCCGCGGTGCGTGCCACCTTCCCTCCCGGCGGTTGATAACCGACCGAACGGCCGGTAAGTATTTAGCTAGCCAACCGCACAGGAGCGCAGATGACAACCCCCACCGAGTGGTACGAGACGCATCGCGAGGTGCTCGACCGGGCGATCGCCGCGGCCGGCACCCGGGAGTACTGGTCGGCCTATCCGGAGTCGCCCAGCAAGTCGGTCTACGGCGAGACCGCCGCCCCGGCCGGCGAGCAGGCGTTCCGCGCCCTGCTCGACACCGACTTCCCGATCGAGGCACCCGGGGCCGCCGGTACGGTGGCGACCGAGCGTTCCCCGTACGGTTTCGACCTCGGCATCCGCTATCCCAAGGCGGACCCGGCCGCGCTGATCGCCGCCGCCCGCGCGGCCGTCCCGGCCTGGCGTGCGGCCGGCCCGCACGGCCGCGCCGGCGTCGCCGCGGAAATCCTGCGCCGGATCAACGCCCGCTCCTTCGAGATGGCGCACGCCGTGCAGCACACCACCGGCCAGGCATTCGTGATGGCCTTCCAGGCCGGCGGCCCGCACGCCCAGGACCGTGGGCTGGAGGCGGTGGCGTACGCGCTGGCCGCCACCACCCGCATGCCGGCCACCGCGACCTGGAGCAAGCCGCAGCGCGGGGCCGACCCGCTGACCATGACCAAGACCAGCACCGTGGTGGGCCGGGGCGTGGCCCTGGTGATCGGATGCAACACCTTCCCGACCTGGAACAGCTATCCCGGCCTGTTCGCCAGCCTGGTCACCGGCAACCCGGTGATCGTCAAGCCGCACCCCGGCGCGGTGCTGCCGCTGGCGATCACCGTGCAGATCGCCCGGGAGGTGCTGGCCGAGGCGGGCCAGGACCCCAACCTGGTGACGCTGGCGGTGGAGGAGCGCGGCGACGGCATCGCGGCCACCCTGGCCACCCACCCGGACGTCCGGATCGTCGACTTCACCGGGTCCAGCGAGTTCGGCAACTGGCTGGAGGCGAACGCCCGGCAGGCCGTCGTCTACACCGAGAAGGCCGGCCTGAACACGGTCATCGTCGACGCAACCGACGACTACAAGGGCCTGCTGCGCAACCTGTCCTTCTCGCTGTCGCTGTACAGCGGGCAGATGTGCACCACGCCGCAGAACATCCTGGTGCCGGCCGGCGGCATCGAGACCGACGCCGGGCACCGCAGCCCGGAGGAGTTCGCCACCGACCTGGCCGCGGCGGTGGACAAGCTGCTCGGCGATCCGAAGCGGGCCACCGGCACGCTCGGAGCCATCGTCAACGACGGTGTGCTGGCCCGGGTGACCGAGGCGACCGGCGCGGCCAGCGTCGTGCGGCCGACCGGTGAGGTGGCGGACGAGCAGTGGCCGGACGCCACCATCCGCACGCCGGTGATCGTCAAGCTGGACGCTGCCGACGAGAAGATCTACACCCGGGAGTGGTTCGGCCCGGTGTCGTTCGTGATCACCACCGAGTCCACCGAGCACAGCCTGCGGCTGTTCACCGAGACCGTACGGCAGCACGGTGCGCTGACCGCGTCGGTGTACGCCACCTCCCCGGAGGTGATCGCCGCCGCCCGGGAGGCTGCCCTGGGCGCCGGGGTGCACCTGTCGGAAAACCTCACCGGCGGCGTCTTCGTCAACCAGACCGCGGCGTTCAGCGATCTGCACGGCACGGCCGCCAACCCGGCCGCCACCGCCTCGCTGACCGACGAATGGTTCGTCACCGGCCGGTTCTTCACCCTGCAGTCGAGGCATCATGGCTGAGCCCACCCGCGCCTTCCTGGTCGGCGGGGTGCGCACCCCGCAGGGAAAGTACGGCGGCGCGCTGGCCGGCGTCCGGCCCGACGACCTGGCCGCGCTGGTGGTCGGCGAGGCGGTCCGCCGCGGCGGGGTCCCGGCCGAGGCGATCGACGAGGTGATCCTGGGTGCGGCGAACCAGGCGGGCGAGGACAACCGCAACGTCGCCCGGATGGCCGTGCTGCTGGCCGGCCTGCCGGAGACCACGCCCGGTTACACGGTGAACCGGCTGTGCGCCAGCGGCCTGACCGCGATCGCCTCGGCCGCGCAGGCGGTCCGGGCCGGCGAGGCCGACCTGGTGGTGGCCGGCGGGGTCGAGTCGATGACCCGGGCCCCCTGGGTGATGGCCAAGCCGGGCACCCCGTGGGCCCGGCCCGGCGAGGTGGTCGACACGTCGCTGGGCTGGCGGTTCACCAACCCGCGGTTCGCCGACGCCGAACCGCCGATCACGCTCAGCATGGGGGAGACCGCCGAGGAGGTGGCCGCGCTCGACGGCATCAGCCGCGCCGAGAGTGACGCGTTCGCGCTGCGCAGTCACCAGCGGGCGGTGGCCGCGATCGACGCCGGCCGGTTCTCCGGCGAGATCGTCGGAGTGGGCGACGTGGTGGCCGACGAGATCCCGCGCCGCAATTCCAGCCTGGAGAAGCTGGCCGGGCTCAAGCCGGTGTTCCGGAAGAACGGTGTGGTGACCGCGGGCTCGTCGTCACCGCTGTCCGACGGCGCCGCCGCGGTGCTGGTGGCGAGCCAGGCCGCGATCGACCGGTACGGGCTGACCCCGCGCGCCCGCGTCGTCACCGCGGCCAGCGCCGGCGTACCGCCGCACCTGATGGGCCTGGGCCCGGTGCCGGCCACCGAGAAGGCGCTGGCCCGGGCCGGCTGGACGGCCGGCGACCTGGACGCGGTCGAGCTCAACGAGGCGTTCGCCGTGCAGTCGCTGGCCGTCATCCGCCGGCTCAAGCTGGACGAGGACCGGGTCAACGCCGACGGCGGCGCGATCGCGATCGGCCATCCGCTGGGCTGCTCCGGCGCTCGCCTTACGGTGACGCTGCTCGGCCGGATGGAACGGGAGCACGCCCGGCGCGCGCTGGCCACCCTCTGTGTCGGCGTCGGCCAGGGGGTGTCGATGCTGGTGGAGCGCCCGTAATGCCGACCCTGACCGTCGAGGAGCTCGGCGACCGGATGGTGGTGACGTTGCACCGCCCGGAGGCGCGCAACGCCATCAACAAGGCCATGGTCGACGAGCTGCACGACGTCTGCGCCCGCTTGGAGGCGACCCCGAAACTGCTCCTGCTGGCCGGTGCCGGCGGCACCTTCGCGGCCGGAGCGGACATCGCTGAGCTGCGCGAGCGCGGCCGCGACCAGGCGCTGCAGGGAATCAACAGCCGGCTGTTCGACCGGATCGCCCGGCTGCCGCTGCCCACGCTGGCCGCGGTGGACGGGTACGCCCTGGGCGGCGGCGCCGAGCTGGCGTACGCCTGCGATCTGCGGCTGGCCTCGCCCACCGCGGTGTTCGGCAACCCGGAGCCGGGCCTGGGCATCCTGGCCGCGGCCGGCGCCTGCTGGCGGCTGCGCGAGCTGGCCGGCGCGTCGGTGGCCAAGCAGGTGCTGCTGGCCGGCCGCAGGCTGGACGCCGACGACGCGGTCCGGTTCGGCCTGGTCGCCGAGGTGGTGCCGGCCGCCGAGCTGGTCAAGCGGGCACACGCCGTGCTCGACCGGATGGCCCGATCGGGTCCCCTGGCGCTGCGGCTGACCAAGCTGGTCGCCGATGCCCCCGGCGGTCACCCGGTCACCGACGACCTGGCCCAGGCGATCCTGTTCGAGTCCGACGACAAGCGCGCCCGGATGGACGCGTTCCTCGCCGGCGGTCGATCATGACAGCCCCCAAGACCGTCGGCGTGATCGGCGGTGGCCGGATGGGATCGGGCATCGCCCAGGTCTTCGCCGCCGCCGGGTCCCGGGTCACCGTCGTCGAGCGGGACCCGGCCGCCGCGGCCGCCGCGAAGGACCGCGTCGCGATGGGACTGCTGCGGGCCGCCGAGCGCGGCAAGCTGACCGAGCCGGCCGGCGCGGTGCTGGACCGGGTCTCGCTGGCCGCGGACGTGACCGGCCTGCCCGCCGACGCCGAGGTGGTCGTCGAGGCGGTGCCGGAGGACGCCGCGCTCAAGGTGCGGGTGCTGGCCGCCGCCGAAGACGTGCTGGGCGACGACGCCGTGCTGGCCTCCAACACCAGCTCGCTGTCCATCGCCGGGCTGGCCGGCGGGCTGCGGAGCCCGCAGCGGGTGCTCGGCATGCACTTCTTCAACCCGGTGCCGGCCAGCTCGCTGGTCGAGGTGGTGCTCGGCCCGGCCACCGCCGGGGCGGTCCGCGACCGGGTGGTGGACTGGGTCCGCGCGCTCGGCAAGACCGAGGTGGTGGTCCGCGACTCGCCCGGCTTCGCCACCAGCCGCCTCGGCGTGCTGCTCGGGCTGGAGGCGATCCGGATGCTCGAGGAGGGCGTGGCCGATGCCGGGTCGATCGACCGCGCGATGGAACTCGGGTACCGGCACCCGATGGGCCCGCTGCGTTCCACCGACCTGGTGGGTCTGGACGTGCGGCTGGCCATCGCCGATCACCTGCACCGCGAGCTGGGGGAGCGGTTCGCCGCACCCCGGCTGCTGCGCGACAAAGTGGCGCGCGGCGAGCTGGGCCGCAAGACCGGCCAGGGCTTCTTCACCTGGGAGGAAACATGATCACTGGAGAGCAGGGGTTCACCGAGACGATCGAGCGGGACCAGCGGATCGAACCCCGGGACTGGATGCCGGACGGCTACCGCAAGACGATGATCCGGCAGATCGCCCAGCACGCGCACTCCGAGATCATCGGCATGCAGCCGGAGGGCGAGTGGATCACCCGGGCGCCGTCGCTGCGGCGTAAGGCGATCCTGCTGGCCAAGGTGCAGGACGAGGCCGGGCACGGGCTCTACCTGTACTCGGCGGCCGAGACGCTGGGCGCCGACCGGGGTGACCTGACCCAGCGGCTGATCGAGGGCCGGCAGAAGTACTCGTCCATCTTCAACTACCCGACGCTGACCTTCGCCGACGTCGGCGTGATCGGCTGGCTGGTGGACGGCGCCGCGATCTGCAACCAGGTCCCGTTGTGCCGCAGCTCGTTCGGGCCGTACGGGCGGGCGATGATCCGGATCTGCAAGGAGGAGTCGTTCCACCAGCGGCAGGGCTACGAGCTGTTGATGACCATGATGCGCGGTACGCCGGAGCAGCGGCAGATGGTGCAGGACGCGACCGACCGCTGGTGGTGGCCGTCGCTGATGATGTTCGGCCCGCCGGACGACGACTCGCCGAACACCGCCCGGTCGATGGCCTGGAAGATCAAGCGGCACACCAACGATGAGCTGCGGCAGCGGTTCGTGGACATGACCGTGCCGCAGGCCGAGATGCTCGGCGTGACGCTGCCCGACCCG
This sequence comes from Actinoplanes sp., assembly GCA_035685405.1. GTDB lineage: Bacteria > Actinomycetota > Actinomycetes > Mycobacteriales > Micromonosporaceae > Actinoplanes. Next base: position 1,979 of record DASSAL010000387.1, on the reverse strand, counting down.
GAGCTTCGGTGGAACGCCGAGCGCGGGCACTACGACTTCGGCGCCCCGGACTGGGCCGAGCTCAAGCGGGTGATCTCCGGCGACGGGCCGATGAACCGGCAGCGGATCGCCCGGCGCCGGCAGGCCCACGAGGACGGCGCCTGGGTCCGCGAGGCGGCCGCGGCACACGCGGCGAAACGAACGGGGGCGGCGGCGTGAGCGGCGAGATCAGGCACGAGTGGCCGCTGTTCGAGGTGTTCGTCCGGGCCAAGCGCGGCCTCAACCACGTGCATGTCGGCTCGGTGCGGGCCGCCGACCACACGATGGCACTGCATCACGCGCGCGATCTCTACACCCGGCGCAACGAAGGCGTGAGCATCTGGGTGGTGCGCTCCGACCACGTGGCGGCGTCCGGCCCGGACGACAAGGCGATGTTCTTCGAGCCCAGCGGCGACAAGGTCTACCGGCACCCGACCTTCTACACCATTCCCGACTCGGTTCCGCACATCTGAGGCGGCTGTGATGGCTTTCGACGACGCGTACGGATCGCTGACCGATCACGAGGACGATGCCCGGTGGGCGTACGGCACCGGGTTCGCCGACCCGATGGCCGGGGTGCCCGCGGAGATCCCGGCCGGGGTGGATCCGGCCGGGCTGGCGGCGTACTGCCTGATGCTCGGCGACGACGCCCTGATCATGTCGCACCGGCTGCAGCAGTGGGTGACCCGCGCGCCGGAGCTGGAGGACGAGGTGGCGCTGGCCAACATCGCCCTGGACCTGCTCGGCCAGGCCCGGCTGCTGCTCACCCGGGCCGGTCAGGCCGAGGACAAGGGCCGGGACGAGGACGATCTCGCGTACGGCCGGGACGCCGCCGAGTTCCGCAACGTGCTGCTGGCCGAGCGGGCCGACACCGACTTCGCCCACCTGGTGGTGCGGCTGCTGGTCTTCGCCACCTGGCGGCTCGCGCTGTTCGACCGGCTCACCGCCGCACCCGACCCGGTGCTGGCCGCGATCGCCGCCAAGGGCGTCAAGGAGCTGGCCTACCACCGCGAGTACGCGGCCGGCTGGGTGGTCCGGCTCGGCGACGGCACCGAGTCGTCCCACCGCCGCGCCCAGGACGCGGTGGACGCGGTGTGGCCGCTGACCGGTGAGCTGTTCCGGCCGGACGGCACCGGGATGAGCCCCGACCCGGCAGCGGCGCGCGCCGAGTTCGGCCAGGTGATGGATCAGGTGCTCGCCGCGGCGACCCTGCGGCGGCCCGGTGACGCCGATGCCGGCGGCCGGGGCCGCGACGGCGAGCACACCGACGCGCTGCCCGAGATCCTCGATGAACTGCAGGGCTTCGCCCGGTCGGTGCCCGGGGGTGTCTGGTGACCGCCGCCGAGATCGCCGCCACCGTCACCGACCCGGAGCTGCCCATGGTGACGCTGGCCGATCTGGGCATTCTCCGGGACGTACGGGAGGACGCCGGCGCGGTCACCGTGACCGTCACCCCGACCTACTCCGGCTGTCCCGCGATGGACGAGATCCGCGCCGACCTGCGCCGCGCCCTGCGCCGCGCCGGGTTCGACCGGGTCGAGATCCGCACCGAGCTGAGCCCGCCGTGGACCACCGACTGGATCACCGACGCCGGCCGGGCCAAGCTCACCGCGGCCGGCATCTCGCCGCCCGGGCCGGTGCCCCGCCGCGGCCCCGGCCCGGTTCCGCTGGTGCTGGGACCGGCCCGCCGCGCGGTGAGCTGCCCGCAGTGCGGCGCGGCGGACACCGAGCTGATCTCCGCGTTCAGCGCCACCGCCTGCCGTGAGCTGCGCCGCTGCCCGGCCTGCCGGGAACCGTTCGAGCACGTGAAGGAGATCTGACGTGCCGGTCCGCGACTTTCATCCGCTGCGCGTCGCCGCGGTGGAGCGGCTGTGCGACGACGCGGTGGCCGTCACCTTCGACGTGCCACCCGAGCTCGCCGGCCGGTACGCGTTCCGGCCGGGCCAGTCGCTGACCGTCCG
>DASSAL010000386.1:0-3502 GCA_035685405.1 Actinoplanes sp. | reverse complement strand
TGCCGGGGCACCGCCGAAGAGGTCCAGAAAGGGGGAGTCGATGTCCATCGACGGGTCGACCGGCTGCGGGGTGCCGTTGGCGCGCGGGCGCACCGGCTGGGGCGCCTGGAACACGCCCACGGCGCCGTGACCGGGGCTCGTCACCAACTCGGGGTCGTGGGAGTTGATGTCATCGGGAACGTCGACGGCCCGCGACGAAGCGTAGTCATTCGAACGCGCACCGTTACCGGGACGGGCCGACGTGGATTCACCCGCGCGAGGTTGCCCCGGCGGAGGGATTGTCGTCATGAACGAGCTCCGTCCGGCCCTGCTGCGGGACTGATGCGACGGGTCATATCAGCTCCTCCCGAACACGGATCCGAGTCGCGACCAGCCGTGGGTCGCGCTGCTCCACCGCCGGCTCGCGGGTGCGACGCCAGTCGGTGAGGGCGGTGCGGATGACGACCCGGGCGGGCCGGTCCGGGTCGACGTGCCGGAACACGTACGACGTGGTGACCATGGCGAGCGCGATCTCCCACGCCGGGAAGGGATCGAACTCGAACGTGATCAGGTAGTGCACGAACATGAACAGTGGCACGAGGAAGACGAACATGCCGTACTGCGCGTACGGCAGGTGGATGGGCAGCGTGTATCCCGGCGGGCCGAGATAGACGAGCCGGGCCCGGTAGATGTCGTCGTCTGTGCGCAGCCGCATGGCGTCAGGTGAAGATCAGGTCGATCAGGTAGTCGCCGACGAAGAACAGCGTGGCCGCGCCGGCGATGAACGCAAGGCCGACGATGGCGATCGCGGAGCTGGTCAGCACCTTGGAGATCTCACCGCGGCTGGCCCGGCCGATGAAGATGACTCCCAGGACGGCGAGCAGAATCGGCGCGATGTTGCTCGCGAAGAAACTGACGACGCCTTCCGTGTTGATGCCCGAGGGTTGGGGCGCGGCGAGCGTAGCCTGCTGGAGCACCGTCGCCGCTTGTGCAGCGAGCTCGGTGGCGATCATCGGTAAACCTCCCGGGTGTCCGACCCGGCAAGATCGGACACTGCAGTTGTGAAGCCTGACGGCAACCCCATATGGTGCTACTTCCGGCTCTGCGTCGTCCAGTACGCGGGCACGTACGCTGAGCCGTTAGGGCGTACCTGTCCTCCGCTAGCCCATCTGCTTCCTTCGGTCCTACAAATGATGCCTGTCCAAAGCGTACGGGCCGTCCTTCTTACCTACAAGCTGCCTGATTCGTTACTCAAGGTAAAGACGTGATTGAAGATGAGTGACATCCGGTGGGATGGTACACGCGTTCGAAGATCAGCTGCTGGCTAACGTCTGAGCGGTGATGACCGGCCCGGTGGTGATGGGCGTTCTGAACGTGACGCCCGATTCGTTCTCCGACGGCGGCCGCTACACCGACGTCGACGCGGCGATCGCGCACGGCCTGGAGATGCGGGCCGACGGCGCGGACCTGATCGACGTGGGCGGCGAATCCACCCGTCCGGGTGCCGGCCGGGTGGACGCCCCCACCGAGATCGGCCGGGTGCTGCCGGTGATCCGCGGGCTGGCCGCCGCCGGCGTACCGATCAGCATCGACACCACCCGCGCCGCGGTGGCCGCGGCCGCGCTGGACGCCGGCGCCACCCTGGTGAACGACGTTTCCGGTGGGCTGGCCGACCCCGACATGGCGGCCGTGGTGGCCGCGGCCGGGTGTCCGTGGATCCTGATGCACTGGCGCGGGCACTCCCGCGACATGAACACGCTGGCGGTCTATCGGGACGTGGTGGCCGAGGTCCGGGCGGAGCTGCTGGACCGGGTGGGCGACGCCGAGGCGGCCGGGGTGGCACCGGATCGCCTCATCCTCGATCCGGGCCTCGGGTTCGCCAAGACCGCCGAGCACAACTGGGCCCTGAGCCGGCGACTGGACGTGCTGGTCGAGCTAGGATATCCGGTGCTGTTCGGGGCCAGCCGCAAGACCTATCTGGGCCGCCTGCTGGCTGGGCCCGGCGGCGAGCCACGACCGGTCGGCGAGCGCGAGGCCGCCACGCTCGCCACCAGCGTGCTGGCCTTCGCGTCCGGCGCCTGGGGCGTGCGCGTGCATGAGGTCCGGGCCACGTGCGACGCCCGCGCCGTCTGGCGGGCCACCGGGAGTCCGAGGTTACAGATCAACAGCACGGGGGGTACGCCGTGACGGATGTGATCCGGCTGACCGGACTGCGGGTCCGCGGCCGGCACGGGGTGTACGACTTCGAACGCGCCGACGGGCAGGACTTCGTCGTGGACGTCGAGCTGGAGCTGGATCTGGCCCCGGCCGCGACCAGCGACGATGTCACCGACACCGTGCACTACGGGGAGCTGGCCGGTCGCCTGGTCGAGATCGTGGCCGGCGAGCCGGTGAACCTGATCGAGACGCTCGCCGACCGGCTGGCCGCCGCCTGCCTCGCCGACGAGCGGGTGTCCGCGGCCACGGTGACCGTGCACAAACCCCGGGCGCCGATCCCGCACGAGTTCGCCGACGTCGCCGTCACCCTGCGCCGGACCCGGCCATGACTGAGCCGTCCTTGTCATGCCCTCCTGGCCCTGTGCCCGCCGAGGGCGCTTCGCTTCCTCGCCGTGCTCGGTGCAGTCGGTCATGACGAGGGCACTGCTGGCGCTGGGCAGCAATCAGGGCGACCGGTACGCGTACCTCCGGGCCGCCGTTGAGCACCTGGGCGAGAGCGTGCTGCTGACCTCGGGCGTGTACGAGACGCCGCCCTGGGGTGACGCCGCGCAACCGCCGTACCTCAACGCCGTGGTCCTGGCCGTCGATCCCGCCGCCGCACCGTCCGACTGGCTGGACCGGGCCCGGGCCGGCGAGGCCGCCGCGGGTCGCGTCCGCGATCCGGACCGGCGCTTCGGCCCCCGCACGCTGGACGTCGACGTGATCATGGTGTGGCGGCCGGACGACACCCCGGTGCTGAGCGACGACCCCGAACTGACGCTGCCGCATCCGCGGGCCCACCTGCGCGCCTTCGTGCTGAAGCCGTGGCTGGACATCCAGCCGTACGCCCGGCTGCCCGGGCACGGCCGGGTCACCGACCTGCTGACCGAGCCCGGGTTGAGCGCGGACGTCGCCGCCATGACGCCGCGTCCGGTCCTTGAGCTGAGCTGACCGGCTCCGCCGCGCCGCACCCGGCTGGCGGCGATCGCTAGAGTCGTAGCGTGAGCAGTAACCCGGGCTCTCCCCGGACCGACCCGTCGATGCGGCCGACCAGCATCTCGGTGCTCGTGGTCGCCGGCCTGGCCGCGGCGTCGGTGGCCTGGCTGCTGCTCAGCATCTTCTATGCCGACTGGCCCCCGCTGCCCTGGCTGCCGATCCTGGTCATCGCCGCGCTCGCCGTGATGGAGGGCTACCTGGCCCAGAACACCGCGGCCCGGGTGCAGCGCAAGCCCGGCGCGCCGCGGGTGGAGCCGCTGGCGGTGGCCCGGTACGCGGTGCTGGCCAAGGCTTCGTCGCTGGCCGGTGCGCTCTACGCCGGGTTCTCCGC
>DASSAL010000385.1:0-6859 GCA_035685405.1 Actinoplanes sp. | reverse complement strand
TCGAGGCGGCGCAGGCCGCGCAGGCCGAGGCGGAGGCGGTCAACGAGCAGGTCCGGGTGGCCGAGGCGCAGGTGTCCAGCGACTCCGGCCCTAAGGGCCTGCCGGCGCCGGAGCCGATCCCGCCGTCCGCGGCGCTCGGGGGTGCTGACTACAACGGCGTGGCCCAGCAGGACCGCGCCCAGTAGGTCACATCGGAGGCGGCCGGTCGGGTGACCGGCCGCCTCGTCTGTCACAGCCGCTCCTTTTCGAGCGTTTCGCTCCGTCAGACGTTGTCCATTTGCGAGACTCGGCGAGGACCCCCAGGACCGCGGGGGCTTCGCCATGAGCATCAGTCAGCACCAGACCGCGAGCGGCCGGCTGAGCCGGCCCGCGGCGGAAAACCCCAGACAAGTACGAAGGCTTCGGGTCGCCCCGGCCTGGGTGGGCGCCGCCCGTCCGGCCGTCGCCGATGAGCATGACCTGCCGGTCCGCGAGGCGGTCTGGATCTGGTCGGTCCGCCGGTACTGCCGGGTCGCGCTCTGGGCCCTGCCGGCCGGCGCCCTCCTGCTCGGCTGGTCCACCCTGACCGTGCACACCCCGCCCGGCCCGCTGGTGGTCCGGCTGGCGGCCGGCTGGCTGTGCACGGTCGCGATGATCGCCCTGGCCGGGCTGCTGGCCGGCTCGCCGACCCGGCGGACCGCGCTGCTCGGCCTGCTGATCGGCCTGGCCGGCCTGATGGTGCTGCTGCCGCTGGCCGCGCTGCCCGCCGGGGTGGCGCCGGACGGCAGCCCGCTCCCGGCCGGTGGGGTGCGGACCGCGTCGATGATCGGTGCGGCCGTGCTCGGCCTCGGCTGGTTGCTGCTGGGCTGGGCGGTGTTCCGCTGCAAGCTGGTCAACCCGGCCGACGGCGTGCTGCTCATGCTGGCGGCGGTGTCCATCGGCGCCGGGTCGTACGCCAGCAAACCGCTGCCCACGGTCGGCGCGCTGCTCCTGCTCGCCGCCGGGATGGGCATCGCCTGGACCGGCAACCGGTTGATCCCGCCCGCCTGACGGCGTGACATGCTGCTCCCGACGAAGGGAGCGGCCACGGTGCCCGACGTCCACCAGATCACCGACCCGGAGGACGACCGGCTCGGTGACTACCGCGCGCTCACCGACCTCGACCTGCGGACGAAATGGGAACCGCCGCACGGCCTGTTCATCGCCGAGGGGGAACTGGTGCTGCGGCGCGCGCTGCGAGCCGGATACCGGCCGAGGTCGTACCTGGTCGACGCCAAGCGGGTGGACCAGATCGCCGACCTGCCGGGCGACGCGCCGGTCTACGCCGCCGCCCCGGCCGTGCTGGACCGGGCCACCGGCTTCCACGTGCACCGCGGGGTGCTCGGCTCCTTCCACCGGCGGCCGCTGAACGACGCGGCCGACCTGCTGCCCACCGCCCGCCGGCTGGCCATCCTGGAGGACGTCAACAACCACACCAACATCGGCGCGGTGTTCCGGGACGCGGCGGCGCTGGGCATCGACGCGGTGCTGTTGTCGCCGACCTGCGCCGACCCGCTGTACCGGCGCGCCGTACGGGTCAGCATGGGTGAGGTGTTCGCCGTGCCGTACGCCCGGCTGGAGCCCTGGCCGGACGGCCTGGCCCGGATCCGCGAGGCCGGTTTCACCGTGCTCGCACTCACCCCCACGGCCGGCGCCGTGCCGCTGCAGCGGCTCACCCCCGAGCAGCGCCACCGGCCGGCACTGCTGCTCGGCGCCGAGGGCCCCGGCCTGTCCCGGACGGCGCTGGCGGCCAGCGACGTCGGAGTGCGGATCCCGATGCGGCGCAGCGTCGACTCGCTCAACGTGGCGGCCGCCGCCGCCGTCGCGTTCTGGGAACTCGGCCGCGACGACGACCCGGAGTAGCCGGGATCACCTGGAGGAACCGTTGATCGACATCCCGCCCCTGGCCGGCCTCCGCACCCGGCGCAGCGCCAAGTGGCGCACCCATCCGGACGACGTCCTGCCGCTGACCGTCGCCGAGATGGACGTGCAGTTGGCACCGGCCGTCGCCGACGCCCTGCGGACTGCCGTGGCGGCCTCCGACACCGGATACTCGGCCGCCGCACCCGAGCTGGGCCGCGCGGTCGCCGGGTTCGCCCGGGCCCGGTGGGACTGGCCGGTCGACCCGGAGCAGGTCACCGCGGTCGCCGACGTGGGGGTCGGCGCGGTGGAGGTGCTCCGGGCGCTGATCGAGCCGGGCGACGTGGTGGCGTTCAGCACGCCGGTGTACCCGCCGTTCTTCCACTGGGTCCCGGAGGCCGGGGGCCGTATCCTCGAGGTCCCGCTGGCACACACCGAGCAGGGGTACCGGCTGGATCCGGCCGCGCTGGAGGCCGCGTTCGCCACCCGTCCCCGGGCCTACGTGCTGTGCCACCCGCACAACCCGGTCGGCCGGGTGCACGATCCGGACGAGCTGGCCACGCTGGTGCGGCTGGCCCGGCAGTACCGGGTGACGGTGATCAGCGACGAGATCCACGCGCCGCTGGTGCTGCCCGGCGCCACGTTCACCCCGCTGCTCACCGTGCCCGGCGCCGCCGACGTGACGATCAGCCTGGTGTCCGCGAGCAAGGCGTTCAACCTGGCCGGCCTCAAGTGCGCCGCGGTGGTCACCGGCTCGGCCGCGATGGCGGCCGTGGTCGACCGGTTGCCCTCGGACGCCCGCTGGCGCACCGGTCACTTCGGCGTGATCGCCACGGTGGCCGCGTTCCGCGACGGCGCCGACTGGCTGGATGAGCTGCTCCGGCACCTGGACGCGCGGCGCACCCAGCTCGGCGCCCGGTTGCGGGAGCGGCTGCCGATGATCCGCTGGCACCCGCCCGAGGCCACTTTCCTGGCCTGGCTGGACTGCTCCGCGCTGGGCACCGCCAACGAGCCGCGCGAGCGCTTCCTCAGCCGGGGCCGGGTGGCGCTGGAGCCGGGTCTGCGGTTCGGCGGCCCCGGCGCCGGCTTCGCCCGGCTGAACTTCGGCACCAGCGCCGAGATCCTCGACGAGGCGACCGCCCGGATGGCCGCTGCGGCGAACGGGTAGGGCGAATCGGCAGTACGGTTGTACGGTGACGTCCGGTTCGGGGTCCGACCCGCATCTGCTGGGGCTGCTGCGCGCTTTGCGGTTGCGCGCGGCGGCACCGGAGGCGGCTGCGGCGGGCGCGGACGATGCGGCGGCGGCGCTCGGAAAAACCGAGGAGGGTACGCGCGACCTGCCGTCCCGTGGTCTGCCGGCCGGCTCGGCGGGGGTCGAGCGCGCCGCCCTGCCGCCGGGCGACGTGCGACCCGGTCCGGCGGCGGCTGCGCCGCCGGAACTGCCCGCCGGTCCCGACCCGGTCGCCCAGCCCGGCCCGGCGCATCCCGGACCGCCCCCGTCCCAGCCGGTCCCCCGCTCTGGGGCTCGGTCCGCCCGGTCGCCGCATCCGGCGCCCGAGGGTGGCGCGCCTCCCGCGACGACGCCGCCGGCCCACCCGGCCCCGCTGATCGATCTCTTCCGCCGCCCGGCCGCCCCGCCGCCGGTGACCGGGCCACCCGGCACCGCCCCGCGCCCCACCTCCACACCCGGACCGGGCAGCGTGAACCCCGGCGCGCTCGTGCCCCGCCACCCCGCCACCCCGCCGGCACGGGGCGACGTGCGCTCCGGCGGGCCGGTCCCGATCGAGCCGGTCCGCGGCCTCTCCGCGGTCGGCCGCCCGGTGCCCGGCCAGCATCCGGAACCGCCCCACCTGGGGATCGGGCTGCCCGGCGTACCGCGGATTGACGTGCGCCCGGTCGATCCCCACCCGGCCGCCGCGCCCGCGCCGCCGGTGGACGGCATGCGTCCCGCCGATGACGCGGCGCTCCGCGACCTGCAGCGCCTGCTCGGCACCAGCCTGTCCCTGGCCGGTGGGCCGGAGGAGGTGGCCACCCGGCTGCGGGCTGCGCTGATCCTGGCCCAGCCGCAGCTGGCCACGCTGCTGCCCGGCGGCCCGCAGAGCCAGCGCGAGCAGCTCGCCGGCGCGCTCACCTGGCTGGTCCACCACCTGGACCAGCCACCGGTGCTGGTGGCCGGCTGCGTGCAGCTGGGCGCGGCGCTGGCTGAGTGCAGGGTGTCACCGCAGCAGCTCCAGTTGGCCGGCGCGGCGCTGGCCGAGGCGATGCGGACCGGCATGGCGGCCGGGGGCTGGCGGCCGGGTTTCGACGACGCCTGGCGCACCACCTGGCAGCACGTGCACGAGTGGATCGGGCACGGTGCGGAGCAATCCCGGTACGAGCCGACCACGTGGCGGGCCGTCGTGGTGTCGCACGAGCGGCGCCGCCCGGACCTGGCGGTGGTGCGGTTCCGCCCGTACCTGCCGATGCCGTTCCGGCCCGGTCAGTACGCCCGCATCGAGGTTCCCGAGCTGCCCGGCGTGTGGCGGCCGTACTCGCTGGCCGGTGCGCCCCGCCGGGACACCGAGCTGGAACTGCACGTGCGCGCGAAGACCGAGGCCGGGGTGTCCGGCGCGTTGGTGTACCGGACGGTGGCCGGGGACGAGGTGCGGTTCGGCCGGCCGGAGGGTGACATGGGGCTGCCCACTGAACGCCCGCACCGCGATCTGCTGCTGGTCGCCGGCGACACCGGGGTAGCGCCGCTGAAGGCCATGCTGACCGAGCTGGCCGCGACCGGCGACCCGCGGTCGGCGGTGCTGTTCTGGGGTGTCCGCGACCTCGACGAGCTGTACGACATCGACGAGATCTCGGCGATCGCGCGGGCCTGCCGCCGGGCCACCGTGGTGCCGGTGGTGTCCGAGGGGCCCGCCGGCCGGTACGCGTCCGGGCTGGTCACCGATGCGATCGCGGCGTACGGCGAGTGGTCCGCGGCGGAGGCGTTCGTGGCCGGGCCCCCGCAGATGCTGGCCGCCACCGGCGCCGCCCTGCGTTTGCTCGGCGTCGCACCGGACCGCATCCACCACGACGCCCCGACCGCCTGACGGATCGCCGCGGAGCCAAGCGGAGCCGACCAGCCCGTGATCGCCGCGGAGCCAGCCAGCCCGCGGTTGCCGCGGAGCGAAGCGGAACCAGCCAGCCGCGGAGCGAAGCGGAGCCAGCCAGCTCAGCTCAGCGCGTCGGCGAGCGCCTTGGCGTAGCGCGGCGGCACGAAGGTCGGGCCGCCCGGGCTCAGCACGTCGTCACGGGACGCGGTCATCCAGGCCGACGCCGGGACGGCGGCCTGCAGGGCGACCAGCACCGGGGAGTCGCGCCACTGGTCCTGCTCACTCATCATCGCCAGCGCTACGACCGACTCCTCGACCTCGCCGACGCATTCGAACGGCTTGTGAGCGTCCACGCCGAGTAGTTCCGTGAAGCCGGAAATCTGCTTCTCGTCGGCGAACAGGTCGCGGCCGAAGATGCGGGCCAGCCGCTCGCGTGGCATGAACGGCGCCATCGCCAGGAAGACGAACCGGCACTTCGGGCAGTCGCCGCACCAGCGGGCGGTCGGATCGTGCAGCTTGAACGCCTTGTTACAGCTGGTGACGACGTCGTCGTACCCCTCGTACCGGGCGAACAACTGGGCGATGTGCAGTTCGGACAACGACCGCAGCAGCGAGAAGTACGGCTCGGTGAGCCCGGCGTGCGCGATCACCGCGCTCCGCAGCAGCCCCTCCGCGGCCACGCCCTTGGACCACTGATGGTTGACCTCGTGACCGTTCCAGATCAGGTTGGGGTCAGACGCCGAGCGCTCGTTGGACATCACCACCGGGCCCAGGCCGTGCCAGGCCGCGGTGGCGATCGCGATCAGCGAGTTGATCGCGGTCACCGGGATGTGCCCGTTGCGGGCGCCGGCCGCGTTGAGCTCGAACAGCCGCGGGTCGAGCCGGCGGCGGGCGGCCAGCGCGGGCAGGCCGGACGCCGCGTTCACGTTGACGATCACCGGGTTGGGGTTCACCGAGAACGGCACCGGATCGAAGCCGGCCGCGCGCAGGATCTCCAGCGTCACGATGGAGTCCTTGCCGCCGCCGACCGCGGACAGCGGCCGGCCGTCGGCGTTGTCCACCGGGGTGGCGGCGGGACTCAGCGACGGCACGTCCACCACCAGGTCGAGCACGTACGGCAGATCGTTGCGGTACGCGTACTCCGCCAGCCCTTTGCTGTAGATCGCGGTGAACAGGGCGGCAGCCTCGGCCGGAACGGCGGACGGCGCCTGCACCCGCGGCGGCGCGCCGATCTTGTAATAGCTCACCCCGGCCACCACGTGCAGCAGGTCGAGCACGCGGGAGAAGGTGTCCGGCACCGGGCGCGCGGCGACCGGGAAGGTGATCGTCTCGGTGAACCGCTCGGGGTGCGGGCCGTCGAGCAGGTAGTCGAAGGCGGCCACGCCGGTCTCCGGATCGAACCGGTAGCCCGGGAAGCGCATCACGTCGAACACCGCGCCATACTAATGCGCGTGCAGCTCGCAGATCTCCGTGGACGATCGGTGGCCGTCTGGGGTACGGGCCGGGAGGGCCGGGCCGCGGTCACCGCGATCGCCGCGCACCGGCCGGCCCGCCTGCTCGCGGTGGACGACAGCGCGAGTTTCCTGTCCGTGCCGTGGGACGGCGAGCTGGCCCGGCTGGCCCCGCTGGCCGGCGGCGACCACGCGTTCGCGGCGCTGGCCGCGGCCGACGTGGTGGTGCGCTCGCCGGGGGTGCCGCAGACCCACCCGTGGGTGCGCGAGCTGCGGTCGCGCGGCATTCCGGTCACCGGCGGCAGCGCGCTGTGGATGGCCGATCACGCCGGCCGCACCATCGGGGTCACCGGCAGCAAGGGCAAGAGCACGACGTCCAGCCTGATCAGCCACCTGCTGGCCGCGGCCGGCCGGCCGAACGTGTTCGGCGGCAACATCGGCGTGCCGTTG
>DASSAL010000384.1:0-14834 GCA_035685405.1 Actinoplanes sp. | reverse complement strand
CCGTTGCCGGCGTCGGCCCGGAAGAGCCCGGCGACGACCATGCTGAGGCCGTACACACTCAGAAAGATCCAGGCGCGGCTGTCCAGCGCCCGGCGCCAGCCGACGGCGCCGAGCACCACCAGCAGGCCGGAGACGATCAGGGTGGTGGAGTGGATCCAGCCGACGTCGCCGTTGGCGAGCTGGCTCCAGGCGTGCCGGCGCGGATCGAATCCATCCCGGCTCACCACCTCGATCAGTGACACCAGCACGTACAACGGCCCGGCGATGATCCCGGCGAACAGCATCTGCTTCTCCCTTCGAGCTTGCCTTCAGCAGGTAGCTCGAACGGGCGGACGCCGAATCGACACCGCGCCGGAAGAAATCTCAGCCCAGGTCGACCAGGGCCGGGATGCCCTCCGGGCGGCGGCAGGTGGTGGTGATCGGGACCGGTTCGCCGGTGCGGGCGCTGGTCTGCATCGACTCCATGACGTCGAGGACGTGCAGCGCCACGTCCACCGCGGCCCGGTGCGGGCGGTCACCGGCCAGCGCGTCGGACAGGTCCAGCAGGCCGACGCCGCGGCCGGCGCCGGCGTACCCGGCGTCCGGTGCGAGCACCGACCAACCACCGACCTCCTCGGTGGAGACCTGGACGGCACCGTCGAAGTAGTTCGGATCCGGCACCGACAGGGTGCCGGCGGACCCGTGGATCTCGATCGGCGGCAGATGCGTCGCCCACGAGTCGAAACTCATGATCATGGTGGTGAGCGCGCCGCCCTCGTGCTCCAGCACGCCGGTGATGTGGGTGTCGACCTCCACGTCGAACACCGTGCCGGCCCGCGGGCCGTCGCCGATCACCCGCCGGCCGCGGGGCCGCGAGGACATGCCCACCACCCGGCGCACCGGGCCGAGCAGGTGCATGAGCGCGGTCAGGTAGTACGGGCCCATGTCGAACAGCGGGCCGCCGCCGGGCCGGTAGTAGAACTCCGGATCGGGGTGCCACCGCTCGTGCCCGGGAGTGGTCATGAACGCGGTGGCGGCGTGCGGGGTGCCGATCGCGCCGGCGTCCAGGGCCGCCCGGGCGGTCTGCACGCCGGTGCCCAGCACGGTGTCCGGCGCGCAGGCGGCCCGCACCCCGGCGGCCGCCGCCGCCGCCACCATGGCCCGGCCGTCGGTGCTGGTGGCGGCGAGCGGCTTCTCGCCGTACACATGCTTGCCCGCGGCGATCGCGGCCAGCGCCACCTCGGCGTGCTGGGCGGGCGTGGTGAGGTTGAGGACCACGTCGACCTCGTCGGCGACGTACAGGTCGGTCAGTGCGAGCGCCCGGGCGCCGTCGTGCTGCGCGGCCAGCCGCCGGGCCCGCTCGGGGTCCAGGTCGGCCACCGCGGTCACCGCCAGCTCCGGCAGTCGCGACAGGGTGGCGCTGTACTGCCCGCTGATCCGCCCGGCGCCGACCACGCCGACGTTCAGCGGGCCGCCCACAGCAGGCCCCTCTCGATGATGGTGCGCACGTTCGGGTCCTGCAGGACGGTCACCTTGTGACCGGGGGTGGCGACGAAGACCCGGCCGCGCCCCCACTGCCGGGTCCAGATCGCCGGGCAGGTGACCGGCCGGTGCCAGGCGCCCCACGGCCGCACCGCGGTGGTCGTGGTGGCCAGCACGTCGATGTAGTCGTCGGTGAGCACCCAGTACTGCTCGGTGTCCAGGTCGAAGTCGCCGATGCCCGTGGTGATCGGATGGGCGGCGGCGGCGGGCGTCATGGTGATCGTGTGCCGGACGTAGTTGTCCGCCTGCTCACCGGTCCGCTCCCCCGGCGCGAGCCGGGACGCGTGTGCCGCGAACTGCCCGCCGATCAGCTGCAGGTAGTCGGCGCTGGCCCGGTAGGAGTCGGCGATCCCGCCGTGCCACCCGGCCAGGCCGGTGCCCGCCTCCACCGCGGCGATCAGGCCGGCCACCTGGTCGGCTTCGATGACCGACATGGTCATGCACTGCACGACCAGGTCGATCCCGGACATCAGCTCGGCGTCGGCGTACGGTGCCGGCGAGTCGGCCACCCGTACCGTGAAGCCGTTCTTTTCGAGGAACGGAATGAAGAGATCGGTGGCTTCGACCGGTTCGTGCCCGTCCCAGCCACCCCGGACGATCAGCGCGGTGTTGTCAGTCATCACCGCCATCCTGCCCCGACAATGCATCGAACCGCGAGGGGAGCCGCCCGGCCGGCTCCCCTCCGTCGATCGGTCCCTACGGGGCGGTCCAGTACAGCGCCCGGGCGAACTGGGCGTACAGGCCCTTCGGGTGGGCCCGGAACAGCGGCTCGGTGCCGAACATCACTGCCCGGCCGCCGCGGGCCGTGGTGCCGGAGATCACCGACGCCTGGCCGGCCGCCTGCTCGGGGCCGTCCACGCCGGCCGTGTTCGGCAGCCAATGGCCGGCGACCAGCGGGTCGGAGCCGTACCGCTGCTCCACCGTGAAGCCGGACCCGGTGAACCAGAGCGGCGAGTAGACGAACGAATGCGGCAGCGAGCCGGCGCCCACCACCGGACCGGCGTTCTCCACCGTGACCACGCCGTTGGCGTCCCCCCGGCCGGCCACCGCGGTCGCCGGCAGCAGGCCGGCCGCCGCGTTGAACGCCGCCCCGGTCACGCCCCGGGTGACCACGCCGGCGCCCCGGGCGAGCAACTCGTCCAGCTCCGCCCGGCCGGTGGCGTTCAGCGCGGGATACGACAGGCCGGACGACACCACCAGCGTGTCGACACCGGAGAGATCGGCACCGGCGTTGAGCAGAGCGGTGGACACCACCCGGACGTCGAAGCCCAGCTCGCGCAGCACGAACAGCTCGTCCGCGCCGACCGCGGCGGCGATCACCGGCGCGGTGAACGGTGTGCCGGCCGCACCGCGGGGCGCGGCCCCCAACCGGACCCCGAACCGGTCCGCCACCACCTCGGCCGCGTCGCGTGCCGCGGCCGGGACCAGGACCGTGGCCGGGTCGGTGCGGGTCAGCCCGACTCCGAGGTCGAGCAGCGCGTTGACCGCCCGCACGTCGTTGCCGTCGCGCAGCGTCAGGGCCAGGTCGCGGCCCGGCCCGGCGACGACCGCGCCGGTGGGCGCGGCCACCCGCACCCGGGCCGCGGCGACCCGGGGCACCGCGGTGCGGCTGATGTCCACCGACGCCCCCCAGAGCAGGCGGTGGCTCCAGCCGGAGATGTCGTACATCTGCGGTACCAGGTCGGAGATGTCCCGGCCGGCCTCCAGCATCACGTTGGCCAGGCCGCGCTTGGGCTGGTGCATGTCGACCACGTACGAGCCCTTGCGATAGGACCGCCCGGCCACCCTGAAGTCGTGCTTGGCCCGGGTCACCCGCAGGTCGTGGGCGACCAGGTGGTCGACCAGCCGGGCCGCGGCGGCCGGCGAGCGCTGGGCCGGGCCGGCCGGGATCACGTACGCCCGCGGGAACTCGGTGCGGTACCGGTCTTCCGGGCCGAACCCGGGCACGTACTCGTCCGGGATCTCCGGTGACGGCGCGCCGGCCCAGCCGCGGCGGAACTGCTCGATCTGATCGGCCAGCAGCTCGGCCCGGTGGACGTCGGCATACCGCAGAGCGGCCTCGATGGTCGCCTCCGCCACGTCGGTGTTGATCGCCGACCGGCGCCGCAGCTCGGCGACCGGCAGGTTCTCGTAATCGGCCCGGTTCACCCGCAGCGGGATCTCCACGGTGTGCCCGACCGCGCCGTGATACATCGAGTACATCGGCGTGAAGATCGGCGGCCAGTCGTCCCAGTCGCCCGGTGCGTAGTCGCGGAACGGGATGTCCGCCCGGGTCGTCTCGGCGTATCCGAGCCGCTGGATCGCCGCCTCCATACCCAGGGCGTTCGGCAGCGCGTGCTTGATGTAGAGGTCGTACTCGTAGTTCTGGCCGTGCGGCGGTGTGGCCGGCTCGAGCAGCGTGGTGCCGGTGTATCCGTGCTCGTCCAGCATCACGAACGGCTGGGTGCCGATCACCACGTCGCGCACCGCCCGCGACTCCGGCTGGGAGCTGGTCGCATGGTCGCGGTTGATGTCGAAGCCGTTGCCGTTGACCCGGGTGCCGGCGATCCGGCCGTCCGGGTTGTTGGTCACGGTCACGTAGAACCGGGTGCGGCGCAGCAATGCGGCGGTGCCGGCGTCGGTGGCGGTGGCCAGCCGCTCGATGACCCGCAGCGCGCCGTCGGTGCCCTCCCACTCGTCACCGTGGATGTTCGCGTTGATCCACACCGGCGTCTTGTAGCCGGCCGTCAGCGCCCGGTCGCGCCGGGCGGCCCGCGGGTCGTCCTCGATCAGGTTGCGCCACCGGTCCTGCCGGGCGGCCTGCCCGGCGGTCTCCGGCGCGGTCACGGTGACCAGGTAGAGATCGCGGCCGAGCGCCGACTGGGCGATCACCTCGGTGGACACCCGGTCGGACGCGGCCTGCAGGTCGTTCAGCTTGCGGGCGATGTCGTGGTAAGGGATCAGGCCCAGTTTGATCGCCCGGTCGGCCGGGTTCTCCGGGTATTCCCGCAGCTCGTTCTGCCGGGGATAACCCTGCCGGGACGGCGTCCACCGGGTCTGCGGAGCGACCCGCAGGGCGGCGGCATCGGCCGGCGCGGGCAGGGCCGCCGCGACCTGATTGCGTTCCGGCCCGTTGCCGAAGTCGCGGGTGGACGGTTGATCGGCGGGGTCCGCATGAGCCGGGGTGGCGCCCAGGCCGACCAAGAGCAGCACCGCGGCGGTGGCGGCCAGTGACCGTTTGATCCTCATCCGGTGCGGGGTGCCGCCTGGCGGCGGGTAGGCCGAATTATGATCAGTGAACTCCACAAAGCACCTCCGTAGGGTGCCCATGACCATGCCGCGCCGGCGCACTGGAGCGCAACATGCAGATCCGTCGCTGTGGACAACCGTGATGAGCCGCTGGACGTGCCCGCAGTGCGAGCGCGAGTTCGGCCGCGCCCGGCAGTCCCATGTCTGCGTGCCCGGCTCCACCGTGGACCACAGCTTCGGCGGCCGGGCGGCGCGGTGGCGCCCGATCTACGACGCCATCGCCGCCCACGTGACCGCGCTCGGGCCGGTGCACCAGGACGCGGTCCAGGTGGGTGTCTTCCTCAAACACCGCAAGACCTTCGCCGAGGTACGCCCGAAAGCCCGGTCCCTGCATCTGTGGCTGATGCTGTCCCGGCCGCTGCACGACGACCGGATCAGCCGCCGGATGCCGGTCGCCGCCGGCCGGTTCGCGCACGTCGTCAAGCTGACCACGGCGGCCGACGTGGACGACCAGGTGCGCGACTGGCTGACCGAGGCCTACGACGACGCCGGATAAACGCGGACATCCGTTGTCAGGTTTCCACGACAGCATCGCCGGCATGACAGACAAGCCCTTGACCGGAACGGTGGCGCTGGTGGCCGGGGCCACCCGGGGGGCGGGGCGGCAGATCGCCGTCCAGCTCGGCGCCGCCGGTGCCACCGTGTACGCCACCGGCCGCAGCACCCGGGAACGTCGCTCCGAGATGAACCGGCCGGAGACCATCGAGGAGACCGCCGAGCTGGTCACCGCGGCCGGCGGCACCGGCATCGCGGTGGCCGTCGACCACCTTGATCCCGACCAGGTCGAGCACCTGGTCCGGCGCATCGACGACCAGCAGGGCCGGCTGGACGTGCTGGTCAACGACGTGTGGGGCGGCGACCACCTGGCCACCTGGCACCAGCCGGTGTGGGAGCAGCCGCTCGACGCCGGGCTGCGCCTGCTCCGGCTGGCCGTGGACACGCACATCATCACCAGCCACTTCGCCCTGCCGCTGCTGATCCGCCGCCCGGGCGGGCTGGTGGTGGAGATGGGCGACGGCACCACCGCGTACAACCAGACCAACTACCGGCTGTCGGTGTTCTACGACCTGGCCAAGGTGTCGGTGAACCGGCTGGCCTTCGCCTGGTCGAAGGAGCTGGCCGGGTACGGCGGCACGGCGGTGGCGCTGACCCCCGGCTGGCTGCGCTCGGAGATGATGCTGGAGGTCTACGGCGTCACCGAGGAGAACTGGCGGGACGCCGCCGCGAAGGAACCGCACTTCGCGATCTCCGAGTCGCCCGCGTACGTGGGCCGGGCGGTGGCCGCACTGGCCGCCGACCCGGACCGGGCCCGGTGGAACGGCAGGTCCACCTCCAGTGGGGAGCTGGCCCGGGTGTACGGCTTCACCGATTCCGACGGCAGCCGGCCGGATGCCTGGCGCTATCTGGTCGAGGTGCAGGATGCCGGGAAACCCGCCGATGTCACCGGCTACCGGTAGAGGTCCCGCATCCGCTCCGCCGCGGCGGCCAGCCGGCCCCGCAACTCCGGCGGCTCGAGCACCTCCGCCTCCGGGCCGAGCCGCAGCACGTAGGTGTACGCGACGTCCAGCGACTCGACCGGCAGCCGGGTGCGCACCCAGCCGTCCGCGTCCGGATCCTCGGCCGCCGCGGTCGCCTCGCGCACGGCGACCGGCTCGGCGACGTACCGCAGGTGCCGCCACCCGGCCGGGCTGAGTCGCACCGTGATGGTGTCGCGCAGCATGCCCCGGACGAACTCGGCGGCCCGCTGCGCCCAGACGGCCGGCAGCTCGAACGACGGATCGCGCTCGAACCCGGTGCCGGCCGGTTCCACCGCGGCGACCCGGTCCACCCGGTACACCCGCAGGTCGGCGCCGACCTTGCCGACCAGATACCAGGAGCCGTTCTTCAGCACCAGCCCGTACGGCTCGACCGTCCGGACCACCTCGTCGTGCCGGCGGTAGTGCACGACGACGGCCTCGTCGTGCCAGACGGCGTGCGCCAGCTCGGCGAGCAGCGGCGGCGGATCGGTATCGGCGAACCAGCCCGGCGCGTCCAGGTGGAACCGCTGCCCGGCCCGCTCGGAGGCGTCCCGCAACGCGGGCGGCAGCGCGGCCAGCACCTTGCGCCGGGCCGCCCGCACCGGTTCGTCCAGCCCCATGTCCCGGGCCGGCCCCGGCAACCCGGCCAGGAACAACGCCTCCGCCTCGGCCCGGCTCAGCCCGGTCAACCGGGTCCGGTAGCCGCCGACCAGCCGGTATCCGCCGGCCCGGCCCTGTTCGGCGTAGACCGGCACACCGGCCGCGGACAGCGCCAGCACGTCGCGATAGACCGTACGCTCGGAGACCTCCAGCTCACGGGCCAGCTCGGCGGCGGTCAGCGTCCCCCGCGACTGCAGCAGCAGCACCAGGTTGATCAGTCGGGACGCGCGCACCGGTCCATTCTGCGGGGTCGCCGGCCGCGCCGGCGGCCGCGAACGCGGTGCGCACCGCGCCGGGGTCCGCGCCGGTGGTCAGCAGCAGGTGCAGCAGGATCCGCGCCTTGTACGGGTCGAGCATCCCGGCCGGGATGAGGCCGCGCCCGATCAGGTCCCGCTCCGAACCGGCGAACCCGTACGTCCCGGTCGCCACGAACCCCGCACCGGTACGCGAGGCGAGGACCACCGGGATCCGTCGCGCCGCCACCGCGAGGTGCGGCACCCACGTCTCCGGCACGTGGCCGGCGCCGAATCCGGCCACGACCAGCCCGTCGAGCCCGGCCGCGAAGGCCGGCAGCAGGTCACCGTCGTCACCCACGGTGGCGGGATAAAGCCCGACCCGGGCGGCGCGCCGGCCGGTCGCCGGCGCGGGCAGCGTGTACCGGCGCGCCGGCCGGTTGAGGATGCGGGCCCGGCCTTCGACCAGGTATCCGAGCGCACCGCCGGTGGGCGACGCGAACGCCGCCACGCTCATCGTGTGGGTCTTGCGGACCCGGGCGGCGGCATGGATCTCGTCGGCGAACGCGACCACGCAGCCGAGGTCGCGCGCGGCCGGGCTCGCGGCAACGGTGACCGCCGCCAGCAGGTTGGCCGGGCCGTCCGGCCCGGCCTGCGTCGGGTTGCGCAGAGCGCCGGTGACCACGATCGGCTGCGGGCCGGAGTGCAGCAGGTCGAGGACGTAGGCGCTCTCCTCGATGGTGTCGGTCCCCTGGGTGACCACGGCACCGGCCACGCCGGCCCGGAACTGCCGGTCGAGGAACGCCGCCAGGTCGGTGAGATCGTCGAGGGTCAGCGCCGCCCCGGGCCGGTTGCGCAGATCGTGCACGACCCGGTGCGCGGCGGCACCGGCCAGCCCGGGCACGGCGCCGCCCAGCGGGGCGGCGGTGAGGCCGGGCGCGACCCCACCGCCGGGCGTACCGGTCCTCGCGATGGTGCCGCCCATGCCGACCAGCATGATCCGCGGGGTCCGGGGCATGGCGGCGGTCACGCCGGGCAGGCCGCACCGAACGCGGCGCGCTCGCCCACCGTGAAGCGGCAGCCGAAGGCCGGGCCGGCGACCACCCGGCGGTTCAGGATCGCGTCGCCGGCGGCGCGCCGGCCGGCGTACACCCAGGTGACCAGGTCGTCGAAGGCCCGCCGCAGCTCGGGCTGGGTGAAGTCACAGTGGCCGACGGCGCGGACGGCGCGGGACACGAACAGGCCCGAGCGGCCCTGCACGGCCGCGCGGCGGGCGTACACCTGCTCCATCGAGAACGGGACGAACAGGTCACCGAGGGTGTGCAGGGACACTACCGGCACCGGCGGGCGGCCGGCCACCCGCGGGACGGCGCTGCGATCGCCGGTCGGGCCGACCCGTTCGACGTCCAGGTTCAGCCGCCATTCGGCGGCCGTGGGCAGCAAGCGGTCGGTGCTGCGGTAGAGGGTGTACCGGTTGCCGGTCACCGGCGCGCCGCTCAGCGCCGGGTTCATGCCGAGCAGGAACGGCAGGTCGGTGTACGGCGGTAGGGCGCGCGCCGCGCTCCAGTGCGCCAGTGCCGCGTCGAAGCCGGGTCGTTCCCCGCCGCTGCGCCGCTCCACCACGTTCGACCAGGTGCGGCCGGCGGCGGTGCCGGTCAGCGCCGGGACGATCCGGGCGGCCGCGGCCCGCCACTGCGCCGGGTCGCCGGGGTACGTGACGTCCTCCCCGGCCAGGGCGGCGGCGGTCAGCGAGACGTCCAGGAAGTAGTCGAACAGCGCGATGTCACCGAGCACGCCGCAGGCCGGCATCGCCCCGGCGAAGGCACGCGGGTACCGCTCGATCGCCACCGCCGTGACGTGCCCGCCCATCGACGCGCCGGTCATCAGCACCGACTCCGCACGGGTGCCGGTGACATCGGTGAACAGATCGATCAGGGCGTACGAGTCCTGCACGCCCTGGTCCACCTCGTAGCCGTTGGTCTGGTAGCTGGACGCGGCCCAGGCGAAGCCGCGCGCCACGAAGTGCGACCGCAGCGCCGGGTTGTCCACGTACACCGTCGTGCCGTTGCCCCGGTAGCCGTGGGCGTACAGCACGAGCCGGCCGGTCCAGTCGTCCGGCACCTCGATCCGGTACGCGGCACCCTCCCGGATCCCGGTGTGCACCGACGCGCCCGGCAGGGCGGTGAACGGCGTGCCGGAGATGTCACAGTCCGGGTCGGCCACCAGATAGCCGGGCTGCGTGGTGCTCGGCACCGGGGCGTCACAGACCGGAGGTGCGGCCGACGCCGGTGCCGGCGCCGCGGCGATCAGCCCGGCGGCGAGCAGGACGGCGAACCATTTCCGCACGATGGCCACAGCATTACCTCCGGATGACGCCGATCGGCCCCTGTGCTGACCTTCGCATCCGGCGCGGTGCTCGGGCAACCGCTACTGACCTGCGTGGACATCGACTGCCGTCAACCGGGATCGGCTGACCGGCAGCGCACCGGCCGGCAGTGATCAGCCAACTGCCGGCCGGTGCGGCGGGGTCACACCTGGCAGGGTGTCCCGTTGAAGGTGAACGCGGACGGCGTGCCGAGGGTGCCGGTGCCCTGGAATCCGACGCTCGTGGACGCACCGACGCCGAGCGTCCCGCCCCAGGATGGGTTGCCGACGGTGATCGTGGTGCCGGATTGGGACCACACGCCGTTCCAGCCGTTACTCAGCCGCGCGCCGCTGCCGACGGTGAAGGTCAGCTGCCACGAACTCGTCGCCGGCCCGCGGTTGGTGATCCGGATGTCCGCGGTGAACCCGGTGCCCCACTGGTTGACCGTGTAGCCGACCGTGCAGCCGGATGACACCGGCGGGTTGGAGGTCGGCGGCGTGGTCGGCGGGGTGGTGGGCGGGGTGGTGGGTGGGGTGGTGGGAGGGGTGGTCGGCGGGGTGGTGGGTGGCGTCGTCGGCCGGGTGGTCGGCGGCGTGGTCACCGGCCCGGCGGCCAGCGCCAGGTCGTAGGCCCGCTGCGGCACGAACTGACCGGCGGCGGCGATGCACCCGTCCGCCTCACCGGGCAGCTTGATCCACAGGTACGCGTCCAGGATCGGGTCGCTCACCTGGTTGGTGCTCGGAGTGCCGATCGCCCGCCCGGCCGGGTCGCACCATTCGCTGCCGGCCGGCCCGTTGCCGTTGCGGCTGGTGTCGACCACGCCCCGGAGCCGGGACACTCCGACGGCCGCGAGCACGTTGCGGACGTACGTGGTGCTCTCCGCGGTGGTGCGGTAGTTGGAGACGTTAACCGAGATGCCGTCGGCGCTGTTGGCGATGTCCGCGCGGACCAGCCGGGCGGCCATCTCGGCCGGGGCCAGCCAGGCCGAGTGGGCGGCGTCGAAGTACACCTTGGCGGCGGCCGAGGCGGCCTTGAGCGCCTTGCCCGCGTACGCCATCGACGCGGACGTCTCGGCCTGCTGCGCGGCGCTCTGGCAGTTGGTCATCAGGGCCAGCACGTCCGGCTCGAGGATGATCGCGGCGGCGCGGCCCCTCAGGCCGGCGGCCACCTGGTCCACCCATTGCCGGTACGCGGTGTGGTTGGGCAGGCCACCCGAGCTGGCGCCGGAGCAGTCCCGGTTCGGGATGTTGTAGACCACCAGGATCGGGATCTTGCCGGCCGCGGCCGCGGCGCCGACGAAGGCGTCCACCTCGGCGGCCACGGTGCCGGGGTTGTTCTGGGTGAACCAGCGGCCCTGGGGCACGCTGGCGATCCGGTCGCGGATCAGGGCGGCCCGCGGGTCCGAGGGGTTGGCCGCCACCCAGCGGGCGGCGTTGGTGTCCGGGTCGACGTAGAAGGGTGAGTCGGCGGCGGACGCGGCCATCGGATGCCAGGCGACGGCGAGTGCGGCGGCGGCCGTGGCCACCGCGGCGGCGAGGAGTGTTCTGGTGCGCACGGTTCTCCCTTGGTGGTGGTGGAGCGAAGGCGGGGCGGGGATGCAGAGACGGCCCGCGGCCCGGCGGTGGGTCCGTGCCGCGGGCAGCCGGGATGGGGTCAGCGCATCATGCACATCAGGTTGTTGAGGGCGGTCGGCGCGGTGCCGGTGCCGAGGAAGCCGACGGTGGTGCTGCCGCCACGCGGGATGGTCGCGTTCCACGACTCGTTCTCCACCATGGACATTCCGCTCATCGTGCTGTAGCGGCCGCCCCACGCCTGTTGAACCGTCTGCGAACCGGGGAAGTTCCAGTGCACCATCCAGCCGTTGAGGTCGGTGGCGGAGGCCCGTACGGTCAGCGCCGCCTGGAACCCGCCGGACCAGCTGTTGGTCACCGAGTACGTGACGTCACAGGCGTTCGGCCCGGGCGGCGGCGTGGTGGGGCCGGGCGGCGGGGTGGTCGGGCCCGGCGGCGGGGTGGTCGGGCCGGGCGGCGGGGTGGTCGGGCCGGGCGGCGGGGTGGTCGGGGTGGTGCCGCCGCCGCCGAGGCCGGTGACCTCGCCGTTGCCACCGTCGAACACCACGTCCGAGCAGCCGTAGAAGGTCTCCTGGCTGTCCGAGCGGCTCCACACCGAGTAGATGAGGTGACGGCCGGACTTGCCCGCGGGCAGGGTGGCGTTCCAGTAGTAGCGGCCGTCGTTGCTGCCCGGTCCACCGATCGACGGCGGGTTGGTCACCTGCGAGAACGGCGTCGACTCCAGGTCGCTCCAGGCCAGCGGCCGGGTCGGGCTCCAGCTGTCCCGGGTGATGTAGAGCGAGAACGTGCCGGGGTGATGCGCCCAGTTGTTGTAGTCGATCCGGAAGCTGCGGCCGGCGGTCAGGTGCGTGACCGGCCAGTCGTTGCGGGCCAGGTTGAAGCCGGTGAAGTTGTACGGGCCACCGGTGCCGCCGCTACACAGCTCACCGTTGGGAATGAAGCCCTGGGTCCGGCCGCCGCCGTCGGAGCGCAGCACGGCGAACCAGTTGTACAGCGACGTGGTGCCGCTCTGATTGACCGCCGCCGCACAGGCGGCGTTGCGGGGCTGGATGGCGCCGGTCGAGTTGAGACCGTCCCTCCAGCACAGATAGGTACGGCTGCCGGGCGCCATCATGGCACCGTGCGCGGCGGCCGGGGTGGGCGCGGCCAGCATGCCCGCGGTGGCGGCGACGACCACCGCGGCGGCGTACGTCACCAGCCGTTTCCGGATCCTCATGACCTGCTCCTTCAGGGGGTGGGGCGGTGGTGGAAGGGGGTGAACAGGACCGGTCCGCCGGCCCTGCCCACCCCTGGTCTCGTGGTCAGCTCCTGCTGCAGCCGACCGTGGGGACGGTGTTGGCACCGGTGCGGCTGCCGAGGAATCCGACCGTGGTGGTCCCGCCGGCCGGCAGCGAGCCGTTCCAGGCGGCGTTGCGGACCGTCACGTTCGCACCGGTCTGGGTGTGGTCGCCGTTCCACAGCTGGGTCACCCGCTGGCCGTCCGCGAACGTCCAGGTGAGGGTCCAGCCGGTGGTCGATGTGCTGCCGTTGCGGACGGCCACCTCGGCCTGGAAGCCGCCGCTCCACTCACCGGTCACCCGGTAGGTGGCCGTGCACCCGGCCGCCGGGTTCGACGGCGGTGGACTGCTCGGTGGCGTGGTGGGTGGTGTCGTCGGCGGCGTGGTGGGTGGCGTGGTCGGCGTGCTGCCGCCCAGCCGGTCGGCGTAGAGGATGCCGCGGCCGTTGGTGCCCAGGTAGACCCGGCCGTAGACCCGCGGGTCACCGGCCAGCGCGTCGCCCATGTTCCCGTACCGGTGGGCGTCGTCGTTGATCCGCACCCAGGTGGCGCCCGCGTTGTCGGAGCGGAACACGCCGTCCACCCCGTCGATCACCCCGACCAGGAACACCGCCGGGTACGCCGCACCCGGCGCCGCCCGGCCGAAGGCCACGTTGAGCGCCGACGTCACCGCGGCCACCTTGGTGAACGTGGCGCCCGCGTCGGTCGAGCGGTGCAGTCCGGACTCGCCGGCCAGCCAGACGTCGCCGGCCCGGCCGGGCACCGCCGTGACATTGCCGGCGGCCAGTGCCGCAGTGCGGGCGAAGGTCGCGCCGCCGTCCTTGCTGACGTAGACCGCCGTACCGTCGAAGCCGTAGAACGTCTTCGGCTCGGCCCGGTCGGATTCCACCTTGGCCCCGGCCGGGATACCGGTGGAGGCGGCCCAGGAACTGCCGCGCGTGGTGGAGTGGTGCACGCCCACGCCGGCCGGCGACCAGACCATCGCGGTGGCGTCGGCGCCCACCGCGATGGTGCCGCCACCGGTCACGCCGGACGGTTCCTGGCCGGCGTACCAGTTCTTGCCGCCGTCGGCGGAGATGCCGATGTGCGGAGCGGCGTCGGCGTTGCCGACCCGGGCGAACACCGTGGGCGCCAGCTCGGCGAAGTCGAGGCTGGTGTTGCTGCCCAGCGCCGGGGTGTCGTGGAAGGTCGCCGGCACGGTGTCCAGCGCGGCGTGGTGGAAGCCGCCGATGTCACCGAGCGCGCTGACCAGGGGCGCGCCGGAGGGCGGGCTGGCCAGGTCGAGCACCGCGGTCTCCTCCAGCCCCCGGGCCATCGGCCGGATGGTGAAGACGGTGTTCGCGTCCCAGTTGGTCAGCTGGGTGGTGCCGTAGATGGTGGCGCCGGTGCCGTACATCATCCGGTCGGAGTTGAACGGGTCGATCTCCACCGACTCGTTCATCCAGCCCAGTTTCGGGGTGGCCTCCGGCGGCTGCGGGTTGGTGTTGAAGTCCAGCCACGGGTTCGCCGAGATGTCCATGCTGTACCGCCGGGACACGCTCGGATATCCGGCGAAGTCCCAGATCCGGGTCCAGGTGGCGCCGTTGTCGGTGCTGCGGAAGAAGATCGCGTCCGGCCACCAGGAGATCTGGGTCGCCACCATCAGCGTGCCGGGCCGCTGCCGGTCCACGGTCAGCCCGGAGTAGCCGTAGTACGCGTCCGCCGCCGGGGTCGGGCTGATGTCGGTCCAGGTGCCGGTGGTGACGTCGTACCGCATCACCTGGCCGGCGCCGCCGTCGTACGGCCCGCCGGTGTCGCTGGTGGCGAGAAACAGGTAGTTCCCCTGCACCACGCCCTTGTGCGCGAGGTAGCCGGTCGGCTGGCCGGCGATGCGCTGCCAGGTGGCCCCGCCGTCGGTCGAGCGGTAGACCGGGTTCTGCTTGTCCGCCACGCCGACGTAGATGTGACCGGCCCGGGTCTCGTCGAAGGTGACCCAGGTCAAACCCTGGTTCTGGTTCAGGTAGCCGTTGGCGTCGTTCGGGTCCTGCACGTAGTTGCCCGCGTTCGGAAACGCGGTGACCTTGCTGAACGTGGCGCCGGAGGTGGTGCTGCGCCACAGGCCGTTGCCGCCCTCGGCGGCGAAGTAGACGACGCGGTTGTCGTGCGGGTCGACGGCGAGCCGCTCCCCCATGCCACGCCCGGGCATGTTGCCGCCGTTCTTGAAGGGCAGCTCGAACGCCTGCCACGTGGCGCCGCGGTCGGCCGAGCGCAGGATCGCGCCGTTGTTGGGGTCCCAGCTGTTGGTGTACATGCCGACCGCGGCGTACACCCGGTTGGCGTCGACCGGGTCGGCGGCGATGCCGAGCACGCCGTTCCAGCCCCACTTGTCCCGGCCCACCCAGTCCAGCAGCGGTACCCAGGACT
>DASSAL010000383.1:0-3436 GCA_035685405.1 Actinoplanes sp. | reverse complement strand
GCACACGGCGAGCGGGTCGAGGTGCTCGGCCTGTCGCTGAGCCGGCCCGGGCTGCTCGGCGCCGGCAACGTGCTGGCCAAGGCGACGCTCGGGGTGGTGACGTCGATCCTGCTGGTGGCCACCACCGAGCAGCGGGCGCTGCTGGTCGGGCTGGAGCGGCTGCGGCTGCCGGCCCGGCTGGTGCAGATCGCCTCGTTCATGCTCCGGTACGCCGACGTGATCACCGGGGAGATGCGCCGGATGCGGATCGCCCGGGAGTCCCGCTGCTTCGCCGCCCGGTCGGTGCACGGGTGGCGGACCCTCGGGCACGCCGCCGGCGCGCTGTTCGTCCGCTGCTACGAGCGCGGCGAGCGGGTGCACCTGGCCATGCTGGCCCGCGGCTACACCGGCAGCATGCCGGCCGCCGGCGGGCCGGCTGGCGGTCCAGTGGCGCCGCTCACCTGGGCGGCCGCGTTCGCGCTGCCGGTGGCGGCCGGGCTGGTGCTCGCGGCCGGAGGGGTGCTGCGGTGACCGCGCTGGAGGTCGAGGGGCTGTCGTTCGCGTACCCCGACGGCTCCCCCGCGCTGCGCGACGTGTCGCTGCGGGTCGGGCCCGGGGAGCGGGTCGCCCTGCTGGGGCCGAACGGCGCCGGCAAGACCACCCTGGTGCTGCACCTCAACGGCATCCTGTCCGGCGGTCCGGGCACCGTCCGAGTGGCCGGGCTCACGGTCGGCAAGGAGTCCCTGCGGGAGGTGCGCCGCCGGGTCGGCATCGTCTTCCAGGACCCGGACGACCAGCTCTTCCTGCCGACCGTCGGCGAGGACGTCGCCTTTGGCCCGGCCAACCTCGGACTGACCGGGCCGGCGCTGGCCGAGCGGGTCCGGTGGGCGCTGGACCAGGTCGGGATGGCCGACGCGGTCGACCGGCCGCCGCACCACCTCAGCTTCGGCCAGCGCCGCCGGGTTGCGGTGGCCACCGTGCTGGCGATGGAGCCGGCGGTGCTGGTGCTGGACGAGCCGTCCAGCAACCTCGACCCGGCCTCCCGCCGGGAGCTGGCCGAGATCCTGCTCCGGCTGGACGTGACCGTGGTGATGGTCACCCACGACCTGCCGTACGCGCTGCAGCTGTGCCCGCGTTCGGTGATCCTGGACCGCGGCCGGATCGTCGCCGACGGCGCCACCCGAGACCTGCTGATCGACGAGGACCTGCTGCGGGCGCACCGGCTGGAGCTGCCGTACGGCTTCGATCCGAGCTACCGCCGCTGATCAGCGTGCGGTGCGGGCCTCGACCGCCTTGATCACCGCGGCCATGTCCAGGTCGCCGTGGCCCAGCGCGACGGTCTCGCCGTACAGGTCCGCGCAGACGTCGATCAGCGGTACGGCGATCCCGGCCGCGCGGGCCGCGTCGGCGATCAGCCGGTTGTGGTAGAGCACGTCCCGGATCGACGCCTGCACGTCGAGGTCACCGTCCACCAGCTTGGCCACCTTGACCGTGGAGATCGCGCTGGCCATCTGCCCGGCATTCAGCACCGTGGCGAGCTGCTGCAGGTCGAGGCCCTGCCGGCCGGCGAAGTGCACCGCCTCGGCCAGCCCTGCGGCACCGGGCCGGAGAAACCCGACGGTCATCCGGGCACTGCCGGGTCGCCGACCACCTTGCCGGGATTGAACAGGTTCCGCGGGTCCAGGGTCTGCTTCACCGCCTGCTGCATGGCCAGCACCTGCGGCGAGAACTCCTGCCGCATGCCGCCGCGCTTGAGCAGCCCGACGCCGTGCTCGCCGGTCACCGTGCCGCCCATCCCGATCGCCGCGGTGAGCATCTCCTCGAACGCGGCCTGGGCCGCCGTGCGGGCCGCGTCGTCGCCGGGCGGGCTGAGGATCATCGGGTGCAGGTTGCCGTCCCCGGCGTGCGCGATCGTCGCGATGTCCGTGCCGTGCCGGGCGGCGATCTCCTCGATCGCGGTCAGCATCCGCGGCACCGCCGATCGCGGCACGCAGACGTCCTCGGTGAGCACCGGCCCGAGTCGTTCCAGCGCCGGATACGCCAGCCGCCGTGCGGCGAACAACGCGTCCGCCTCGAACGCGTCGGTGGACCGCTCCGCCCACAACGCGCCGGCGGCGGTGAACGCGTCCACCATCGCGTCCGCCTCCGTGGCGCCGGAATCGCCCGGGGTGTCGATCTGGGCCAGCAGCAGCGCCTCGGCGTCCGCGGACAGGCCCAGGTGCTTCCACTCCTCGACCGCCTGCAGGCAGCGCCGGTCGAGCAACTCCAGCGCGGCCGGCAGCAGGCCGCGGCGGGTGCTCTCGGCCACCGCCTGACCGGCGGCGACCACACCGGCGAACGCGCCGACCACGGTCCGGGGCGGCTCCCCGCGGGCCGGGCGCAGGCGCAGCGTCACCTCGGTGACCACACCCAGCGTCCCCTCCGAGCCGACGAACAGGCCGACCAGGTCGTATCCGCTGACCCCCTTGGTGGTACGACGGCCGAGCCGCACCGCGGTGCCGTAGTCGCCGGCCGGCCCGCCCACCACCGCCTCCAGCCCGAGCACGTAGTCGCGGGTCACCCCGTACTTGAGGCAGCACAGGCCGCCGGCGTTGGTGGCCACGTTGCCGCCGATGGTGGACCACGGTGCGCTGGCCGGGTCGGGCGGATACCAGAGACCGTGCTCGGCAACGGCCGCCTTCAGGTCGTCGTTGATCACACCCGGCTGCGCGACCGCGACCATGTTGCCGGCGTCGATCTCCAGGATCCGGTTCATCCGGGACAGGTCGACGACCACGCAGCCGTCCACCGCGTTGGCGCCGCCGGACAGGCCGGTGCCGGCGCCGCGGACGACCACCGGCATGTCGCGCGCGGCGCAGGCGGCGACGATCCGCTGCACCTCCGCGGTGGTCCGCGGCCGGACCGCCGCGGCCGGGGTGCCGACCGGTGCCCACGCGGCTTCGTCGTGCGCGAGGCTCGCCAGCACGCCGGCGTCGGTCACGGTGTCGATGCCGGGGAACAGGTCCGTCCCGAGCGGACGCCCGGGATCGGGCCTGCTGATCGTCGCCATACCGGAAACCTACGCGACGCAATCAGGCTAGCCGCCTAGGACGCTCGAGACGCCGTGACCCGGGCCGCGCCCTCACTCCGTGACCACCCAGGCAGCTGCGTCGGCCGGGAGCCGGCCGTCCCCGGTCAGCGGATCGCTGGTCAGCAGCACCCGCCCCGGCGGCACCGGCACCGGCCCGGTGCCCATCGCGACCGCCAGCACGAACCGCCCGGCGCGCGCCACCAACCGGGAGTCGAGGTCGACCGACCATTGCACCGGCTCCCCGTCCGCAGGCCCGTGCGGGAGGCTCCGCCGCAGCCGGATCGCCTCGGTCACCACCGGCATCGGGGTGGCCGGCCACGGCATCGGCTGGCGGCAACCGTCGCGGGCGACGCCGGTCCGGGCGTACGCCGGATCCTCGATCCGGTC
>DASSAL010000382.1:0-10351 GCA_035685405.1 Actinoplanes sp. | reverse complement strand
CCAGTGCCCGGAATGCGTCGCCGAGGGGCGTCGCACCCAGCCTTCGGCCCGGACCGCCTTCGGCGGCAACCTGGCCGGCCGGGCCGGCACGGTGACCCGGACGCTGATCGGCATCAACGTCGCCGTCATGATCATCTCGGTGATCACCGGCGGGATGGGCGCCGTGGGCGGTGGCGGCTGGGGCGGCCTGCTCGGGCAGAGCACCCCGCTCACCGACTGGGGTTCGATCATCGGGTACGCCACGTACGGGCCCGGTGAGACCGAACTGCACGGCATCGCGGCCGGCGAGTGGTACCGCCTGGTCACCGCGATGTTCCTGCACTTCGGCGTGCTGCACCTGCTGCTCAACATGTACGCGTTGTGGATCCTCGGCCGAGAACTCGAGGCGGTGCTGGGCCGGCTGCGGTTCGCCGCCCTCTACCTGCTCGCCGGGCTGGGCGGCAACGTGGCGGCGTACCTGCTCAGCGCGCCGAACCGGAGCACCGCGGGCGCGTCCACCGCGGTGTTCGGCCTGATGGCGGCCACCTTCGTCATCCTCAGACGGCTGAATCTGAGTGTCGCGCCGATCCTGCCGGTGATCGTGATCAACGTGATCTTCACCTTCACGGTGGCGAACATCTCCTGGCAGGGTCACGTCGGCGGCCTGGTGGTCGGCGGGCTGGTGGCGGTGATCCTGGCCTACGCACCACGGCAGCACCGCAACGTGATCCAGGCGGTGGGCTGCGCGGTGGTCCTGGTGGCCTTGCTCAGCCTCGCGGTTATTCGTACCGCCGCGCTGCTCGTCTGAGTATGGTGGTCGCCGTGAGTCCGAACCCCTGCGTTCTGCCGCCCCCCGCGCGCTCCTGACCGGGGCGCTGCTTTCCGCGCTCCGCACGCGGCCTTTCCCTCGGACTCATCCCGGAGCGCACCTTCATGCTTGCCATCACCCTCGCCGCGGTGCTGTGGGGCACCACCGGCGTCGCGGTCATCTTCCTCGACGATCTGACCGCCCTCTCGCCGATCACCATCGGCTTCTATCGGCTGCTCATCGCGGCCGCGGTCCTGTTCGCCGGCGCGCTGATCCGGCGCCGCGCCGGCGCGCTGATCCGGATCACCCGGCAGATGCCGGCCCGGGTGGTGCTGACCGGCGCAGGGCTGGCCGGCTATCAGGCCCTCTACTTCGTCGCGGTGGTCGCCGCGGGCGTCAGCGTGGCCACCGTCGTCAGCCTCGGTGTCGCGCCCGTTGTCACCACCGCCTGGGAGGCGGTCCGGGCACGCCGACGGCCGGGCGCCCGTACCGTCGCGACGGTCGCCGCGGCGCTGCTCGGGCTGGCGCTGATCAGCGCGGCGGCGCCCGCCCAGGCCGCGCCACAGCCGCGGCTCGGCCTGGGCGCCGCGATCGGTTCCGGCGTCGTGTACGCCGTGTCCACACTGCTCAGCCGGGACCTCTCGCAGCGCACCGACGCGATGACCCTGACCACCACGACGTCGGTTGTCGGTGCGGCCGTGCTGCTGCCGATCGCCGCGCTGCACGGGCTGGCGTTCCCGGTGCGGGCGGATACGGTGGGCCTGCTCGCCTACACCGGTGTGGTCACCACCGCGCTGGCGTATGCGCTGTTCTACGCCGGGCTACGCACCGTGCCGGGCAGTGTGGCGGCGGTGCTCACCCTGCTCGAACCGCTGACCGCCGCCCTGCTGGCGGTGGCCATCCTGGGCGAGCCGCTGCCCGCGCTGACCATCGCCGGCGGGGTGCTGCTGCTGGCCGCGGTGGCGGCCCTCTACCTGCGGCCGAAACCGCGGGTCTACCAGGCGGTGTCGGTGCTCTCCTGAGCGCCCTGGTCGTCGTCGCGCCGGGCGCGGAACTCCTCGAGGACCGGCAGCACCTCGTGGGGATCCGCGCCCAGATCGTGCTGGGAATACAGGTACAGCGCCTCGCCGGCGTCCACTTCGAGCAGTTCGGTGGTGAGGCCAAGGCGTTCGTGCCGGTCGATCCGTACCCGCTCGATCTGCGCCCAGCCCAACCGCCGGCGGCGCGCGAAGCCCTCGACCACGGTGATGCCGTCGGGGTCCGCCGTTAGGCGGACCGGCGCCACCAGATCCCGCAGTGCCCACCCGGCCAGGCCGATCGCCACCGCGGCCGCCATCACCCACCGCACCGGGTCGTCCCGCCCGAGGGCGAACACCAGCACCAGCACCGCCACCGCGGCGAGTCCCTTGGTCACCGGCAGCACCGGCTTGATCCGCCACCGCATGGCTTCACTATGGCAGGGCGAAGTACCGTCGACATCATGCGAGACGCGGTGATCGTCGGGGCGGTACGCACGCCGGTCGGCAAGCGCAACGGCGGGCTCTCCGGGGTGCATCCGGTCGACCTGTCCGCCCACGTGCTCACGGCCCTGGCCGAGCGGGCCGGCTTCGATCCCGGCCACGTCGAGGACGTCGTGTGGGGCACCGTCTCGCAGGTCGGCGAGCAGTCGTGGAACGTCGGCCGCAACGCGGTGCTGGCTGCGGGCTGGCCCGAGTCGGTGCCCGGCACCACACTGGACCGGCAGTGCGGCTCCAGCCAGCAGGCGGTGCACTTCGCGGCAGCCACGGTCCTCGCCGGGCAGGCCGATCTGGTGGTGGCCGGCGGCGTGGAGTCGATGAGCCGGGTGCCGATGGGCTCGTCGGCGGCCGGCCACGATCCGTTCGGCGACCGGATCTTCGAGCGGTACCGGACCCGGGCCTTCAACCAGGGCGTCGGGGCCGAGATGATGGCGCAGCGGTGGGGGTTCTCTCGCCGGCAGCTCGACGAGTACGCCCTGGGCAGTCACGCGGCGGCGGCCAAGGCGCAGGACGGCGGCGAGTTCGACGCGGAGATCGCGCCGCTGCCCGAGTTGGCCGCCGACGAGGGTATCCGGCGGGACACCACGCTGGCGAAGCTGGCCGAACTGAGGACGCCGTTCCGGGCCGACGGCGTGGTCACCGCGGGGTCCGCATCGCAGATCTCCGACGGCGCGGCCGCCCTCGCGGTGACCACCTCGCGCTGGGCCGCGGCCCATGGCCTGCGGCCGCTGGCGCGGATTCACACCGCGGTGGTGGCCGCCGACGACCCGGTCATCATGCTCACCGCACCCATCCCGGCCACCGCGAAAGCGCTGGACAAGGCGGGCCTCACCCTGGACCAGATCGGGGTGTACGAGGTGAACGAGGCGTTCGCGCCGGTGCCGCTGGCCTGGCTGGCGGAGACCGGCGCCGACCCGTCCCGGCTCAATCCGCGCGGCGGGGCGATCGCGCTGGGTCACCCCCTCGGGGCATCCGGCGCCCGGATCATGACCACGATGCTGCACCACATGCGGCAGAACGGGGTCCGTTTCGGCCTGCAGACGATGTGCGAGGGCGGTGGCATGGCCAACGCCACGATCGTCGAACTGCGGTAATTCGACATTCATCGTGGGGCGGCCGCTGCTTCCCCGTCCGGCCTCCGTTAAACGCCATATGGACGTGTTCTCTCGTACGTTCCTTCCCGCCGCCGCAGAGGCCGGCGTGGCGATCGCCACCGTGAGCCGGCACATGCCGATCTTCCGGCGTTGTGTCGAGGCCGACGATTCCACCATCCTGGTGACCCGCTGTTCCCGGCCGGAATCCCCGCTGGCCGGTGATTTCCTGATGTTGCTCACCTACCGGCGGCTGGTGGTCACCCAGGAGACGAGGGTGCTGCACCGTTTGCGGTTGCACCTCAATACCCACCTGCGGCACCTGAGCAACGTGACGTGGAGCCCGGACGTCCGCGGGTCCGCCGTCGAGATGTGCGCCACCGCGGTCGACGGGGTCCGGGAGCGGTTCAAGATGCGCCTCGGCGAGCCGGACCAGGTCTGGCACTTCGACGCCCTGCTGAAGCACGTGTTCAGCGAACGCCGCCGGAACGTGTCGCTGGCCGCCTGACCGTTTGACTCTCCGGGTGCAGCGGAGGGCGTGGGATTCGAACCCACGATGAGTTTCCCCATACCGGTTTTCAAGACCGGCGCCATCGGCCACTAGGCGAGCCCTCCCGGCCGCGTGCCCGGTGTGGAGCCGGCCGGGCGGTGCGGCGGTGTTCAGTCTGCCAGACGTGCAGACTGACACCATGCGCGCGATCGTCATCGACAAGCCGAACTCGCTGAGCTGGGCCGACGTGCCCGACCCGGTCCCCGGCGAGGGTGAGGTGCTGATCCAGGTCGCGGCCGCCGGCGTGAACCGGGCCGACCTGATGCAGCGGCAGGGCCACTACCCGCCGCCGCCGGGCTCGCCGCCGTACCCGGGCCTGGAATGTTCGGGTGTGATCAGCGCCACCGGCCGTGGGGTGACCGGCCACCACGTGGGTGAGCGGGTCTGTGCACTGCTGTCCGGCGGCGGGTACGCCGAGCAGGTCGCGGTCGGGGTAGGTCAGCTGCTGCCGGTGCCGCAGGGGCTGTCAGTGCAGGAGTCGGCGGCGCTGCCCGAGGCGGCCTGCACGGTCTGGTCGAACGTGGTGGACATCGCCCGGCTGCGGCCCGGCGAGACGCTGCTGGTGCACGGCGGCGGCAGCGGCATCGGCACGTTCGCGGTCCAGCTCGGCAAGGCGCTCGGCGCGCGGGTGGTGGTCACCGCGCGGGCCGCGAAGCACGACCGGCTTACCGCGCTCGGCACGGACATAGCGGTGGATTACACCACCGGAGACTTCACCGAGCACGGTGCCGACGTGATCCTGGACATCATCGGCGCGAAATACCTGGACCGGAACATCCGGGCGCTGAACCCGGACGGCCGGATCGCGATCATCGGTCTGCAGGGTGGCCGCAAAGGTGAGCTGGACCTGGGCGCTCTGCTGGCCAAGCGCGGGTCGATCTCGGCGACCACGTTGCGCGCACGGCCGGCGGCCGACAAGGCGAGGATCGTCCGCAGCGTACGCAGGCAGGTGTGGCCGCTGATCGACGCCGGCGCGATCCGGCCGGTCATTCACGCCGTCCTGCCGATGGCCGACGCCGCCGAGGCGCACCGGCTGATGGAATCCAGCGAGCACATCGGCAAGATCCTGCTGGTGCCGTGATGTGCGGTCACCTTCTGACCGCTATTCCTGCCACCCTGGTCTGGTGACCGTTCTCGACACCCGCGCCCTGAACCGCGCGACGCTCGCCCGGCAGCTGCTGCTCGACCGTGCCGATCTGCCCGTGCTGGATGCCGTGGCGCACCTCGGCGGTCTGCAGGCGCAGGAACCGCAGGAGCCGTTCGTCGGGCTCTGGTCGCGGTTGCGCGCGTTCGATCCGGCGGTGCTCTCCGAGTTGCTCGTGCAGCGGCGCGTCGTGCGGACGCACCTCATGCGCTGCACGGTCCACCTCCTCACCGCCGACGACGTGCTGGCCTGGCGCGCCCGGCACGAAGCCATGCTGCGGCAACGGTTGCTCGGGGCGTATCGGCAGGAGCTCGACGGGATGGACCTCGACGAGCTCGCCGCGGCCGGCCGGGAGATCATGGCCGACGGCGTACCGCGGTCGAGGCCCGACCTCGGGCGGGCGCTGGCCGCACGCTGGCCGGCGCGGGGACCACGGGCGTTGGGCCAGATGGTGGTCGGCGCCCTGATCCCGGTGGCGCAACTGCCGCCGCGCGGGCTGTGGCGGACGAAAGCCGGAGCGCACTACACCCCGCTGTCCGCCTGGCTCGGGCGGGAGGTCGATCCGCCGGTCGCCGACGGTTCCGATCCGGTCGGCCAGGCGCTGGTCCGGCGGTACCTGGCCGCGTACGGGCCGGCCGCCACCGCCGACGTGCGCGCCTGGTCCGGTCTCGCCGGGTTGCCGGCCGCGGTGGCCGCGATGCGGGACGAGCTGGTCACCTTCCGGGACGAGCGCGGTCGCCAGCTGATCGACCTCCCGGACGCGCCGCGGCCTGATCCCGACGCGCCCGCGCCGGTGCGGTTCCTGCCGGCGTTCGACAACGCGGTCCTCGGGTACGACGACCGCAGCCGGATCATCGACGACGCCCATCGCGGGCTGTCCGTAGCCGGGGCGCGTTTCGTGCTGGTCGACGGCCGGGTGGCCGCGACGTGGACGGTTGAGGCCGGCATCGTGGTCGTCACCCCGCTGCGCACCTTGTCGCGGGCCGAGCGCGACGCCGTGGCGGTGCAGGCCGGGGAGCTGACGTCGTTCCTGACCGGCGGCGGTAAGGAGGATGCGCATCGGTGACAAGGTCATGCCCCGGGTACCTGCAATCCGAACCCGGCAGGTTGCCGCCCGGGCGGATCTATTCGCCGAGCAGTTTCCGGGGCCCGGTCCCGGTCGCGGCCAGCCGGTCGTCCGGGTTGATGAGCGTGCACCGCTTCAGCGACAGGCACCCGCAGCCGATGCAGCCGGTGAGCTGGTCGCGCAGCCGTTCCATCAGGGTGATCCGCTCGTCGAGCCGGCGGCGCCAGCGCGCGGACAGCCGGGTCCAGTCGGCCTTGGTCGGCGTCCGGCTCTCCGGCAGCGCGGCCAGAGCGTCCCGGATCTCGTCCAGCGAGACACCGACCTGTTGCGCGATCTTGATGAACCCCACCCGGCGCAGCTCGCTGCGGTGGTACCGCCGCTGGTTGCCGCTGGTCCGGGTGGACCGGATCAGGCCTTCGCGCTCGTAGTAGCGCAGGGCCGACGGCGCCACCCCGCTGCGGGCGGCGAAATCGCCGATGGTGAGGAGTTCCACTGAGCGGCTCCTTGCCTTAAACCTCACTTCAACTTGCAGGCTATCGGCATGACCGTGACGACTGCCAATGCCGTCGAGGTGCTGGGTCCACTGCTCACCCGGTTGACCGGCGACGAGAAGCACCTGCCGAGCGCGAACTCGACGATCGACGTGCTGTGGGTGTTGTATGACCGCATCCTGCGGATCACCCCGGAAACCGTGGACGCGCCGGACCGGGACCGGTTCCTGCTGTCCAAGGGCCACGGCCCGGCCGCGTACTACGCGGTGCTGGCGGCCAAGGGGTTCATCCCGGTGGAGTGGCTGGACAACGCCGGCGCCTGGGACAGCCCGCTGGGCTGGCACCCGGACCGGGTGCTGATCCCGGGCGTCGAGGTCGGCACCGGGTCGCTGGGGCACGGGTTGGGGCTGGCCGTGGGCACCGCACTCGGGTTGCGCGCCCAGGGATACCTGGACCCCCGGACCGTCGTCCTGCTCGGAGATGCGGAACTGGACGAAGGCTCGAACCACGAGGCGATCGCCTACGCCGCCGCGATCCGGCTGCCGCTGACCGCGATCGTGGTCGACAACCAGTCGGCTACCCACGGATGGCCGGGCGGCATCGCGGCCCGCTTCCTTGGGTGGGACGTGTCCATCGTGGACGGCCGCGACCACGACCAGATCGACCGGGCGCTGCGCAGGCGCGATCGTGACCGCCCGCACGTCGTCATCGCACAGGTGGAGGGAAAGCGCTGATGAGGGAGACCTTCGTTGCCACCACGACCGCGTTGCTGGATGAGGACCCGCGGACCGCCGTCGTCCTGGCCGACATCTCGGCCGCGGCGTTCGCCCCGGCCGCCCGGCGGCATCCCGACCGGGTGATCAACGTGGGTATCCGGGAGGCGCTGATGACCGGCGTCGCCGGCGGGCTGGCGCTCACCGGGATGCGGCCCTACCTGCACTCGTACGCGCCGTTCCTGGTGGACCGGGCGTACGAGCAGATCAAGCTCGACCTCGGGCACCAGGACGTGGGCGCGGTGCTGGTCAGCATCGGTGCTTCGTACGACGCCGCGGGCGAGGGGTACACCCACCAGTCGCCGGGGGACGTCGCGCTGCTGGACACGCTGGAGGACTGGACCGTGCACGTGCCCGGCCATCCGGACGAGCTGCCGCCGTTGCTGCGGGCGGCGGCCGGCCGCGACCACCGGGTGTACGTGCGGTTGACGTCGAAGGAGAATCGGCGGGCGTACGGCACCGGCCCGGAGTTGCAGGCGATCCGCCGGGGCCCGGCCGGCGCGCCGCTGGTGGTCGCGGTCGGGCCGATGCTCGACCCGGTGCTCGAGGCGGTGTCCGACCTGGACGTCACGGTGGCGTACACGATGACGCCACGACCGTTCGACACCGCCGGCCTGCGCCGGCTGGCGAACCGGGACGTGGTGATGGTGGAGCCGTACCTGGCCGGCACCTCGGGCCACCTGGTCGACGAGGCGCTGCGTGACATCCCGCACCGGATCCTGCACCTGGGCGTCGAGCGGCGGGAGATCCGGCACTACGGCAGCCCCAAGGACCACGCGCGGGCGCACGGCCTCGACCCGGCCGGCCTGCGCCGCTCGATCGGAGCATTCCTGACCGGTCAACCGTCCAGCCGGTTGAGCAAGTAGTCCCGCTCGGCCTGGTTGCCGGTGAGCTCCGCCGCCCGCCGGTAGGCCCCGGCCGCCTCCGCCGTGCGACCCAGGCGGCGGAGCAGGTCGGCGCGGATGGCGTGGAACAGGTAGTAGCCGTCCAGGCGGAGCCCGTCCACCAGCGCGAGCGCCGCCGCCGGGCCGGTCACCTCGGCCACCGCGACCGCACGGTTGAGGGCCACCACCGGCGTCGGGGCGATCGCCATCAGATGGTCGTACATCCGCAGAATGGCCGGCCAGTCGGTGTCCGCGGCGCTCGCCGCCACGCTGTGCACCGCGTTGATCGAGGCCTGCAGCTGGTACGGCCCCGGCTGGTCGCGCCGCACCAGGCCCCGGACGATGCGCTGCCCCTCGTCGATCAGCGCGCGATCCCACCGCGAGCGGTCCTGCGCGGCGAGCGGCACCAGGGCGCCGTCCACCGTGGTCCGCGCGGGCCGCCGGGCCGCGATCAGCAGCATCAACGCCAGCAGTCCCAGCACCTCCGGTTCGTCCGGCATCAGCTCGGCGAGCAACCGGCCCAACCGGATCGCCTCGGCGCACAGATCGTCGCGGGCCAGCTGCGG
Organism: Actinoplanes sp.; assembly: GCA_035685405.1. Lineage (GTDB taxonomy): Bacteria > Actinomycetota > Actinomycetes > Mycobacteriales > Micromonosporaceae > Actinoplanes. The sequence continues at coordinate 1,482 of DASSAL010000382.1, read as the reverse complement.
GCCGGCCGTCGCCGCGTACCCCTCGTTGAAGATCAGATAGAGAACCGCGAGGACCGGACCCAGGCGGTCCGGCAGATCGGCTTCGCGAGGGACGCGGTACGGGATGCCGGCGTCCCGGATCTTCGCCTTGGCCCGGACGATGCGCTGACCCATGGTCGCCTCCGGGACCAGAAACGCCCGGGCGATCTCCGGTGTGGTCAGCCCGCCGAGCAACCGCAGGGTGAGCGCCACCTGGGCGGGCCGGGCCAGCGCCGGATGGCAGCACGTGAAGATCAGCCGTAGCCGGTCGTCGGTCACCGGACCCTCCTGCGCCGGATCGTCGGGCATGGCCAGCAGCGCCGCCTGCGCCTCCCGGGAGCTCCGGTGCGACTCCCGGCGCAGCCGGTCGATGGCGTGGTTGCGGGCGGTCGTGATGATCCAGCCGGCCGGGCTGGGCGGCGTGCCGTCCCGCGGCCAGCGCTCGGCCGCCTTGGTGAACGCCTCCTGCACCGCCTCCTCGGCCAGGTCCAGGTCGCCGAGCACCCGGGTGAGCACGGCCACCGCGCGGCCGTACTCCGCCCGGAACACCGTGCTCAGCCGAAGAATGGCCGGACCTCCATGGGCAGCGTGGTGGCTGCGGTGATCCGCCGCGCGTACCGTAGCGCGTCGTCCAGATCCGGCACCCGGATGATCCACAGCCCACCGAGGTGTTCCTTGCCTTCGGTGAACGGCCCGTCGGTGAGCAGGGTGTCCTCTACCCGGCCATGGGCGAATGAGCCGTTCACCGGGCCGATGCCGGATGCGTGCCGCACCGTGGTGGCGGTGCCGGGCGGGAACAGCCCGCCGTTGAACACCAGCGCACCGGCGTCGGTCATGTCCCTGGTGATCGCGCCGAGTTCGCGCATCACCGGTTCCAACTCCTCCTCGGTCGGCGTCGGCCCGTCCGGCTGGTACATCGAGAGCAGGTAGGTCTTCATGGTTGTCTCCCTTCTACCCGCTATACGAACGCGGCGGCCGGGATCGACACGCCGTCCGCGAATCGCCGGGTTAAATATCCGAATCCTTCCCATCTGCAATGCAATTATGTGCTGGCATGGTCGACGGAATTACCAATGTTGTCCGGGTTCCCGCCGCCGTTCCCTTCGGGGCGCGGTAAATGCACCATAGGGATTCGCGCGAGTGCCCCGGGCCGAACTCGGAGGCTGACCTGTCCCGTCCGTCCACCCGCCGCGCGCTGACCGCCGGCGCCATCGTGCTGGCCGTCATCGCACCCACCGTCGAGATCGCCGAGCGCCCGGCCGAGGCCGGTCCGCTGCCCCCGGCCGGTCCGGTGGTGGCCGCAACGCCCGGTTTTGACCCCATCGTCACGCTGGCCAAACGTGCCCCCCGGGCGTCCCGGCTGGCGGCTCGGGGCCCGGCCGCGGCGCACCGAGCCGGGGTCCGGCCGGCCGCCGGGGACCGCGCCGGCGTCGACCGCTCCGCCGCGCACCGCTCCGCCGCGCA
>DASSAL010000381.1:0-5468 GCA_035685405.1 Actinoplanes sp. | reverse complement strand
GGGAGTACCGACGCCAGCGTGCCGACCGTCGGCGGATCCGTCCCGAGCCAGTTGCCGGGGACGAACTCGTTCTGGCAGAGCTGGAGCGGGCCCGGGGTCTCAGAGGTGCACAGTCGCATCACGTCGGAGAAGTGGGCGTCGTTGCCGCCGATGGTGAGCATGACCAGCGTGGTGTGCTCGTCCAGGAAGCCCCGGTCGAGCTGAGAAACCTCTTTGTACTGACCGCGGCCGGGGTCGCCGAAGGCGTTCGGCGCTCCGCCCGGAAGGAGGTTCTCGGTCTCGGCCCCGGAACAGGCCAGCAGGTGGTGGTCCAGGGTCGGATCGAACCGGTCGGCCAGGGCACCGACCGACTCGGACCGGCCCGGCAGGACCAGCTGGCGGGACCAGGCGTGCCGGGATCGGTGGCAGCCGTTGCGGTAGGCCGACCCGCCGGTGCCGCTGTCGTCGGTCTCCTGGTAGTAGTCGGCCGCGGCGTTCTGCGCCGCCCCCTCACCGGAGCTGAAGGAGTCGCCGAGGACCACGATCTGGTCGGTGGGCTTGCCGGGCAACGGCACGAACGCGATCGCGTCCCAGGCGATGTCCTGACTGCCGTCCCCGTCCTCGGTGAGCGAGTTCAGCGACACCGAGGGCCGGCCAGCGAACGGGAAGGTGCCGAGGGAGACCCACTGGTGCCGTTGTGTCTTCTGCAGCACCACCCGCCGCTTGCTCTGCCCGTTGCCTAGGTGCACCGTGTACGCCGCCTGCTGGGTGTGGGCGCCGTGATCGGGCATGTGTACCAGCACCCGGGCCCACTGGCTGAGCGTGCTGTTCAGGGTCCATGTCCCCGTCACCGCCCAGTTGCGGCTCGCGTTCGCGGACGGGGTGCGGCTGTGGGTGAACCAGAAGTGCCCGCCGAACCCGCCGCCGATCTGGTGGAAGTCCACTTTGGAGTGGTAGAGCCCGTCGGTGTGCTGGGCGAAGGACAGGCCGAACGTGCCGGCGCTCGTCCAGGACCGAACGCAGTTGGGACGCACGACCGGGACGGAGTCCGGCACGTCGTCGATGACCAGCGCTCCGGCCGGCAGGCCGGTGAGGGAGCAGTTCGGTGCGTACCGGGGGCGGGACTCGTCCGCGTAGGCGCCGGGGGCGTCCGCGTCGGGCGGCTCAGGTCGGCCCGGTGGGGTCAGGGAGTCGGACTCGTGACCGCACGGCTGGGTCGAGGCAGCGCAGTCCTTCCACTCGACGCCGGCGTGCCACCAGCAGTGGAAGTCCGACCGGGTGCAGGGATTCGCGGACCGGCCGATGTTCGCTGGGTTGCAGTTGTTGCCGTTGGTCGGGTCGGTGCTGCAGAACGTCTGCAGCGGCGGCTTGGCCCCGGACCGCAGCTCCTCGGTGTTCCACCAGGCCTGGTCGTATCCGGCTTCGTAGCCCCTCCCGCCGGTGGCCTTGACGATCGGGTACGCCGCCCAGCCGATGACCTTCTCCGGGTACGGCCACCACTGCGGGTTGCGGGCGTCGTCGTAGTGGTCGTGGTCGAGGAACGGTGCCCGGTCCGGCGGGAAGTCCGGCCGGGCCGGGTTGTTGGTCCAGCCGAGCCCATAGTTGCCGTCCGCGTCCGTACAGCTGGGGCCGGGGGTGCAGCCGCTAGTGTTGCCGGTGCTGGCCTGGGGGTTGATGCCGCTGTTGTAGGCCCAGAGCGCAGCGAACCAGGACTCGATCGCGGCCGGATTGGCCCGGTTCACTCGAACGTTCAGCGCAAAGGTCTCGTTCCACTTCTGCTGCAGGATGCGCAGACCGGCAGCGATGTTGGTGGCGTAGTCCGCGGCGATCGCGCGCTGCCGCTCCGGCGGCAGCGTGGGCTGTCCCTTGCCGGGCAGCCGCATCCCGTCGGTGATCTGCGCGACGCCGTAACCGCAGTCGGCGCTGGCCCAGTCGATGGCCCACCCGTCCTCGGCGCCGCCGTAGTAGCTGCCGATCAGCGGGTTGCCGGTCACCCCCTCGACGGCGTGGAAGGACGCCTGCCACAGGTTCGACTCCTGGGCCAGCACGCCGAGCAGGACCTGAGCCGGGACCCGGCCGCCGCCCGCCAGGCCCACCGGAGGGAACATCTGCTGGGGCGACCAGGAGACCGGCATCCCGGACCGCTTCCAGTTCGCCGGCCGGATGATGGTCAGCGCGCCCTGTACGGCCAGGTCGGCGGCCCACTCCACCTGGCTCCAGTGTGGCTGGTAGACCTGCAGCCGCGGGTCGTTCCGGGGGATCGAGCAGGTCCGGTCGTTGTCGACCGGGTCGGTCGGGGACTCCGCGGCGGAGGTCCGCCCAGTAGTCCGCCGCCCAGTGGCGCGGCCGGTGGGCGCGGCGGCCGGGCTCGTGGTGCGGCCGGCGGCGGGCCGGCCCCCGATCCGGTCGGCCGGGTCGAATCCGAACCGCACCGCCGCACCGGTGGCGGTGACCCTCGCGTCGAGTGTCACGGCCCGGGTCGACCCCGGCTCGGGCCGCGGCGCCCGCCGGGCCGCACCGGGGGTGGGCGTGTCGTGGGTGAGCGTCAGCTGGCCGGTCGTCGATACCTCGGCGTCCACCGGCGCGGCCAGCCGGGTGACCGACGGCGGCAGCGCGGACACCCGGGTCGGTGTGCCGACCAGGAAGACCCGACCACCGCTGCCCGACTTCGTCCGGATCCCGGTCAGCGGCCCGCGCGCCAGCTCCCGGATCGTGCTCCCGCTCAGCCGCTTCACCATCCCGGTCGCGCCGACCCGTTCGGTGAACAGCACGCCGCCGGTCGCGTCCGGGTGCACCCGGTACGGCACCCCACTGGTGCCGGTAAGCCGGCGGACGCTGCCGGCCGGGTCGATCTCCGCCAGCTGCGCGCCTAGGGCGGCCACGATCCGGTCCCGAACCGGTACCGCGGAGGTGACCTCGCCAGGCAGGTCGTGGGTGCGGACCCGGCGGCCCCGGGTTGTGTCGACCAGGTGTAGCCGGGTCCGGCCCAGGTCCGCGGCGCCGCCCTGGGTCAGCACCGCCGTCTCGCCGGTGCCGCACCCGGGGTTGTAGTAGGCCAGGGACACGGTGGCGTCCAGTTTGGTCACCGCGCCGCTGGCCAGGTCCACGACGGCGGCGAACGCGCCGCGGTCGAACAGGTGGCCGCGGTTGGTGAAGTGGCGGGGGGCGTAGGTGACCACCGCCCGGCGCCCGGATCCGGTGACGCAGGCGTTGCCGACCCACTGGTCGGCCTCGATCCACGACTCGGCGAGTGTCGCGGCAGTGCGCCATGCGTAGCCCGTGCGGGCCTCGGCAACGAGCACGTGGAAGCCGGTGGCGTCGCCCTGGGTCGTCCACGCCACGTCGGTGGAGGTGCGCCAGCCGGCGGGCAGTATCCGGTCCCGGGCAGCGGGGTCCACCCGGGACGCGTCGGCCGCGGCCGGCATCGACCGGGTGGTTACGGCTTGGCCGGGTTGAGGGGAGTCGGGTGCGGCCTGCGCCGGCGGCGCTGGGAGCACCCCGATGCCGAGAGCGGCGCAGGCGCCGAGCAGCATGCTCTTCTTCCGGGACACGACGGATCAACTCCCACGAGGGCCAGGCGGTCGAAGCGGTTCGGCGGGGACCAGCTGCGGGGGCGAGCGGGCCGGAAGCCGGCCGCCGCCCTGCCGGGCGCGGCCGACGTCCGTGGCGGGGCTAGCGATACACCCCGGCGGTGTTCCGGCGGACCCCGTTGACGTAGAGATCCACCGTCACCAGCCCTAGCCGGGCGTAGCTGAGGCTCGCCGTCAGCCCGGTGAAGGTGCTCACGGTGCCTGCCCGGTAGTTGTAACGCTGCGGACCGCAGCCGTCGATGCGCCACCAGGTGGCGTCGTCGAAGTGCCACCAGCACAGCCGGAACGACACCGCTGCGCCGCTGTCGTTGTAGAGGTTCACCGTGGCGGTGAACCGGTAGTCGCTGGGCCAGGTGATGGTGCCCCACGCGTCGCCGTCCGGTGGCGCGCCCACGCTGAACGACCGGGTCACCGCGGCCTGTGCCGGTCCGGCGGTGCCAATCATCGCCAGCAGCACCAGGCCGAGGGACAGCAGGCTGGCCAGCAACCGCCCCCTCGCCCGGCCGGGCCGAGGCGCCGTCCGCTCCAGCTCCGTCGGTGAGCGCTCCAGGAGCGCGCCGTGGCTCTCCCGTCGACCGCGCATTGTCGTGTTCCCTCCCGTCCGGCGACCGTCGCCGGACACCACGGCGGACGCTAGGCAGCCGGCCCGGTGCCGGCCGGGTGCGGACCACGGCATCCCGACCGATCGGGCGCGGACGCATCCGTGCAGGCAGCAACGCCATCGGAGTAATGCAGCGGCGCCGGACCGGCAGGAAGCGGCAGGATCTATCGGCAGCACGACGCGTGCAACGTCCAGGGAGCGGGCATGGCGACTGCGTTCGGCGACCGGGTGCGGGCGCACCGGCTGAGCCGCGGGCTGAGCCAGGACCGGCTCGCCGCCGCGGCCGGCATGGCGGTGCGCACGCTGCGGGACATCGAACACGGTCGGGTCCGGCGGCCGCGGGCCCGCTCGGTGCGCGACCTGGCCGCCGCGCTCGAGCTGGCGCCGGCCGAGCGGGAAGACCTGGTCGCCGCGGCGGCGGGCGGTGCCGGGGCGGCGGTCGAGGTGGCGGTGCTCGGCCCGCTGGAGGTGCGCCGGCCCGGGCGGCCGGCCGTCCCGGTGCGCCGGCTGCCGGGCACGCTGCTCGGCCTGCTGGCGATCCAGGCCGACCGGGTGGTGGGCCGGGACGAGATCATCGACGTGCTGTGGGGTGAGGCGCCGCCACCCACCAGCCGGGACCTGCTCCGCGCGTACGCCGGGCAGGTGCGGGCGCTGCTCGGCGGCGGGCCGGAGCTGCTCGCGGTGTCGGCCGCCGGCTACCGGCTGCAGCTCGACGCCGGCCGGCTGGACCTCGGTCGGTTCGAGGAGCTGGCGGCGCGCGGGCTGGCCGCCGGCCGGTCCGGGGACCGACCGGAGGCGGTCCGGATGCTGGCCGAGGCGCTCGCCACCTGGCGCGGGCCGGTGCTGGTCGGCGCCGGCGACCGGGTGCGACTGCACCCGGCGGCGGTGGCGCTGGACCGGCGCCGGGTCGAGGTGGCGCTGGCGTACGCGGACCTGGCGCTGGCCGCTGGGGCGGCCGACCGGGTCGTCGCGGTGCTCGGCCCGGTGGCCGCGGCCGAGCCGCTGCACGAGGGCCTGCAGGCCCGGCTCGTGCTGGCGCTCGCCGCGGCCGGCGACCAGGCCGGCGCGCTGCGGCTGCACGCCGCGGTGCGCCGTCGGCTCGCCGACGAGCTGGGGGTAACGCCGGGCAAGGAGCTGGCCGCCGCGCACCTGACCGTGCTCCGGACCGACCGGTCCGCCGCGCTGGGTGCCGCGGACCGGCCGGTGCCGGCCGAGCTGCCCGCGGACACCGGCGCCTTCTCCGGCCGGGACGCCGAGCTGGCCGGGCTGGACCGGCTGCTCGCCGCCGCGCCGGCCGG
>DASSAL010000380.1:0-10981 GCA_035685405.1 Actinoplanes sp. | reverse complement strand
ACCCCGGCCCGGCACGAGGCCATCCCGGTCCGGCTGCGCACCCAGTCGACCGGCGAGGAGGAGGGCTTCAGCGAGATCATCGCGGTGATCGGCCGGGACACCAACCTGTCCACCGCGCGGACTCCCAGCCAGCTCGAACTCAACTATCTGACCACCGCGGACGACCTCGCCCAGATGGTCGCCGACGGGACGTTCCCGCCGCCGCGGCACCCGGGCGAAACCACGTCGGCGCCCCGGGTGGGGGACGGCCTGATCCGGCTGGACGCGTCCGGCAAGGTCACCTACGCCAGCCCGAACGCGCAGTCCGCGTACCGCCGGTTGGGGTTCAATGCCCATCTGGTCGGCGAGGAGCTGGCCGGGCTGTCCAGCCGCCTGGCCGCCGACCCGCTGGAGGGCAACGACGCGGCCGAGCGGATCCTGGCCGCGCTGCGCGGCGAGTTTCTGCCGCGGCAGGAGGTCGAGGCCCGCGGTGCGACCGTGCTGATGCGGGCGCTGCCGTTGCTGCCGGCCGGGGTGCCGATCGGCGCGCTGGTCCTGGTCCGCGACGTCACCGAGGTGCGCCGCCGGGACCGGGCGCTGATGACCAAGGACGCCACCATCCGGGAGATCCACCACCGGGTGAAGAACAACCTGCAGACGGTGGCCGCGCTGCTGCGCCTGCAGGCCCGCCGGGTGGACATCCCGGAGGCGCGCAACGCGCTGGAGGAGTCGGTGCGCCGGGTCGCCTCCATCGCGCTGGTCCACGAGACGCTGTCCATGTCGAGCGACGAGGCGGTGGAGTTCGACGGCATCGTCGACCGGGTGGCCACCGCGGCCACCGAGGTCGCCTCCACCGAGGTGTCGGTCGGCATGCGCCGGGAGGGCACCTTCGGCGTGCTGCCCGCCGAGATCGCCACGTCCCTGGTGATGGTGCTCAACGAGCTGCTGATCAACGCGGTCGAGCACGGCTTCGCCGGGGACGGCGACCGCCCGCCTCGGGACAACGCCGAGGTGGTCGTCGCCGCGCACCGGTTCCGCAAGCAGCTGCACGTGACCGTGGCGGACAACGGCACCGGCCTGCCGGACGGGTTCCGGGCGGACGGCGGCGGGCGGCTCGGCCTGCAGATCGTCCGCGCGCTGGCCACCGGTGAGCTGCGCGGCACCATCGAGCTGCGCAACCGGGCCGGCGGCGGCACCGAGGCGGTGCTGGTGGTGCCGCTGAAGGGCAGGCGCTGACGGCTGATGAGCCGCCGGTCGATGGATCGGTGTGCTCGGCGGCACACTCCCGGAATCTGGACCGCACTGGCCGACATCGCCGTCGCGTGAGAGGCTTACCGCCATGACCGCTGCAGTTGACCGCCGCTTCGTGGCCCGTCGCCACGTCGACTACGGCCGCGTCCGCAGCGCGATGTGTCCGGCGTTCTGACGCTGCCCGACCCGAGATCGGGCGCAGACGACGCGCCGGCCTACTCCTGACACTGGTGTCACGAGCCTTCTGGTGGCCGTGGGCGTCCGGCCGCGCCCACGAAACCCCGGAGGACTGCCAGACATGGCGCCCAGCGACATCCCCGCCGCCCGCACCGCCCGGCCGCGCAAGGCCCGCGGTGAGGGTCAGTGGGCGCTCGGACACCGTGAGCCGCTGAACGCCAACGAGCGGATCAAGAAGGACGACAACCCGCTGAACGTGCGGGCCCGGATCGAGAACATCTACGCGCACACCGGGTTCGCCTCGATCGACCCGCAGGACCTGCGCGGGCGGTTCCGCTGGTGGGGTCTCTACACCCAGCGCAAGGCCGGGATCGACGGCGGCCGCACCGCGGTGCTCGAGCCGCACGAGCTCGAGGACGAATACTTCATGCTCCGCGTCCGGATCGACGGCGGGGCGCTGGACCTGGCGCAACTGCGCACGATCGGGCAGATCTCCAGCGAGTTCGCCCGGGACTCGGCCGACATCACCGACCGGCAGAACATCCAGCTGCACTGGATCCGGGTCGAGGACATGCCGGAGATCTGGCGCCGGCTGGACGCGGTCGGGCTGCAGACCACCGAGGCCTGCGGCGACTGCCCCCGGGTGGTGCTGGGCAGCCCGGTGGCCGGCGTCTCGGCCGACGAGGTGCTCGACGGCACCCCGGCGATCGACGAGATCCTGCGCCGCTACATCGGCAACCCGGAGTATTCGAACCTGCCGCGCAAGTTCAAGACGTCGATCGGCTGGCTGGCCGACACCCCGTACGAGTCCAACGACGTGTCGTTCGTCGGCGCGGTGCACCCGCAGCACGGTCCCGGCTTCGACCTGTGGGTCGGCGGTGGACTGTCCACCAACCCACGGCTCGCCGAGCGGCTGGGCGTGTGGGTGCCGCTGGAGGAGGTACCGGAGGTCTGGGAAGGCGTGGTCGGGATCTTCCGCGACTACGGCTACCGCCGGCTACGCAACCGCGCCCGCCTGAAGTACCTGCTCGCCGACTGGGGCGTGGCGAAGTTCCGGGAGGTGCTGGAAAAGGAGTACCTCGGCCGGGCGATGATCGACGGCCCGGCGCCGCAGCTGCCGGAGAAGCCGATCGACCACATCGGAGTGCACCGGCAGCGCGACGGCCGCACCTACGTCGGCGCCGCGCCGGTGGTCGGCCGCTCCTCGGGCACCCAGCTCACCCGGCTGGCCGACCTGGTCGAGGCGGCCGGTTCCGGCCGGGTGCGCCTCACCCCGTACCAGAAACTGCTGGTCCTCGACGTCCGGGACGAGAACGTCGAAGGGCTGGTGCGGGCGCTGCGCGACATCGGCCTGGAGGCGCGGCCGTCGTCCTGGCGGCGCGGCACCATGGCCTGCACCGGCATCGAATACTGCAAGCTCGCCATCGTCGAGACCAAGGCGCGCGGCGAGGAGCTGGTCGCCCGGCTGGAGGATCGGCTGGCCGACTTCGACGCGGACATCTCGATCCACCTCACCGGCTGCCCGAACGCCTGCGCCCGCACCCAGGTCGCCGACATCGGCCTCAAGGGCCAGCTGGTGATGAACGCGCGGGGCGAGCAGGTGGAGGGCTTCCAGATCCACCTCGGCGGCGGCCTCGGCATGGCGCAGGGGCAGACCGCCGGCTTCGGGCGCAAGGTCCGCGGCCTGAAGGCCACCGCGGAGGAGCTGCCGGCGTACGTGGAGCGCCTCGCCCGGCACTACCTGGCCGGCCGGGCCGACGGTGAGGCGTTCGCCCAGTGGGTGGTCCGCGCGGACGAGGAGCTCTTGAAGTGAGTGACGCGCGTTCCACGCCGATGTACTGCCCCTATTGCGGGGAGGAAGACCTGCGGCCGCACGAGGCGTCGCACGGTGCGTGGGAGTGCCATTCCTGCCAGCGGGTTTTCACGGTCAAGTTCAACGGATTATTGAACCCTCGTCTGCAGTCCGGCGAAGCCGGTCCAGCGGCTCAGCTATCCAAGGGAGTGAACCGATGACGGTCGTGGCGGCCACATCCCTGGACCTGGTGTCGCTGGGCGCTCCGCCCGCACCGCGCGCCGCGCACCTCGAGGCGCTCGCCGGTGAGGCCGGCCGGACGCTCGAGGGCGCGCCGGCCGAGGAGATCGCCAGGTGGGCGACGGACACGTTCGGCGCCCGGTTCTGCGTCACCAGCTCGATGGCCGATGCGGTGGTGGCGCACCTGTTCTCCCGGGTCGCCCCGGGCGTGGACGTGGTGTTTCTCGACACCGGACTGCACTTCCCCGAGACGCTGAAGGTGCGCGACACGGTGGCCGCCACGATGAACGTCACGGTCCGGTCGATCCGCCCACGGATGACGGTGGGCCAGCAGGACGGCGAGTACGGGCCCCGGCTGTTCGCCCGCAGCCCCGACGAGTGCTGCTTCCTGCGCAAGGTGGAGCCGCTGGAGCGGGCGCTGGCCGACTACGACGCCTGGGCCACCGGGCTGCGCCGGGACGAGTCGCCGACCCGGGCCGGTACGCCGGTGGTGGCGTTCGACGCCAAGCGTGGCAAGGTCAAGGTCAACCCGATCGCGGCCTGGACCTCCGACGATGTGGACCGGTACATCTCGCGCTGGAACGTGCCGGTGAACGAGCTGTTCAAGAAGGGGTACGCGTCGATCGGCTGCTGGCCGTGCACCCGGCGGACCACGGCCGGCGAGGACCCGCGTGCCGGCCGCTGGGCGATGTTCGAGAAGACCGAATGCGGACTTCACCAATGAGCCCGAAACCCTTCGGGTACTGCATCAAAAAGACGCGGACAGGCGTCGTGCTGGTCGCGCACGGGAGTAGGGACCCGCGCGCCGCCGAGCACACCGAGGCGCTCGCCCGGGCGGTCGCGGCAGCGCATCCGGAGTGGGCGGTGCATGCCTCCTATCTGGACCACGCCGGCCCCCGGCCGCTGGACGTGCTGAGGTGGCTGGCCCGGTCCGGCCACGACCGTGCGGTGCTGGTGCCGCTGCTGCTCACCGCGGCGTACCACGGCAAGGTGGATGTCCCGGCGGTGCTCGACGACGCCCGCGACCTGCCGCTGGACATCCGGCTCGCCGACGTTCTCGGCCCGGTGTCCGAGCTGCTGGTCGACGGCCTGGTCCGGCGCCTGCCGACAACCGACCTGGACGCCGTGGTGCTGTCCGCGGCGGGCACGCGCGACGCCGCCGCCCGCGCGACGGTGGAGCAGGCGGCGACCGCCCTGGGCGCCCGGCTGGGGCTGCCGTGCACGGTGGCGTACGCCTCCGCCGCGCCGCCGATGGCCGCCGACGCGGTCCGCTCGTTCGGCGCCGTCCGGGTCGGCGTGGCGTCCTACTTTCTGGCTCCCGGCCTGCTGTACGACAAGGCGGTGGCGTCCGCCCGCGAGGCCGGCGCGGTTGTGGTCGCGGCACCGCTGGGTGACGCGCCGGAGCTGGTGTCGCTGGTGGCCGCCCGGGTCACCTCAACCCTCGCCCGGCACCTCACGGCCGCGTAGCGGCTTGGCCCAGCGCGGGTGGCGGGCGGTCACCCGGTAACCGGCCTGCTGGTACAGCTCGACCGTCCGGCTGCGGTTCTCCTCGACGGTCTGGATGGTGGCCCGGGTGACGCCCGGTCGGCCAGCATCCGGAGGCTGCGCTGCAGCAGGGCCTGAGCCACCTGAGCGGCCAGCAGGCGGCGCCCGACACCCTGCCGGCGCCGGGCCGGGTGGACGCAGCCACGGAGCAGGTAGAGCCGGGTGCCGTCCTGTTCGGTCCACCAGTCCACCCAGGACACGCCGGCGACCGCGCCGCCGGACTGGGCGACCAGCGCCCACGGGTCGCCCGGCTGGATCACCGGAACGGCCGGTTCGGCAGCCCGCAGGGCGCGGACGGCGTCGTCGTCCGGGCCGCGGTACGGCCGGATCGAGATGGTGTCCATGCCTCAGCGGAGCGCGGCCTCGCGGTACCAGGCGATCTTGCCGCGGATGTGCTCGCGCTGGCTCTCCAGTTCGGCGATCCGGCGGCCCACCTCGTCGTCGTGTTCCTGCAGGATGCGCAGCCGCTCGGCCTCGGTGTGCTCCATCCGCGTGAGCCGCGCGTATTGCTGCATCCGCGCGATCGGCATGCCGGTGTCGCGCAGGCAGCGGAGCGTGCCGAGCCACTCCACGTCGTCGTCGGTGAACGCCCGCCGGCCGCCCGGGGTCCGGCCGATGTGGGCGAGCAGGCCGATGCGCTCGTAGTAGCGCAGCGTGTCGATGCTGAAGCCGGTCTTCTCGGCTACCTCGCCGGGGGAGTAAGGCATGCGGCCATCATCCCAGGAACTCCACAGCGGGCAGTGCTCCGGACGCAACAAAACGGCGTGCGGGCAATTTTCGAGATCATTTCGCGAACTCCTGGTGATCGTATTCCCGCGGAGCGGAGTCGACGCGCCGGGTAATCGGCCGGAAACAGCACGACGCCCCGGTGCCGATCGGCCCGGGGCGCAAATGCTGTGGGGGAAATCGTTCAGGCGGTGACCCGAAGGCCGCCGCGACGCTTGACCGCGCGCCGCTCGTCTTCGCTCATACCGCCCCATACGCCGGCATCCTGGCCGGACTCGAGTGCCCACTGGAGGCACGGCTCGGTCACCGGGCACCGCCGGCACACGGCCTTGGCCTGCTCGACCTGCAGGAGCGCGGGGCCAGACGTCCCGATCGGGAAGAACAGCTCCGGGTCCTCGTCGCGGCAGATCGCATGGTGACGCCAGTCCATGGCGGCAACACTCCTTGTTTCGGATGGGTGGCAAACAATGCGGTTGCGGTGTTGCTTCATATGCGTACGCGATTGGCGACCGACGGAGTGCATCCGCCCCATCACCCATGCGTTAGCAAGCTCTAGGGTGGTCACCGTTGCTGCGCTTCTGGATTAGGAACGCGCGCAAGCGGCTACCGGTTACTTCATATCGCTTGTGAATGCTTTCACGAACTCGTCCGATGTCAAGGGTAACGCCAGAAGTTTCTCCAGGCGGGTGAGCTGGGTCACGACCCTTTGTCCGGTTTCGGTAGCTTACCCGGAGCCGGATAACGAACGCTCCCATCAATGTAGTACGGTCCCACCCCGGTCGCCGACCCTTTGGCCGACTTTCTGTGACGGATCGTGACGTCGACTCTGGCGTGTACCCCGCGCTCAGCAGATCACACGTAGCGCTTCGGGAACGGACACGAAGTGCACCTTCTGACGCTCGCCCAGGTAGTCACCGTCCAGTTGGAACGGCTGCGGCCGGTTGGCCACCACCGTGAACTCGGCCTGGTCGTGCAGGGTGAGCACCTGTTTGCCATGCGGGTTGCCCCGCCGGGTCGCCATCTGTGTGACCGTGCGTGCCGAACTGGCGACGTGCAGCTGACGCAGCGCCATCACGTCCAGGCCGCGATCGAACGAGGCGTCCGGGTTGGGATCGATCGGCCGGTCGCCGACGTACGTCCACGGTGCAGTGTTCTGGACGATCACCGTGCTCAGGTCGTGCTCGGTCGATTCGCCGGGCCGTTCCAGCGACAGCGGCGGGGACTTGCGGTCGTCGGCGAGGAACTGACCGATCATGGATCGGATGTAGAGCGCCGGGGTGGAGGTGCGGCCGCGGAGGCGGGCCTGCTCCACCCGGCGTACCACGGCCGCGTCCAGGCCCACGCCGCCGCAGAAGGTGAAGTACCGGTCGTCGGCCCGGCCCAGCCCGATCAATCGGTGCCGCCCGTCCCGCAGACCGTCCAGGATGACGCTGGTGCCGTCGGCCCAGTCCCGAGGCAGCCCCAGCGCCCGGGCGAAGACGTTGGTGGATCCGCCGGGCACCACGCCCAGCGCGGGCAGTCGGTGACCCGGTGCGAGGGCCGGCGCGGTCAGCGCGGGCGTCGCGGTGAGCAGGCCGTTGACCGCCTCGTTCACCGTGCCGTCGCCGCCCAGCGTCACGACCACGTCGATGCCGCTCTCCGCCGCGGCCCGGGCCAGCACCGTGGCGTGGCCGCGCCGCACCGTGTATTCGACCGTCAGCTCGACCGCACTGCGCAGGGCCCGAACCAGCACGTCCCGGCTGCGTTCACTGGTCGTGGTGGCCTTGGGGTTGACCACCAGTAACGCGCGCATGCGCGGCACTGTACAACGCAAGTGCCGTTCTAGGCTGTCGGTATGGTGCACCGATGACCTCCGCGACGCTGTCCTGGGCGGTGCGCCTGCTGATGGTTCAGGCGGCCGGTCTGGCGCTGCTCACCGCGTACCTCATCGTGCGGTTGCTCACCACCGAGAACGTGCAGCTGGGGATGGCGCTCGGGCTGATCGTGCTGACCGCCATCGGGGCGGCCTCGGTCGTGGCGGTGGCGCGCTCGCTGGGCCGGCGCGCGCCGGGCGCCCGCGGCCCGGCGATCGTGGTGCAGTTGTTCGTGATCGCCTCGGGCGGCTTCCTGGTGCAGACCGGACCGCTCTGGCTGGGCCTGCTGCTGATCGCGCTGGGGCTGGTCGTCGGGGTGCTGATCGTGCTGCCGTCCAGCACCCGTGCACTTGGCGTGGACTAACCACCCGCAAAGCATCGATTAGGGCCTACGCTGAGGGCTGTGACCGGGACAACGGTTCGACCGCCGGCGTACCAGCTCCTCGCCGACGAGCTGCGCGCCGAGATCACGTCGGGGCGGCTGCAGCCGGGCGAACGGCTGCCACCCGAGCCGGAGCTGTGCGTGCGGACCGGCGTCAGCCGCAGCACCGTACGTGAGGCCCTGCGCCTGCTCGCCAGCCAGCACCTCATCGTCACCACCCGCGGCGTGACCGGAGGCAGTTTCGTCGCCCACCCGGACGCCGAACAGCTCTCCGAAGCGCTGTCCACCGGCTTGACGCTGCTCACCAACTCAGCCGGCGTCGGCCTGGCCGATCTGCTCGAGCTGCGCCGGGCGCTGGAGATCCCGGCCGCCGGCCTGGCCGCCGCCCGGCGCACCGACGAGCACCTGGCCGAGGTGGCGGCGGCCATGTTCGACCCCGAGGTGGACGAGTTCGACGTCATGCTGCAGGTGCACGCGCTGTTCCACTCGGCCGTCGCCCGGGCCACCGGCAACCCGCTCTTCGAGCTGGTCACCCGGCCGCTGTACCAGGTGTCGTACGGCGAGGACGTGGTCGAGAACCTGCCCGACGGGTATTGGGCGCAGATCGACCGGGATCATCGCGAGCTGCTGGAATGCCTGCGGCGCGGCGACCCGGAGGGGGCCACCGCGGCGGCGCGCCGGCACCTGGACTACATCGTGGTGGCGGCCGCCGCTTAGCGCAGGCCCTGGTCAGCTCTCGGTGCGGCGGGTGAGCAGCCGGATGGTGGCATGCCGACCGGTGGTCTCGGCGGTCGCCGACGTGGTGAGGGCGGTCAGGACCTTCCAGGCGAACGACGACTCCGCGGGCAGCCGGGCGCCGCGCACCGTCGAGACCGTCACCTCGACGGTCAGCGCGTCGTCGGTCACCGCGAACCGGCACTCCAGCTCGGCACCGCGGGTGGCGATGGCGAGCAGCATCGCGCACGCCTCGTCCACGGCGATCCGTAGGTCTTCGATCTCGTCCAGCGCGAAGTGCAGCCGAGCGGCCAGACCGGCTGTCGCGGTCCGGAGCACACCCAGATACCCGCCGTCGGCCGGCACCGTGAGCAGCACGACGTCGTCCCCGATCGCCGGCTCCGGGTGCGTTTGTGTCGCTTGAGTCACCGTTCCCATCCTCCCGATGGAGGAGACTCTAGTCGCTGAACGGACCGGTCGGGGAGGCCGCTCGCCGAGTTCCGGAGCCGATGAGCCCAGGCGACCCCCCAACGTCGGACACGGTGTCGGTCGCCGGCCGGCCCCTCAGGCAAGGCTGTGCACCATCAAGACGACGGCCGGCACGTCCTCGGGACGGGCCGGCCGCACGGCGGCGGGAGGACTCAACTTTGTTTGGTCTCCCAGAAGATCTTGGAGATCTCCTCGATCTTGGCGAGCAGCTGGTCGCCGACCGACGGGTCCATCGACCCCTTGGCACCCGCGGCACCGGCCAGCTTGGTGGCCTCGTTGAACAGCTGGTGCAGGTTCGGGTACTTCTCGAAGTGCGGCGCCTTGAAGTAGTCGGTCCAGAGCACCCACAGGTGGTGCTTGACCAGCTGGGCCCGCTCCTCCTTGATCATGATGGCCCGGGTCCGGAACTCCGGGTCGGTGTTCGCCTGGTACTTCTCGGCGATGGCCTTCACGGACTCGGCCTCGATGCGGGCCTGCGCCGGGTCGTAAACGCCGCACGGCAGGTCGCAGTGGGCGCTGACCGTGGTGCGCGGCGTGAGGAAACGCGGAAGTCGCATCAGGACTCCTCCATCCGGGTTTGCGATGATCCGGTGACGACACTACCCCTTGCCTATCCGCCGTAACGTGCCGAGGACTGATGCCATGGCGTGGCAACTGCCGGTATTCGCCGTACTGGTCAAAGGTCCCTCGATGGCACCCGCCCTGCGCGACGGCGACGCCCTGCTGGTGCGGCGCGGTGGGCGCGTCCGGGAGGGGCAGGCGGTGGTCGCCCGATTCCGGTCGCGGCCGGATCTGCTGGTGGTCAAGCGCGCCGTGCGCGAGCAGGACGGCGGCTGGTGGGTGCAGGGCGACAACGAGTTCGTCGCCGACGACTCCCGGAGGTACGGAGTGGCGGATGTCATCGGGCGGGTTTGGCTGCGTTACTGGCCCCGCCCTGGGCGGCTCGGTTAACCTCCGGTAGCAGCACGGGTGACCCCCGCATCGCACGTCGGTCCGCGCACACTCGCGCCGGCTTTACTTCAGATTCCGATGCCGTGGGAGTGCACCGTGTCGTTCTTCAGTTTCGAGCTCGATCCCGCCCTCGCCGCCGACCCGGTCTTCGACCTGCACCGCCGGGGCAAGATGGCGATCACCTCCACCGTTCCACTGTCCAGCCGGGACGACCTGTCGATGGCCTACACGCCGGGCGTGGCCCGGGTCTGCGAGGCGATCGCCGAGTCGTCCGAGCTGGCCGCCGACTACACCTGGACCGGCAACGCGGTGGCCGTGGTCACCGACGGCTCCGCCGTGCTCGGCCTGGGCAACATCGGCCCGCGGGCGGCGATGCCGGTGATGGAGGGCAAGGCGGTGCTGTTCAAGCAGTTCGGCGGCGTCGACGCGGTGCCGGTCTGCCTGGACACCCAGGACGTCGACGAGCTGGTGACGATCGTCCGGGCGATGGCGCCGTCGTTCGGCGGCATCAACCTGGAGGACATCAGCGCGCCGCGCTGTTTCGAGATCGAGCGCCGGCTGGACGCGGCGCTGGACATCCCGGTCTTCCACGACGACCAGCACGGTACGGCGGTGGTGGTGCTGGCCGCCCTGCGCAACGCGGTCACCCTGCTCTGGCGGCGGTTCGCGGACCTGCGGATCGTGATCAGCGGGGCGGGCGCGGCCGGGGTGGCCATCACCAAGGTGCTGATCGCGGCCGGGGTCGACGGCGCCAACATGATCGTCGTCGACTCCCGTGGCATCGTGCACGGCGAGCGCGGCGATCTGAACTCCACCAAGGCGGAACTGGCCGAGATCACCAACTTCTCCGGGCGTTCCGGCGGCATCAACCTCGAGGACATC
>DASSAL010000379.1:0-12070 GCA_035685405.1 Actinoplanes sp. | reverse complement strand
GGCCTGGCCGTCGGCCGGACAGCCGGGACCTGCCGCGGCGCTGGGGCCGCCGGCCGGCCCGGCGCCGCCCGCCGGTGCGCTGCGGCCGGCCTCACCGAGCCACCGGTCCACCAGCGCGTGCTGCACCGCGGCCCGGTCCGGGAAGTACGTGTACACGGCGCCCGGACCGGCGGCCAGCGCGGTCGCGATCCGGCGTACGGTGACCGCCTCCGGGCCGCCCGCGTCCAGCAGCGCCAGCGCCGCGGCCAGGATCTCGTCCTCGCTGAGCGGGCGCCGCGAGCTCGGGTTGCGCGGTGGCACCGGCACGTCCGCCCCTCGGCATCGCCTCCGCCCACGGTAGACCCGCGAAGGACCGGCCGGATCTGCCAATCTGAGCCGGCGGCCGGCCGGGGGCTGCCGTAGCGTGAAACCCGATCCGCACGCCCGACCGGGAGGCCGACATGCCGTACTCACCCACCCGTGCCCTGGACGGCACCGTCGTCGCGATCACCGGTGCCAGCGCCGGCATCGGTGCGGCGGCGGCGTACCACCTGGTGGCCGCCGGCGCGAACGTGGCGGTCAGCGCCCGCCGCTCGGACCGGCTGGCCAAGATGGTCGGCGACCTGGGCGAGGACCGGGTGGTCCCGGTCGCCGGCGACGTGCGCGACCCGGGGCTGAACGACGCGCTGGTGGCCGCGGCGGTGGACCGGTGGGGCCGGCTGGACACCATGGTCGCCAACGCCGGCATCGGGGCGTACGGCGGCATCCTCGACCTCGACGACGCCGCCCTGACCGAGATGGTGGAGACCAACTACCTGGGCACGGTGTGGAGTGCGCGGTCCGCGGTGCGGCAGTTCCGCAGCCAGGGCGACGGCGGCGATCTGATCATCGTCAGCTCGGTGGCCGGCTTCCGCGGCGGCGCCGACGAGGCGGTGTACGCGGGCACCAAACACGCCCAGGTCGGCCTGGGCGGCTCGCTGGACCGGGAGTTGCGCGCCGAGGGCATCCGGGTCACGCTGATCTGCCCGGCCGGCACGGCCACCGAGTTCGCCATCGGCGCCGGGCGCACCGAGGGATCGCCCCAGCTGGGCACCTTCCTGCGCGCCGAGGACGTCGCCCACGCCATCCGGGTGGTGCTGGAGCAGCCGCGCTCGGTGCGGACCACCGTCTGGCAGATGTGGTCGATGGAGCAGCAGAGCTGATGCCGCACCGCATCGCGGTGATCCCCGGCGACGGCATCGGCGTCGAGGTGACCGCCGCGGCGCGGACGGTGCTGGACGCGGTCGCCGGGCAGCACCGGATCGACCTGGCGTACGACGAGTTCGACTGGTCCTGCCGGCGGCACGCGGAGCAGGGCGCGATGATGCCGCCGGACGGGATCGAGACGCTGCGGGCGTACGACGCGATCCTGCTCGGCGCGGTCGGCTGGCCCGGCGTACCCGATCATGTCTCGCTCTGGGGTCTGCTGATCCCGATCCGGCGCGCCTTCCGCCAGTACGTCAACCTGCGGCCGGTCCGGGTCTTCCGGGGCGTCGCCAGCCCGCTGCGCGACGCCGCACCGGGCAGTGTGGACTTCGTCGTGGTGCGGGAGAACGTCGAAGGCGAGTACAGCGAGATCGGTGGGCGGCTCAACCGCGGCTTCCCGGACGAGTTCGCGGTGCAGGAGTCGGTGTTCACCCGGGCCGGGGTCAGCCGGATCGCCGACTACGCGTTCGAGCTGGCCGGCACCCGGCGCTCGTACGTCACCTCGGCCACCAAGTCCAACGGCATCGTGCACACGCTGCCGTTCTGGGACCAGGTGGTGGCCGAGCGGGCGGCCGGGTTCCCGGACGTGCGCTGGGACGCCGAGCACATCGACGCGCTGGCCGCCAAGCTGGTCCTGCAGCCGCAGCGGTTCGACGTGATCGTGGCGTCCAACCTGTTCGGCGACATCCTCAGCGACCTGGCCGCCGCGGTGGCCGGCAGCATCGGCATCGCCCCGTCCGGCAACATCGACCCGACCGGCACCTACCCGTCGATGTTCGAGCCGGTGCACGGGTCGGCGCCGGACATCGCCGGTCAGGGCGTCGCCAACCCGGCCGGGGCGGTCTGGTCGGCGGCGATGATGCTGGATCACCTGGGCCATCCGGCGGCGGCCGCGGACCTGCTCGCCGCGATCGAGGCGACGCTGGCCGACCCGGACACCCGGACCCGCGACCTGGGCGGCACGGCGGACACCGCCACCGTGGTCCGGGCGCTGATGGACCGGCTGACCGGCTGACGCACGGGAAACCGCCAGGCCGACCCGGGGTCGGCCTGGCGGTCCGGTGCGGCCGCCTCGCGTCAGCCGGCCGCGATCTCGTACAGCTTCTCCGGGGCCACCGCACCGGCCAGCACCCGGCCGTCGTCGGTGAGCAGGACGGAGAACAGGGATCCGGAGAGCAGCCGCCCGCTGCCCCACGCGCCGCTGACCTTGGGCAGGCTCTCCACCACGCCGGCGAGCATGGCGGCCTCGGAGTTGCCCGCCGCCGCGTCCGGCTTCGGCATCTTGGCCACCAGGACCGACGTCCAGCCTTTGCCGACCACGGTCGGTTCCGCCTCGGTGCCGCTCGGCCGCTTCGCCGCCGGCGCCCGGTCGGCGTGCTCCTTCTCCAGTTGCTCCGGCGTCGAGTTCTCCACCTTGGTGCCCGGCGGCGGGTTGAAGGTGAACTGCTCGGCATCCGGGACGGCGAAGCTGATCTGCTGGAACGCCACCCGGACGGCCGGGTCGTTGGCGTCCTTGGCGTACACGTCGACGCGCAGCGGGATGTGCTCCTCCGCGTCGACCGCCAGCCGGACCTGGCCGATCAGCGACGCGGCGTCCCTGGGCGCGAGCACCAGCTCGTACGCCGCCCGGCCGGCCACCTTCGCGGCACCGGTGGTGCTCACCGCGGTGGTCGGGTCGATGGCGGCGAGCGCCGCGTCGGCGGCCTCCTGCGGCGTCGCGGGCACGCCGGTGGGCAGCGCGGCCGGCTTCCGGTCCGCGCCGGCCGGCAGGGTCAGGTGGGTGGCCGCGTTGTCCCGGCTGCGCCAGATCCACACGTCCGACCCGTTGCGGACCACGTCCGTCTCGCCCAACGTGCCGAGCAGCGCCAGCCGCATCTTGTCCTCGCCGGCGTACCACACCCGCGCGGTGTTGCTGCCGGTGATCAGCTTGGTCAGATCCGCGTCACCCTGGCCGCCGGTGAGCCCGGGCAGCGACGGCAGGCCGAGGTCGGCGGTCTGCACGACGGTGCCGGACAGTCCGTCCACCCGGGCGTTCTGCAGATCCACCAGCAACTGCGCGGCGCTGCGCTCGGGCAGCGACGGCTCCGCGGTGGCGGCGATCGTGCCGGCGGCCGCGCCACCCCCGATCACCAGCACCGCCGCGGCCGACGGCACCAGCCAGCGCAGCGCCGGCCTGGACCTGAACACACTCACTTGAGTCCACCTCCCGTTGTCCTGCCCCCATCCTGCGCCGACCGCCCTGTGACGGAGCTGAGACCACCCCCTACGGGAAACCCCGGCCGACGCCCCGGGTTGGCCACACCTGAGACAATCCCCCCATGGACCTGCCTCGGCTCGCAATCGCCCCGCCGATGAGATGGCCCGGCGTTTTGCGACGCCCGCGGGGTGTGCGGGCGGCGGAAAACCGCGTGTCATCTCATCGGCTCCCCGGGGGCGATTGCCGCGAGCGAAGCGAAGCCGGTTAGCAGAGTGCGGCTGCTGGTGGTCGAGGATGAGGCGCGGCTGGCCGCGGCCCTGCGGCGCGGGCTGCAGGCCGAGGGCTTCGCCGTGGACGTCGCCGGCGACGGCCAGGAAGGGCTGGAGCTGGCCCGGCACGGCGGGTACGACGCGATGATCCTGGATGTGATGTTGCCCCGGCTGTCCGGTTACCGGGTGGTCCGGCAGTTGCGGGCCGAGCAGCAGTGGCTGCCGGTGCTGATGCTGTCGGCCAAGGACGGCGAGTACGACCAGGCGGACGGCCTGGACTGCGGCGCCGACGACTACCTGACCAAACCGTTCTCGTACGTCGTGCTGCTCGCCCGGCTGCGGGCCCTGCTGCGCCGCGGCGGCCGGGAACGGCCGGTGGTGCTGACCCACGGCGACGTGGAGCTGGACCCGGCCGAGCGCCGGGTCACCGTGGCCGGCCGCGAGGTGGTGCTGACCACCCGCGAGTTCGCCCTGCTGGAATACCTGATCCGGCACCCGGGGCAGGTGGTGTCCAAGACCGAGCTGCTGGACCACGTCTGGGACGCGGCGCTGGAGACGGCGCCGAACGCGGTCGAGGTGTACGCCGGTTACCTGCGCCGCAAGATCGGCCGGGACCGGCTGGAGACGGTACGCGGGGCCGGGTACCGGCTGGCGGCCGTCCCGGACCATCCGGCGGCGCGGCGCAGCCGCCCTGACCAGCCGGCCGGCTGAGATGGGCGGGGTGCGCCGGCTGAGCCTGCGGGCCCGGCTGTCCCTGGTGTCCGTGCTGGCCGTGGCGATCGGGCTGCTGGCGGGCGGGCTGTTGCTGGTCGGCGTGCTGAACTTCGCGCTGCTGCGGGCGGTGAACACGGAGGCCACCGACACGGCACGGGCGGTGGCCAACCTGGTCGACCAGGACTCGCTGAGCGTCCCGATCCCGGCCAGCCCGGGCGTCCAGGTGCAGGTGGTGGACCCGCAGGGGCGGGTCCGCGCGGTGTCCGCCACGGCCGACCGCCTGGTGCCGATCCTCTATCCGGACGAGCTGCGCGGGCTGGCCGACGGCGACGCGCGGGTCATCCCGGGCGACCGGATCGGCCTGACCGGGCCGGTCCGGGTGGTGGTCGCGGACGCCGGCCGGCCGGGCGACCCGGTCCGGGTCCTGGTCGCCCGGTCCACCGCCGACGTCGCCCAGGGCGTGCGCATCCTTCGGGTCACCCTGCTGGTCGCGTTCCCGCTGCTGGTGCTGCTGCTCGGCGCGGTCGCCTGGCGGGTGGTCGGCGCGGCGCTGCGCCCGGTGGAGGCGTTGCGGTCCGGCGCCGAGGAGATCACCGGCGCGGCCCGCTCGGACCGGCTGCCGGTACCGGACTCCCGGGACGAGATCCACCGGCTGGCGGTCACCCTGAACGGCATGCTGCACCGGCTGGACGCCGCCCGGGCCCGGCAGCGGGCGTTCGTCGCGGACGCCGCGCACGAGCTGCGCAGCCCGCTCGCCACCATGCGCACCGAGCTGGAGGTGGCGCAGCGGCTGCCGGACAGCACCGAATGGCCGGCGCTCGCCGACGACCTGCTCGCCGATGTGGACCGGCTCAGCCGGCTGGTCGACGACCTGCTGCTGCTGGCCCGCGCCGACGACGCCGTCACCACCACCCGGGCGGCAGCTGCTCCGGCCGCGACGGTGGAGCTGGGCGGGCTGCTCGGCGAGGTGGCCGCACGGTACCCCGCGGTGCGGTACGACCGGCCGGAGCAGCCGGTGTACACCCCGGGGAACCGCGACGCGCTCGGCCGGGTGGTGGCGAACCTGCTGGACAACGCGACCCGGCACGCCGCCGGGGAGGTGGTGCTGACCGTGGCCGCCGACGGCGGGTACCAGCGGATCTCGGTGTGCGACGACGGGCCCGGCATCCCGGCCGCCGACCGGGAGCGGGTGTTCCAGCGGTTCACCCGGCTGGACGACGCCCGGGCCCGGGACGCCGGCGGGACCGGCCTGGGCCTGGCGATCGTCCGGGAACTGGTCCGGCAGCACCACGGCACGGTTACCCTGGGTGACGCCCATCCGGGACTGCGGGTCGACGTACGGCTGCCGCGATCGTAGGGAACTTTTCCGCGGCCGCCGCCGACCAATGGCCGTATCCCCCGCACTCGTTCGGAAGGTCGACGACATGTCCCTGTGGAAGCGCACGACGGTGGTGGCCGGCACGGTGGCTGCCCTGACCCTGACGATCGCTGCGCCGGCCGCGGCGCATGTCAGCGTGAGCTCCCCCGGCGCCACCCAGGGCGGCTACAGCACGGTGACGTTCAAGGTCCCGAACGAGAGCGACGAGGCGTCGACCACCAAGCTCGAGGTCACCCTGCCGGCCGACGCCCCGGTGGCGTCGGTGTCGCTGCGCCCGGTGCCGGGCTGGACCGCGGTCGCCGAGAAGGCCAGCCTGGCCACCCCGCTGGAGGTACACGGCAGGCAGATCACCGAAGCGGTCTCCAAGATCACCTGGACCGCGTCCGGTGCCGCCGCGATCAAGCCCGGCCAGTTCCAGGCGTTCGACGTGTCGATGGGCCCGCTGCCGGAGGCTCCACAGATGATCTTCAAGGCGCTGCAGACCTACTCCGACGGGACCGTGGTCCGCTGGATCGACGAGCCGGCCACCGACGGCACCGAGCCGGAGAGCCCGGCGCCGGTGCTCACGCTCGCCGCGGCGGACGCGCCGGCGGCCGGCGACCCGGCCGCGACCGCAAGCGACGCCGCACCGGCCGGAGAGTCGGACAACTCGCTCGGCACCACGTTCGGCCTCATCGGCGCCGGCCTGGGCCTGGTGGCGCTGATCCTGGCGCTGCTGGCCTACCGCCGGGCCGGCCGGCCGGCCAGCACCGGCGCGGCCATCGAGAAGGAGACGGTCACCGCCGGCAAGGCCGGCTGACACCCGGGGCGGCCGCCCGCCGTCGTCAGGACGCGTAGCGTTTCTCGGAGCGGGCCCGGGCCTTGGCCGCCTCCACCGCGCGGTCCTTCGGCGGCGCGGCGGTGACCAGCTCGGCCAGCAACTCCTCGGTGATCGCCGCGACCGCCGCCACGGCCCGGTCGAACGCCGCCTCGTTACGCTGCGACGGGTGGGTGGTGCCGGCCACCTTGCGGACGTACTGCAGGGCGGCGGCGCGCACCTCGTCGCGCGTGGCCGGCGGCTCGAAGTTGTGCAGCGGGCGAATGTTTCGGCACATGCCGACGAGCGTAACCAGCCGGTGCGCCGATCGGCGCGGCACCGACCGGGCGGGAGCCCGGTCGCGTTCCGGCCGGCCGATCCGGCATCGTCCGTTCGAGCCGGGGACTGCCCGCACAGCCCGCCCCACGCCACCGGCCGGCCGGCCGGACCCGCCGCCCGGGAGACCCGGGAAATCATCGGAATGCGTCGCGTTGCGTCCCGCTCGGCGCTTGAATCCGTTTCGATCCTGCAAATTGCTTCGGATTCCCTTGTCTAGTCGGCTTTGCATGTGTCAAGGTCCCGTCACGTCCCGAGGGACCTGGGGAGGGCCATGAGGGCAGGCGTGCTGCGCAACTTCGTGGGCGGGTCGTACACCGATCCGGCCGAGGGCAAGACCTCGCCGGTCATCGACCCGTGCACCGGTGCCGCGTACGCCGAGGCGCCGGTGTCCTCCGCCGCCGACGTCGACGCGGCGATGGCCGCCGCCCGCGACGGCTTCGAGAGGTGGCGGGACACCACCCCCGGCGAGCGGCAGCGGGCCCTGCTGCGCATCGCCGACGCGGTGGAGGCGCGGGCCGACGAGATCATCGCCGCGGAGTGCCGCAACACCGGCAAGCCGGTCGACCTGACCCGGCAGGAGGAGATGGGGCCGCTGCTGGACGAGCTGCGCTTCTTCGCCGGTGCCGCCCGGATGCTGGAGGGCCGGTCCGCGGGGCAGTACCTGGCCGGGTACGAGAGCTACGTGCGGCGCGAGCCGATCGGGGTGTGCGCGCAGGTGACGCCGTGGAACTACCCGATGGTGATGGCGGTGTGGAAGTTCGCCCCGGCCATCGCGGCCGGCAACGCGGTGGTGCTCAAGCCGTCCGACACCACCCCGGTGAGCACGCTGCTGCTGGCCGAGATCGCCGCCGAGTTCCTGCCGCCCGGCGTGCTCAACGTGGTGTGCGGCGACCGGGACACCGGCCGGGCCCTGGTCGCGCATCCCACCCCGGAGCTGGTGTCGATCACCGGGTCCACCCGGGCCGGCATGGAGGTGGCCGCGGCCGCCGCCGCGGACCTCAAGAAAGTGCACCTGGAGCTGGGCGGCAAGGCGCCGGTGGTGGTGTTCGACGACGCCGACCTCGAGGCCACCGCGGCCGGCGTGGCGACCGCGGGCTACTTCAACGCCGGGCAGGACTGCACCGCCGCCACCCGGGTGCTGGTGCACGCCCGGATCGCCGCCGACTTCACCGACGCCCTGGCCGCCGCCGCGAAAGCCCAGGAGATGGGGGTCGACCTCGGGCCGGTGAACAACGCCACCCAGCTGGCCCGGGTGCAGGGCTTCCTGGAGCGGGCGCCGGAGCACGCCCGGGTGGTCACCGGCGGCCGGCGGATCGGCGACCGCGGCTATTTCGTCGAGCCCACCGTGGTCGCCGGCCTGGAGCAGCAGGACGAGATGATCCAGGAGGAGATCTTCGGGCCGGTCATCACGGTGCAGGAGTTCGGCGCCGAGGACGCCGCGGTGCGCTGGGCCAACGACGTCCGGTACGGGCTGAGCGCCAGCGTGTGGACCCGCGACCACGGCCGGGCGATGCGGATGTCGGCGAAGCTGAACTTCGGCGCGGTGTGGATCAACACGCACCTGCCCTTCGTGTCCGAGATGCCGCACGGCGGCTTCGGGCACTCCGGCCACGGCAAGGATCTTTCGGTGTACGGCTTCGAGGAGTACACCCGGATCAAGCACGTGATGAGCTACCTCGGCTGAGGGGATCCAGGATGGATGAGAACGCGGCCATCGAGTTCGTCGGTGTGCACAAGGAGTTCCACGCGCACGGCGACCGCGTCCAGGCGGTGCAGAAGCTGGACCTGGCGATCGGCCAGGGCGAGTTCTTCTCGCTGCTCGGGCCGTCCGGCTGCGGCAAGACCACCACGATGCGGATGATCGCCGGCTTCGAGGAGCCGACCGGTGGCACCGTCTACCTGGACGGCAAGGACGTCACCGGCGTCTCACCGAACAAGCGCGACGTGAACATGGTGTTCCAGTCGTACGCGCTGTTCCCGCACATGTCCGCCTACCAGAACGTGGCCTTCGGGCTGGAGCGCAAGAAGGTCGCCAAGGACGAGATCCGCCGGCGGGTCGGCGAGATCATGGAGATAATCTCGCTGTCCGGCATGGAGAAGCGCGCGCCGCGCGAGATGTCCGGCGGCCAGCAGCAGCGGGTGGCGCTGGCCCGGGCGCTGGTGAACCGGCCGCGGGCGCTGCTGCTGGACGAGCCGCTCGGCGCGCTGGACCTCAAGCTGCGCCAGCAGATGCAGGTCGAGCTCAAGCGGATCCAGCGCGAGGTGGGCATCACCTTCGTCTACGTGACCCACGACCAGGGCGAGGCGCTCACCATGTCGGACCGGATCGCGGTCATGGAGGGCGGCCGGATCGACCAGCTCGGCACCCCGCGGGAGATCTACGAGAAGCCGGCCACCCGGTTCGTCGCCGGCTTCATCGGCACCTCGAACGTGGTGTCCGGCACCGTCGACCGGGTGGACGGCGGGGTGGCGGTGCTGGCCCTCGGCGCGGACGACCGGGTGCTGGCGCCGGTCCCACCCGCCGTGCGGGCCGGTGATCGCCTGGAGGTCTCGATCCGCCCGGAGAAGATCGACCTGGAACGCCGCGGGGCGCCGGCCGGTGACTGCAGCGTGCTGTCCGGGAGGGTCACCGAGGTGGTCTATCACGGCACCTCGACCAACTACACCGTGGCCACCGCGGCCGGTCCGGAGTTCGTGGTCTTCGACCAGAACGCCGACAATGCCGACGACCTGGCGAGTCGTGGCGATCACGTCTTCCTCACCTGGCACGCGCGACACTCCTATCCGATCGGAGTCTGATCACTATGCCCCCCACCCCCCGTCACCTCCCCGATCCCGTCCTGCTCCGCGGTCTCACCCAGCGCCGGCTGGGCCGCCGGGACGCCCTGCGCCTGTCCGGCCTGTCCGCGCTGGGCCTGGCACTGGCCGCCTGCGGCGTCGAGGGCCAGGGCAACCCGGACGCCAGCGCGCCGGCCGCCGACGCGGTGGCCAAGTACTGGGCCGGCAAGACCAGCACCAAGAAGGTGGACTTCGCGTGCTGGCCGCTGTACATGGACCCGGAGCAGCCGGAGCTGAAGAAGTTCACCGCCGAGACCGGCATCGCGGTGAACTACCAGGAGGTGATCCAGGAGATGGGTCCCTGGTTCGCCAAGGTGCAACCGCAGCTGGCGGCCGGCCAGTCGATCGGCTACGACCTCATGGTGATCACCAACGGGATCCAGTTCAAGCAGTTCAAGGACTCCGGCTTCCTGGCTCCGCTGGATCCCGCCAAGCTGCCGAACTTCGCCAAGAACGCCGCGCCGGCGTACAAGCAGGAGGCCTTCGACCCCGGCAACGTCTACAGCGTGCCGTGGGCGTCCGGGATCACCGGCATCGCGTACGACGAGAAGCGGACCGGCCGCCCGATCACCAAGCTCGCCGACCTGTGGGACCCGGCGTTCAAGGGCAAGGTCGGCATGTTCTCCGACACCCAGGAACTCGGCAACTTCGGCAT
The DNA here is from genome assembly GCA_035685405.1 of Actinoplanes sp. Taxonomy (GTDB): domain Bacteria; phylum Actinomycetota; class Actinomycetes; order Mycobacteriales; family Micromonosporaceae; genus Actinoplanes. Next base: position 1,660 of record DASSAL010000379.1, on the reverse strand, counting down.
GATGGTGCTCGGCATCGACCCGGACGAGTCGACGGCGGAGGACTGGCGCAAGGCCGCGGCGAAGCTCAAGGAGCAGAAGGACCAGGGCATCATCCGCAACTACTACGACCAGAGCTACATCGACGCGCTCGGCAAGGGCGAGGTCTGGATCACCCAGGCATGGTCCGGCGACGTGTTCCAGAAGAACGTCTCCGACGGGACGGACTTCAAGTTCGTCATCCCGGAGGAAGGCGCGACCATCTGGACCGACAACTTCACCATCCCGGTGACCGCGGCCAGCCCGCTGGACGCCATCACCTTGATCGACTTCTTCTACCGCGTCGACATGGCGGCGTCGCTGGCCGAGTACATCAACTACGTCACGCCGGTGCCGGCGGCCCGCGACCAGATCCGCAAGGACGCGGCCGCGGCGTCCGGCGAGGACAAGGCCGGGCTGGAGGAGATCGCGGAGAGCCCGCTGGTGTTCCCCACCGAGGCCGACTACGCCAAGCTCAACTACTACCGGGACTTCGCCACCCCCGCCGAGCAGCAGGAATACCAGCGCATCTTCGAGCCGATCGTGCTCGGGTGAACCGGTGCGGCGCGTCCTGGCCCCGTACCTCCTGATCCTGCCCGGAGGGCTGTGGCTGCTGCTGTTCTTCGTCGTCCCGATGGTGACGATGCTGTCGTTGTCGCTGCAGCAGGGCGACATCGTCAACGGGTACGTGTTCACCGGGCACTGGCAGACCTATGTGGACGCGATCAGCGCATACCGGGAACAGCTGTTCCGGTCGCTCGTCTACGGCGCCGTCACGACGATCGTGCTGATCGTGGTGTCCTTCCCGGTGGCGTACTGGATCGCCTTCTACGGCGGCCGGCGCAAGGCCACCTACCTTTTCCTGCTGCTCCTGCCGTTCTTCGTGTCGTTCGTGCTGCGCACCATCTCGTGGCGCTACATCCTCACCGACGACGGGTTCGTGCTCGGCCCGCTGAAGGACATCGGTCTATTAGGTCCTTCCTTTCACCTTCTCGGTACGCCGTTCGCGGTGGTCGCCGGCCTGGTCTACAACTTCCTGCCGTTCATGGTCCTGCCGGTCTACGTGGCGCTGGAACGCATCGACCCGCGGGTGGTGGAGGCGGCCCGGGACCTGTACGCCGACCCGGCCACCGCGTTCCGCCGGGTGATCCTGCCGTTGGCGCTGCCCGGGGTGTTCGCCGGCGTGCTGATGACGTTCGTGCCGGCCAGCTCGGACTACGTCAACTCGGCGGTGCTGGGCAGCTCGGACACCACCATGATCGGGCAGGTGATCCAGGCGCAGTACCTGGCCAACTCCGACTACCCGACCGCCTCGGCGCTGTCCTTCACGCTGATGGCCGTACTGCTGATCGGCGTGTTCGCGTACGCACGGGCGCTGGGCACCGAGGACGTGATGAAGGTGGCGGCCCGATGACGACGACCCTCGCACCCGATGTCGCCGAGCCGACCGTGGCTGCCCCGGCCGCCCGCCGGGGCCGGCTGACCGGCGGCCGGGGCCTGCACGTCTACACCTGGATCGTGATCGGCTGGCTGCTCCTGCCGGTGCTGGTGATGATCGTGTTCGGGTTCAACGACACCCCGGGACGGTACAACCAGACCTGGGAGGGCTTCACGCTCAAGTGGTACGGCCGCGTCTTCGGCATC
>DASSAL010000378.1:0-13409 GCA_035685405.1 Actinoplanes sp. | reverse complement strand
CATCTCCTCCGCTTCCTGACGCGCCGCCTCAGCCGCCCGGAGCGCCCTCTCCATCTCCTCCCGGGCGTTCTCCTGGGCGGCTACCGCCTCCTGACGCGCCACCGTGAGCTCCCGCTGCGCCACCGCCATCTCCTGACGGGCGGTCAGCGCGTCCCGCCGAGCGGCTTCCGCCTCCCGGTGGGCGGCCTCGGCGTCCCGGCGTACCGCGATGATCTCCGCGCGGGCGGTGTCCCGGTCCGCCTCCGCCTGCGCCCGCAGGGCGGCCGCCGCGCTCGCCGCCCGCTGGGCTTCGTCACGCTCGGCGATCGCCGCCCGGGTGCGATCGGTTGCCGCCTCGGCGCCGCGCTCGGCCGCGGCCGCCGTCTCCCGGGCCTCGTCGCGTTCCGCGGCGGCCGCCGTGGCCAGCTCGCGGGCGGCCGCGGCGCCGGCAGCGGCCCGGTCGGCGTCCCGGCGGGCGTCGTCGCGTTCGGTGTGCGCCGCGGCCACCTGCCGGGACGTCTCGGCGCGTACCTCGGCCACCTGGCGTTCCACCCCGGCCGGGGACCTCTCCTGGTGCAGCGCCTCGGTCAGGCTGCCGACCAGCTGGTCGAGCCGGTCCACCGCCTCCCAGGTGCGGGCCACCTGGCCGGCCAGGCCGGGGGAGGAGCGGTGCCGCATCCGGATGGTGCGGGACGCGCGCTGGCATTCGCCGTCGTTGTCGCGGCAGTACCGGAACGGCCGGCCGGCCGAGGCCCGCTGCGGCACCGGCCGGCCGCAGTGCGCGCAGGGCCGCGTCTCGGTGGCGTTGTCGGTGTCCATCGCACCGGTACGCTAGCCCGCCACCGGCCACCGGCCCGGTTAGGCACGCCGCGCCGGGCTACCGGGTAGGTGATTGTCATCCTAGGACGCTCTACAGGGTGTGCCCTCCCGCACGCATGTCTCCGACAGACCACGGCAGAAAGGAATCACCGACAACCATCCGAAAACCTTTCGGTAGCATCCACGGCGGTCGACTTCGGGAGGGCGCATGCTGCGGATCGCCGCTGCGGGGCTGGCGGGGCTGGCGACGCTGGTCGTGCTGGTCACCCCGGTGCCCGCGGCAGCCGGCGCGCTGCGATGTGACGGACTACCGCCGCCCGGGCGGGTCGGCGCGGACGTCCCGTACGAAGGGCGCTGGTACGACCCGGACCGGCTCGCCGCCGTGGCCACCGGCGCCGGGATCCGGGTGGCGGTGCTGGACTCCGGCGTGGATGCCGGCCATCCGCAGTTGCGCGGCCGGGTGGACCGGGGCCGCGACCTGTTGCACGGCGGGCCGGACGCCCGCGAGGACTGTGTCGGGCACGGCACCGGGGTGGCCAGCATCATCGCCGCCCGGGCGGTCGACGGTGTGGGGTTTCGCGGCCTGGCGCCGGGCGCGACCGTGGTGCCGGTGCGGATCACCGAGAAGGAGCAGATCGACGGACGGGACGTCGGCGACGACGGCAGCCCGGCGCAGTTCGCCGAGGCGATCAGGTGGGCGGCCGATCCGGCCGGCGGGAACGCGGACGTAATCAATCTGTCGGTGGTGATGACGACCGACGACCGGCGGGTGCGCCGGGCGGTGGCGGGTGCGCTGGAGCGCGGTGTGGTGGTGGTCGCCGCGGCCGGCAACAGCGGCGCCGCGGCGCAGGGCGATCCGACGCCGTATCCGGCCGCGTACCCGGGGGTGATCGGGGTGGGCGCGGTGACGGCGGCCGGGGTGCGGGCGCCGTTCTCGCAGCGCGGCGACCACGTCGACTTGGTCGCGGCCGGGGAGGGCGTGACGATGGCGGCGCTGCGGGCCGGGCACACCGTCCGGCAGGGCACCAGTTTCGCCGCGCCGTTTGTGGCGGCCACCGCGGCTCTGGTGCTGCAGCGGTTCCCCGGCTCGAGCCCGGCGCAGGTGCAGCGGCGGCTGGTGGCCACGGCCGATTCGGCGCCGGGCGGGCGGCACAGTGCCGAGTACGGCTTCGGGTTGCTGAACCCGTACCGGGCGGTGGCCGAGACGCTGGATCCGGACGTTGCGCCGGCGCCGGGGCCAGTGGTGCGGCATGCGGCGGATCCGGCCGAGCTGGCGTTGCGGGAACGCCGCGGCGAGGCGCAGCGCGAGGCGTTGATCGTGGGCGCGGCCGGAACGGGTGCGGCGTTGCTGGCCGGGCTGATGGCGGGGGTGCTGCGCCGGGGCCGCCGGCGGAGCTGGCGGCCGGCCGGCCCGGCCGTGGCGGACAGCCGGGACGGTGCGCGCTGAGCCGGGTCGTCGTCCAAACGAACGGCAGCCGATGAGTGCCACGCCGACGGCGGCCGGCGGACAGCTGGCACGGCGGCTGGGGTTGTTCGACGCCGTGGTCATCGGGCTGGGGTCGATGATCGGTGCCGGCATTTTCGCTGCCCTCGCCCCCGCCGCTGCGGCCGCCGGCTCCGGGCTGCTGCTCGGGCTGGGGATGGCGGCGGTGGTGGCCTACTGCAATGCCACCTCCTCAGCGCGGCTGGCCGCCCGCTACCCCGCCTCCGGCGGCACCTACGTCTACGGCCGCGAACGGCTCGGCGCATTCTGGGGCTACCTGGCCGGCTGGGGGTTTGTGGTCGGCAAGACCGCCTCGTGCGCGGCGATGGCGCTGACCGTCGGACTGTATGCCTGGCCGCAGCAGGCGCATGCGGTGGCGGTGGCGGCGGTGGTGACGTTGACCGCGGTCAACTATGTCGGGGTGCAGAAGTCGGCGTGGGTGACCCGGGCGATCGTCGCTGTGGTGCTTGTGGTGCTCGCCGGCGTGGTGGCCGCCTGCCTGACCTCCGCCACGGCGCAGCTGGACCGGCTGTCTATCGCCGCCGATGCCACTGCGCCCGGGGTGCTGCAGGCCGCAGGGCTGTTGTTCTTCGCCTTTGCGGGGTACGCGCGCATCACCACCCTCGGCGAGGAGGTCCGCGATCCGGCCCGCACCATCCCCCGGGCGGTGCCTATCGCGCTGGGCGTCACTCTGGCCGTCTACACGCTCGTGGCGATCGCCGTGCTCGCGGTGCTCGGCGACCAGCTCGCCGGCGCGGCCGCGCCGCTCGCGGACGCGGTGCGCGCCGCGGGGTGGCCTCAGCTGGGCCCTGTGGTGCGCGTCGGTGCAACCGTCGCCGCGCTGGGCTCGCTGCTCGCGCTGATTCTCGGGGTCTCGCGCACCACCCTGGCCATGGCCCGTGACCGGCACCTGCCGCCCGCGCTGGCCGCCGTGCACCCCCACTTCAAGGTGCCGCACCGCGCTGAGCTGGCCGTCGGTGCCGTGGTGGCCACCGTGGCGGCCATCGCCGACGTGCGTGCCGCGATCGGGTTCTCCTCCTTCGCCGTGCTGGTCTACTACGCCATCGCGAACGCCAGCGCCTGGACTTTGACCGCCGCTGAGGGCCGCCCGCCCAGGATCATCCCGGCGCTGGGTCTGGCCGGCTGCCTGGCGCTGGCCTTCGCCCTGCCGCTGTCCTCGGTGATCGCGGGCGTCGGGGTGCTGACCCTCGGCGTCGGCGCCTACGGCATCCGCCGTGCTTTGGCCCGGCGCTGAGGGCAGCCGTGTTGCCGTTACCGCTGACACAGGGCCTGGTTGTCGTGGTGCGCCGGCGATGGGCCGGGGACGACTTGCCGTATGGGAAACGCCGAGAGAACGCCGCTGACAGAACCCCGGGCGGGTCCATTATCGGATTGCCATTACCGGTAATCCGATAATCAGGTCAAGCGGCAGGATCGGACCACACCATAATGACAGTTATGTGGTAAGGGGCCAGCGGCGTGAACGGAATCGAGCTCTCGCGCCGGTATTACCGGACCGAGGTGGCGCCCGGTCTGGCCGGGGTACGGCACGCCGCGGCGCTGCTCGGCGACGGGTCCGAGGTGCTGGGCTTCGACGACGAGGTGTCCACCGACCACGACTTCGGGCCGCGGGTGCAGATCTTCATCCCGGACCGGCACACCGTCGCCGGGTTCTTCCGCGACCGGCTCGGCTTCGACCCGGGCGCCGGGGTGCGCGTAGCGGACTGGCTGCTCACCCCGACCCAGATCCTGGCCGGCCTGACCCGCGGCGCGGTGTTCCACGACCCGGACGGTGAGCTGGCCCGCTACCGGGCGGCGCTGGCCTGGTATCCCGACGACGTGTGGCGCTACGCGCTGGCCGCCGGCTGGCTGAAGGTGGCGCAGGAGGAGGCGTTCATCGGCCGCACCGGCTCGACCGGCGACCACCTCGGATCCCAGCTGGTGACCGCCCGGCTGGCCCGGGAGCTGGTCCGGCTGGCCTTCCTGGTGGAGCGCCGCTGGGCCCCGTACGGCAAATGGCTGGGCCGGGCCTGCACCGAGCTGACGCTGTCCGCCGAGGTCGGGCCGCTGCTGTCCGGCGCGCTCGGCGCGGCGCACTGGCGGCAGCGGGAGCAGCTGATCGGTACGGCCGGCGGCATCGTCGCCGCCGCGACCAACACGCTTGGCCTGGCGCCCGCGGTGGATCCGGCGCCGCGGCAGTTCTACGACCGGGACATCCGGGTGCTGGGAGCGGACCGGTTCACCGTGGCGCTGTGCCGGGAGATCACCGACCCGGTGCTGCGGGCGGTGATCGACCGGGTCGGCCGGCGCGCCGGTGTGGTGGGCCGGTTGCCGGGCACGATCGATCAGGCGGCCGACTCCACCGACGTGCTGACCAGCCCGGCACGGTTCCGCGCCGCCGCCCCTATGCTCGGCCTGGCCACGACCGACTGACACCCATCCTGGGGGAGACCGATGACGTCCGCTGTCCGGCACATCACGTTCGATGTCGCGCCGCCGTACGAGCCGTACGAGCTGGCGCAGTTCTGGAGCCGGGTGGTCGGCGCCCCGGTCGGCGCGGACGACCAGCCGGGCGACGACGAGTGCCTGGTGGAGGACACCCCGGGGCTGCTGTTCGTGCGGGTGCCGGAGGCCAAGACGGTGAAGAACCGGGTGCACCTGGACCTGCAGCCGGACAGCACCCGCGACGCCGAGGTGCGGCGGCTGGAGGCGCTGGGCGCGAAGGTGGTCGACGACCAGCGCACCCCGGACGGCGCCGGCTGGGTGGTGATGAGCGACCCGGCCGGCAACGAGTTCTGCGTGGAGCGGGGCCCGGCCGAACGCGGATGAACCGACCTGCCCCGGCCGGCGCAACCGGCGCAGGGTGGCAGGAGATCACCGAGCGAAGCGAAAGCTGCATCGCGGTGGTCGGCGGCGGCACCGAGCCACGGCCGCGGGTCGAGGCCAGGCGTACCTCCGCCGCGTCAACTCACGGTTGACCGTCGGCGTGTGGTCAACCTAAGGTTGACGACATGACGCAGATCAGTCCGCCGGTCCGGCTCGACGAGCTCATCGCCGCGATCACCAAGACCAACGACAGCGAGCTGAGCCGGCTCAGCAACGCGGTCCTGCTCGCCGACCGTCTCGGCGACCTGGCCGACCACCTGATCGGCCACTTCGTCGACCAGGCCCGCCGGTCCGGCGCCTCGTGGACCGACATCGGCCGCAGCATGGGGGTGTCCAAGCAGGCGGCGCAGAAACGGTTCGTGGCCAAGGCCGAGCCGGACCCGTCGCAGGGTTTCCACCGGTTCTCCGACCCGGCACGCCAGGTGGCGGTGGCGTCGATGAACGAGGCATGGGCCACCGGCAGCCCGGAGATCCGCACCGAGCACCTGATCCTAGGGCTGCTGGCCAGTACCGACGGGCAGGCCGCCGGCACGCTCACCGGGCACGGCGTGACCCGGGAGGCGGTGGTCGCGACGCTGCCCGAACCGGCCGCCGACGTGCCGGAGCTGATCCCGTACGACGCCCGCTCCCGCAAGGTGCTCGAGCTGAGCTTCCGGGAGGCGCTGCGGCTGGGTCACGACGGCGTCGGCACCGGGCACATCCTGCTCGCCCTGCTGGAGGAGGAACCGGCCGGACTGCTGTCCCGGGCCGGGCTCACCAAGGCGGCCATCGACGCCGACCCGGCCCGGTAGCCCACCCGGACCGGCGCGGTCAGCTGATGAACACGGCGCGGTAGCCGGCCGAGGCGATCATCTGGCCGGGCCGGTTGAGGTCGATGATGGCGTCGATGCCGGTGACGCCGCGGCGGGTCAGGTCGATGATCCGGCCGTCGGCCCACAGCACCGGACGGCTGATGCCGGCCGCCGTGTCGGCGTACCCGGCGATCACCCCGCGGTCGTTGATCACCGTGGCGGCGCCGTTCGGGCCGCCCAGCGTGCCCAGGTCGCCGTGCCCGCCGTCGTAGTGCACCGGCCGGACCCGGCCGTGCCGGTCCGGCGCGGAGCCGACCATGACGTCGTGGTTGTTGATGTCGGTGGCGGTGCCCGCCGGCCCGTACCCGCGGGCCGACCCGTACCGCTGCGAGCCGGCCACCCACGGCCCGCCCGGCCGGTCCCGGAACCGCATGGTGACCGACGCCTGATTATTCAGGTCACCCTCGGTGGCCTGGTGGTCGTTCTCCGGCCCGACCGGGGTGACCTGCCCGGTCTGCCACAACACCCGCCGGGTGACGCCGTCCCGGCCGGTGGTCAGCGCCAGCACCTGACCGCTGTCGTTGATCGCCAGGCCGTGGCTGTCCGGCAGCCCGAGGTCCCGGATCTGCCCGGCCCGCCAGATCACCGCCCGCGGTTCGCCGGTGGGCCGGTACGCGGTGCCGGCGATCACGCCGCTCCCGTTGATCCCGTACGCCGCCGACCGGGTCCCGCCGGGCAGCGTGCCGAGGTCGGTCATCACCCCGTCGCGCCAGCGGAACGCGTGCGGCGCGGCGCCGGTGTCGCTGATCCCCACCACCACGCCGGCGTCGTTCATCGCGTACGCGGCGGTCGCCCCCGGCCCGCCCAGCGTGCCCAGATCGGTCATCGTGTACTGCCCGGCCGGCGGGCCGGCGACCGGACCGCCGGCCAGCACAGCCGCCAGCAACGTGCTCACTCCCCGTGTCAGCATCGATCCAGTCTGGGAGCGCACCGGGCTCACCCGCTGTCTCGCCCCTGACATCCGTCATGGCGGGAAGGTGACGCGCGGCCCGCCACCCGGCCGCCACCCGGCCGCACGATCGCGGCATGACCCTCATCGCTCCACCCCGGCCCGCACCGTCCGGCACCCTGGCCGTCGACCTGCACGACGTGGTCAAACGGTTCGGCCCGGTCACCGTCGTCGACGGTATCCGGCTGGCCATCCGCCCCGGCGAGGTGGTCGCCCTGCTCGGCCCCAACGGCGCCGGCAAGACCAGCACCGTGGACCTGCTGCTCGGCCTGTCCCGGCCCACCGCGGGCACGGTCCGCGTGTACGGGCGGCCGCCGCAGGAGGCGGTCGCCCTGGGCCTGGTCTCCGCCGTGCTGCAGACCGGCGGGCTGCTCAAGGACTACACCGTCGAGGAGACCGTCCGGGTCACCGCGGTGCTGTTCGGCCGCGGCCCCGGCGACGTCGAGCGGGCGCTGCACCGCGCCGGGCTCACCGACGTGCGCCGGCGCCCGGTCGGCAAGTGCTCCGGTGGGCAGCAGCAGCGACTGCGGTTCGCCATGGCGCTGCTGCCCGACCCGGAGCTGCTGATCCTGGACGAGCCGACCGCCGGCATGGACGTGGCCGGCCGGCACGACTTCTGGACCGCGATCCGCGCCGACGCCCGGGCCGGCCGGACGGTCGTCTTCGCCACCCACTACCTGGAGGAAGCCGACGCGTACGCCGACCGGGTGGTGGTCGTGCGCCGCGGCCGGATCGTCGCGGACGGCACCGCCGCCGAGATCAAGGCGCTCGCGTCCGGGCGTACCGTCCGCGCCACGCTGCCCGGCGCGGACCGGGCGCAACTGCGCGCCCTGCCCGGCGTGGACACCGCCGAGGTGCGCGGCGACACCGTGTACCTGCACGCCCGCGACACCGACGAGGTGGCCCGGCATCTGCTCACCCGCACCGCCGCCCGGGACCTGGAGATCACCTCCCGGAACCTGGAGGAAGCCTTCCTGACCCTGACCGCCGAAGGGACCCCCCGATGACCGCCGCCGCCACGACCCGCGCCCTGCCGAGGTTCGGCGGGTTCTCGCTGTCCCTGATCGCCCTGGAGCTGCGCCGGATGTTGCGCAACCGCCGCACGGTGATCTTCACGCTGGTGCTGCCGGCCGCGTTCTTCCTGCTGTTCGGCACCAACGCCGGATACCGCACGCAGCGGCTCGGCGCCGGCAACGTGACCGGCTACATCCTGGTCAGCATGGCCGTCTACGGCGCGATGCTGGCCACCACCAGCGGCGGCGCGATGGTGTCGATCGAACGCGCGGCCGGCTGGAGCCGGCAGCTTCGGCTCACCCCGCTGCGTCCGGTGGCGTACGTGGCGGTGAAGCTGGTGCTGGCCATGGTGATCGGCGCGGTGTCGGTGATGGTGGCGTTCACCGTCGGGTCGCTGTCCGGCGCTGACCTGCCCGCCGCCGCCTGGCTCGAATGCGGGCTGCTGGCCTGGCTGTGCGCCCTGGTGTTCGCCGCGTTCGGGCTGTTCATGGGATACCTGCTGCCGTCGGAGAACGCGATGCAGATCCTCGGCCCGGTGCTGGCCGTGCTGTCCTTCGCCGGCGGCCTGTTCGTGCCGGTGGATCAGCTCGGGCACACGTTCGCCACGATCGCGACCTTCACCCCGGTGTACGGCGTCGGCGAGATCGCCCGCTATCCGCTGGTGCACGACGGCACCCTGTGGACCGCCGCGCTCAACGTGGTGGCCTGGACGGCGCTGTTCGCCGCCGGCGCGATGTGGCGGTTTCGCCGCGACACCGCGCGGGTCTGACCCGGGTACGTTCGCAACCATGACCGAGGTCGCCCGGCGACCCTTCCGCCACGGCTGGATCTTCGCCGCGGTGTGGTTGTTCTACCTCGGCGAGAGCCTGTCGGCGCTGCTGAACCGGCCCGCCGACTGGCAGCGCGACCTGGGCCTGGTGGCGCTGGCCGGGTTCGCCGCCGGATACCTGTTCGTGGCGGCCACGCTGCGCCGGGTCCGGCACGACCGCAGCCGGCGGGTGCAGGCCCGGGTGTGGCTGATGCTGCTGGGGATGCTGGCGTTGTTCGCCCTGCAGATCCCCGGTGCCGGCTACCACGCCCTGACCTGCGTGACCTACATCGCCGCGTCGGCGGTGATGGGGCTGCCGCTGCGGTACGGCGCGCCGGTGGCCGCCGCGCTGGTGATCGGCACCGAGCTGCTGGCCCGGCTGGTGCCCGGCTGGGAGGACAACGGGTACGGGCTGGCCGCCCTGCTCGGCTCGCTGGCCACCTGGGGCATCCGGCTGGCCATGGAACGCCAGGACCGGCTGGCCGTGGCGCAGCGCGAACTGGCGGCGCTGGCGGTGCAGCAGGAACGGTCCCGCATCGCCGCGGACCTGCACGACATCCTCGGCCACTCGCTGACCGTGGTCACCGTGAAGGCCGAGCTGGCCCAGCGGCTGCTGGACGTCGACGTCGACCGGGCCCGCGCCGAACTGCACGACCTGGAGGGCCTGGCCCGCGACGCGCTGGCCGACGTGCGGGCCACCGCGATGGGCATGCGCGGCATCTCGCTGCCGGGTGAGATCGCCGCGGCCCGGGAGGCGCTGGCCGCGGTCAACGTCGAGGCCGACCTGCCGGGCGCCGCCGACCAGGTGCCGACCCGGCTGCGGGAGCTGTTCGCCTGGACCATCCGGGAGGCGGTGACCAACATCGTGCGGCACAGCCGGGCCTCGCACGTCGAGGTGCGGCTGCACCCGCACAGCGTGGAGATCGTCGACGACGGGGTCGGCGGGCCGGCCGGCGGCCCGGACGGGCAGGGCCTGCGCGGGCTGCGCCGGCGCGCCGAGGCGCTGGGCGGCCGGCTGATCGCCGGCGCCCGCGAGGAAGGACCCGGCTTCCGGGTACGCGTGGAGGTGCCGTCATGAACAGCGCCGCCCAAGGCGGCTCCGCCGCACTGCAAGGAAAACCCACGATCAGGCTGTTGCTGGCCGACGACCAGGCTCTGGTCCGGGGCGCCATGGCCGCGCTGCTGAACCTGGAACCGGACCTCACCGTGGTGGCCGAGGTCGGCCGCGGCGACCAGGTGGTCACCGCCGCCCGCGCGCACGCCGTGGACGTGGCCCTGCTCGACGTGGAGATGCCCGGCCTGGACGGCGTCGCCGCGGCCCGGGCGCTGCGGCGGGCGATGCCGCGCTGCCGGGTGCTGATGGTCACCACCTTCGGGCGCGCCGGCTACCTGCGCCAGGCGATGGCGGCCGGAGCCAGCGGCTTCATCGTCAAGGACACCCCGGCCCGGCAGCTGGCCGACGCGGTGCGCCGGGTGCACGACGGCCTGCGCGTGGTGGACCCGGCGCTGGCGGCCCAGTCGCTGGCCCAGGGCGACTCGCCGCTGACCGAGCGCGAGACCGACGTGCTGCGGTCGGCCCGCGACGGCGGCACCGTCGCCGACATCGCCCGCGACCTGCACCTGTCCGAGGGCACGGTGCGCAACCACCTGTCCTCGGCGATCGGCAAGACCGGCGCCCGCACCCGCGCCGAAGCGGTCCGGCTGGCCGTGGACAACGGCTGGCTGCTCGCCTAAGGACTTCCACCCGCCTTTTTCCGGCGCAACCAAGCGGCAACCGCCAGTGACCGCCCGTTGCACCCCGCGCCCCGAAAAGTTCCCCCCGTCAGCCGGTGAGCGGCGACGACCACGAGGGGGAACCAGCCATGACCGCAACGAAGACCGTCACCCGCGAGCAGGAGACCCTGATCCGCGACAACATGGCGCTGGTCGGGCACATGGTCCGGGAGTTGCTGTTCAAGGTACCGGCCCACGTGCACCGCGACGACCTGGCCTCGGCCGGGTACGCCGCCCTGGTCACCGCCGCGCAGTCCTACGACCCGCAGCGCGGCATCCCGTTCGGCCGGTTCGCCGCCATGCGGGTCCGCGGGGCGCTGCTCGACGAGCTGCGCGGCATGGACTGGGCCAGCCGCTCGGTGCGGGCCCGGGCCCGGCGCGCCGACGTCGCCCGCCAGGAGCTGACCGCCAAGCTGGGCCGTACGCCGACCGCCACCGAACTGGCCGAGCTGCTCGGCGTCGGGGTCAGCGAGCTGGCCAACGTCGAGGACGACGTGCAGCGCGCCGCCGTCCTGTCGCTGCAGGGCTTCACCGCCGGCTCCGCCGACGACCTGATCACCGACACCGCGATGAACCCCGAGGAGCTGCTGCTGCACCGCGAGCGGATCGGCTACCTGCACGACGCCGTCGCGGTGCTGCCGGAACGGCTGCGGTACGTCGTGGAGGCGTCGTTCCTGCAGGAGCGGCCGCTGTCGCAGGTGGCCGCGGAGCTCGGCGTCACCGAGTCCCGGGTGTCGCAGCTGCGCACCGAGGCGCTGGCGCTGCTGCGCGACGGGCTGACCACACACATGGAGCAGCAGGAGACCGCCGCCGCCAAGGGGGACGGCTGCGTGGCCCGCCGCCGGGCCGCCTACGCCGCGCAGATCGCCGGCCGCAGCACCATGGCCAGCCGGCTCGCGGTCACCGACGTGCAGGGCCTGAAGGTGCCTCCGGCGTACGCCGCCTGAGTCACGCGTTGCTCCGTTGCGGCCGGGCCGCCGGGCCGGCGATCCCGGCCAGCACCGCCGCCACCGCACCGGTCAGCAGGCCGCCGAGGGTCAGCACGAGCACCAGCGACGACGGGCCGAACGGGAACCACGGCCCGGCGGTGAACGCGGCCGGCGAACGTCTGCACGCCCGCCCAGGACCCCGCGGCCGCGCCGAACGCGCCCCCGATCACCGCGCACAGCACGGCCGCGGGCACCGCGAGCGGACGCCCGGCCGGCAGCCGGAACGCTGCCGGAGGCCGTCGCGGATCAGGTCGACCACGTCGGCGCGAGCGGGCCGGGCCTGCCCCGGCGCGGCCATCTCCAGCAGCGTGGTGACCATCTCATCGCCGTACCGGCGGCGATAACCGCGCGGGTACGCCCACAGCAGCCACCGGTAGCGGCGCTCCAGCCCGGTCACCGGAGGCCGCCGAACGACAGGCCCGGGACGATCCCGCGGGCGCGGAGCCCCGCCTCGGCCGCCGCGGCGTTGCGGCGCAGACGCTCGGCCTGGGCCGCCAGCGCCCCGGCGCCGCTGTCGGTGAGCCGGTAGTAGCGGCGCAGCCGGCCGTCCACCGCCTCCTCGTGGTCCACGGCGATCAGGCCCTGCTCGGCGAGCCGGTCCAGCGCCCCGTACAGCGTGCCGGCGCGCAGCACCACATCACCGCCGGACAGATCCCGGACCGCCCGGATCACGCCGTACCCGTGCAACGGCTCCGCGGCCAGGGCGGTGAGGATGAGGAAGGTCGGCTCCTGCATGAGCCCAGACTGTACGGCCTCCGAGATATACCGTCAAACGTACTATGCTCAGCCGGCGAGCACCGCCTCGATCGCCTCCACCACCAGCGCATGGTCCTCGGCCTGCGGCAACCCCGACACGGTCACCACACCGACCACCCCGACATGGGGCACCCGCACCGGGAACGCGCCGCCGTGCGCCGCGTACAACGCCGGATCCACCCCCATGCCGGCATCCAGCTGCTGCCCCTTGGCCGCCAGCCGGCGGCCCACCAGGTACGACGACGCCCCGTACCGCTGCACCACCCGCACCTTGCGCTCGATCCACACGTCGTTGTCCGCCGTGCTGCCCGGCAACGCCGCATGGAACAACTGCTGCGCACCCCGCCGGATGTCCACCGCCACCGGCAGATCCCGCCCGGTGGCCAGATCCACCAGCAGGCAGCCCAGCGCCCACGCGTCGGCGTTGTCGAACCGGTCGAACGTCAACCGCCGCTCCTGCTCCTCGAGCCGGGCGATCAGCTTGTCGATGTCGTCGTCGGTCATGCTCTGCGTCCCCTGTGCATGCCCTCTTGGCCCTTCGTGTCCGCGGCGCTGTCTCCGGTGCAGTCGGTCATGCTCTGCTCCGGTGCAGTCGGTCATGCGATCATTCTGGACCGCGGCGCCTTCGTTAGGGTCGGGACCGTGCGCCTGTCCACCTTCAATCTTCTGCACGGTCGATCCCTGACCGACGGCGCCGTCCACGCCGAACGGGTCGCCGCCGCCGTGGCCGACCTCGACGCCGACGTCCTCGGCCTGCAGGAGGTGGACCGCGCCCAGCCCCGCAGCGGCCTGCTGGACCTCACCGCCATCGCCGCCGACGCCCTGCACGCCCCGGTGCACCGGTTCGCCGCCGCCGTCGTCGGCACGCCGGGGGAGACCTGGCAGCCCTGGCGCAGCGCCGACGACAACGAACACCCGCTGTACGGCGTCGCCCTGATCAGCCGCTGGCCGGTGCTGCGCTGGCAGATCACCCAGCTGCCCGCCGCCCCGATCCGGTCACCGGTGTACGTGCCCAACGCCGGCCTGATCCTGCTCAAGGACGAACCCCGCGTCATGATCGCCGCCGTGGTGGAAACCCCGCACGGCCCGCTCACCGTCGCCA
>DASSAL010000377.1:0-5414 GCA_035685405.1 Actinoplanes sp. | reverse complement strand
CGGTCACCGATCCGGAGGGCCTGCCGATCGCCGCGTGAGGTCCCGGCCGCTGGAGTACGGGCGCGGCCGGGACCCGGCCGGTCACGCGTTGGCGCAGGTGCCGGCCTTCTTCTGGGCGGCGATCGCCCGGGCGGCGCCCTTGGCGTACAGCGCCAGGCCCTCCGGGGCGGGCTCCAGCTTCCACGCGTCACCCTCGTACACCATGGTGTACGACTGCGCCGCGACCAGTTGCTTGGCGATCACGATGGCCTTGTCCGTGCCCTCCATGCGGGCGCTGGTCAGGCTGATCGCCAGGCCCTTGCGGGAGCACGCCTCGTTCAGCTTGACGTAGTCCGCCTTGCTGATCGCCTGCTTGCCCTTGGTGGTGTACATCTCCCAGGCGCCGGCGAAGTCGCCGCCGCTGAACCGGTCGAACACGGTCTGGGCGGCGGCCTTCGCGCCCTCGACGGTCTTCGGCTCGGGGCCGCCGGCCGCCGCGGCGGCGGCGTTGCCGGCCGGGTCCTCGTCGTCGCCGGAGCAGCCGGCGGTGAAGCTGACAGCGGCGGTGGCGATCAAGGCCAGCGCGCCGAGACGTCGGAACGGGTGGTTGTGGTTCATGAACGGACTAATCGAGATCGGCCGTTCGGCGTAACGTCCCCAGCGGAGGATGACAAGTTCCCGACAGTTCGCGGCGCGCCCGTCACCACCGCCAGCGTGGGCTATTCTGGGCGTTTGCCAACCAACAAAAAAGACGCCCGAAAATGGGCGCCGACCGCGGAACAATAGCACAACAAGGAGTCGCTTTGTCAAGTTCGGCCGCGGATCTGCGAACCGAGCAGGCCTATCTGGACGGTCTCTACGACCGCCTGGACCACCTGCGCGACCAGGCCGAGGAGCGGCTGCGGGCGATTCTGCTCGAGGCCGGCGGCACGCCGCAGGGCCGGTCCCAGCGGGAGGCCACCCGCAGCCATTACGCCGAACAACTGGCTCAGATGAATGCGGTGGAGAACGGTCTGTGTTTCGGCCGGCTGGATTTCACCGCCGACCGTCCGCGGTACATCGGCCGGATCGGGTTGTTCGCCGAGGACCGGGAGCGGCACCCGTTGCTGATCGACTGGCGGGCCCCGGCCGCCCGGCCGTTCTACCTCGCCACCGCGGTGTCCCCGGACGGGGTGACCCGGCGCCGGCACCTGCGCACCAAGGGCCGCGAGCTGGTCGGCATCGACGACGAGGTGCTCGACCTGGCGGCCGGCGGTGGCGGCCGGGAGGACGTGACCGGTGAGGCGGCGCTGCTGTCCGCGCTGACCGCCGGGCGCACCGGGCGGATGCGCGACATCGTCGAGACCATCCAGGCGGAGCAGGACCGGGTGATCCGGTCCGGCCTGGCCGGTGTGCTGGTGGTGCAGGGCGGTCCGGGCACCGGCAAGACCGCCGTGGCGCTGCACCGGGCGGCGTACCTGCTGTTCACCCACCGCGCCCAGCTGACCAGGCAGGGCGTGCTGATCCTCGGCCCGAACCCGACCTTCCTGCGGTACATCTCCCAGGTGCTGCCGTCGCTGGCCGAGACCGGGGTGCTGCTGGCCACGCTGGGCGACCTGTTCCCCGGGGTCCGGGCCCGGGCCGAGGAGCCGCCGGCGATCACCGAGCTCAAGGGCCGGCCGGCCATGTGCGACGTGCTGGCCGCGGCGGTCGCCGACCGGCAGACGGTGCCGCACGACCATGTCGAGGTGGACCACGACGGCTATCCGCTGCGGATCGAGCGGGCGGTGTGCGAGGACGCCCGGGCCGCGGCCCGCCGGACCGGCCGGCCGCACAACATCGCCCGGTCGGTCTTCGTCACCGAGGTGATCCACGCACTGTCGCTGCAGATCGCCGAGCGGATCGGCGCCGACCCGCTGGGCGGGGACAACCTGCTGGAGGAGGCGGATCTCGCGGAGACCCGGCGGGAACTGCGTGAGGACATCGACGTGCAGCGAGCGCTGTTCGACATGTGGCCGGTGCTCACCCCGCGGCAGGTGCTCCGCGACCTGTACAGCGACCCGGATCGGCTGGCTGCCGCCGGCGCTCCGGCCGAGTTCCGGCGCGACCGGCAGGCGCCGTGGACGCCCGCCGACGTGCCGCTGCTGGACGAGCTGGCCGAGCTGCTCGGCGAGGACGACACGCTGAAGCGGCGGGCCGCGGAGCGGGAGCGGGCACAGGCGATCGAGTACGCCGAGGGCGTGCTGGAGATCGTCGAGGGCTCCCGGTCGCTGGACTTCGAGGACCAGGAGGAGGAGATCCTCTCCGCGATCGACGTGGTGGACGCCAGCGCCTTCGCCGAGCGGTACGAGGTGGTCGACACCCGTACCGCCGCGGAACGGGCCGCGGCCGACCGGACCTGGGCGTTCGGGCACGTGATCGTGGACGAGGCGCAGGAGCTGTCGCCGATGGCCTGGCGGCTGATCATGCGGCGGTCGCCGAGCCGCTCGATGACCGTGGTCGGCGACGTGGCACAGACCTCCGAGCTGGCCGGCACCACCACCTGGGACCGGGTGTTCGAGCCGTACGTCGCGCAGCGCTGGCGGCTTGCCGAACTCACCGTCAACTACCGGACCCCGGCGGAGGTGATGGCGGTGGCGGCGGACGTGCTGGCGGCGATCGACCCGGCAGTGCAGCCGCCGCGCTCGGTCCGGGAGAGCGGTGTGCCGCCGTGGGCCCGGCGGGTGACGCCGGACGCGCTACCCGGCGTCCTGATCGACATGGTCCGCCGGGAGGCCGCCGAAACCGCCGACGGCCGGGTCGGCGTGCTGGTGCCGGAGAACCGCGAGGCCGAGTTGGGGCACGAGCTGCTGCGGGCGATGCCCGAGGCGGCCGTTGGGGAACAACCGGACCTGCGCAACCAGGTGGTGATGCTGACCGTGCGGCAGGCCAAGGGCCTGGAGTTCGACTCGGTGCTGGTGGTGCAGCCGGACGAGATCCTGGCCGAGTCACCGCGCGGGCTGAGCGACCTGTACGTCGCCGTCACCCGGGCCACCCGCCGCCTCGCCGTCCTGCACACCGCCCCCCTCCCCAAGGAGCTGACCGCCCTGACCTGACCCGCTCACACCGCGTCGATCTTGGACTTGTGGCGGCCTTTATGGATTGACTGCGGCTTTTGCCGCCCACCAAAGTCCAAGATCGCGGGGTGGTCGGGTCAGGCCGGCACGCCCGCGGCGTACTGGGTGTGGCCGTGCGCGTTGGTGAGCGCCAGCCGGGTGTGCAGCGTGGTGTGGCCGGCGATGCTCGCGTAGTACGACGCCCGGCGACGGGCGGTGATCGAGTCCGGGTTCTCCGGTGCGGGCGCCAGCTCGGGGTCCAGGTGCGTGTTCAGGCCGTCCTTGAGCAGCGACAGCGCCTCGGCGCGCAGCTGGCTGATCCGCGACTCGGTGACACCCATGTCGGTGGCGATGTCGGCCATCGGCCGCTCGTTGAGGAAGTACTCGGTGATCACGTACTGCAGGCGGTCCGGCAGCGACGCGATCGCGTGGTGCAGATAGCCGATCTGCTCGCGGCGCAGCAACATGTCCTCCGGGCCCGGGGTCGGCTCGGTGACCATGTCGTCCGCGGAGCTCGTGGTGAACCCCTGCAACGACAGCACCGTGGCGCGCTGCACGTCGGTGTCGGTGCGGTGCAGGTCGGTGGTGGTGGTGCCGAGCGCCTGGGCCAGCTCCTCGGGGGTCGGCGTGCGGCCCAGCGTGCTGGTCAGGTGCTGCCGGGTGGTGTCGGTGGCGCGGGCCTTGGTGCGCACCGATCGGGTGGCCCAGTCCAGCGACCGCAGCTCGTCCAGGATGGCGCCCCGGATCCGGGTGGTGGCGAACCGGTGGAACGGGATGCCGCGCTCCGGATCCCAGCCGCGGGCGGCGGTCACCAGGGCGTGCAGGCCGGCGC
Organism: Actinoplanes sp.; assembly: GCA_035685405.1. Lineage (GTDB taxonomy): Bacteria > Actinomycetota > Actinomycetes > Mycobacteriales > Micromonosporaceae > Actinoplanes. The sequence goes on along the minus strand of DASSAL010000377.1, from coordinate 1,529 downwards.
TGGTGAGGTCGTCGCGGTGAATGTGGTTCGGGATGCGGGTGAGCATGTCCCGGACCAGGTGACCGACCAGCGGCATGTGCTGGCGGATCAGCTCCTCCTGCTGGTCGGCGGAGAGCACCGAGTCGTCCAGGTGGCCGGTGTCGGTCGTGACGGTGCTGGTCATGTCGTTCCCCCGTGTGGTCGGCGCCATCGGCGTCGGCTGACAAGGGGAAACTCTGGGTGACCAGGAGTGCAGCAAGCGGTGGCGGACAGTTGCGTACCGGTTGCTTGCCGACTTTCCCGGCTACAGCTCCCAGACGAATCGGGTGGGCGCGAAGGCTTCCGCGTACCGGACCCGGGCCATGGCGCCGAAGGTGCGCGCGGTCGCCGTGGCCACCGCCGGATCGGGCACCACCGCGAGCTTGCGATCCAGGTGCGCGGTGACGTCGACGAACACCGACGGCTCGAACCGCAGCGTGGACGGGCCGGGGTAGTGCAGCACCCGGCTGCCGTGCCGGGCGGCGGCGAGGGTGGCCGCGGCGGCCGCGCGCCGGTCCGCGGCGGCGTCGTCCGGCGCGGGTACGTAGATCACGTCCGCCGCCACGCCGGTGATCACGTTCTCGATGGTGGCCACGGTGGCGCCGTCCGCGCGTATCGCGCCATCGGCGATGGAGCCCCGGACCAGCAGGAAGTCGAGGGTACGGGCGGCGGTCGCGGCCGACGGCGCCGGATCGGCGAGCACCAGGACGGTCACCGAGTCGCCGGCCGCCCGGTGCGCGGCCAGCGTCGCGCCGCAGCCGGCCTCGACGTCGCCGGCGTGCGCACCTACCGCGAGCACGCTGCGCATCGCACCTCCGAGGGATGGGACACCGGCCGCCGGGGGAGGCGGCGGCACCGTGGTGTCCATCGGTCACCGGTGGAGCGGGTTGAGACTTCAGCGGGCGCTACCGTGTGCGGCATGGATCTCACCGACACCGGCACCGCGGTCACCCTGGTGGCCGGGCTGGCGATCCTGGTCGGCGTGCTGGGCGTGCTCGTCCCGGTTCTTCCCGGCCTGGTGCTGTGCTGGTTGGGCGTGCTGCTCTGGGCGGTGTTCGGCGACGCCGGCGCCGGTCGCTGGGTGGTCCTCGTGCTGGTCACGGTGATCTTCCTGGCCGGGATCCTGGTCAAGTACCTGTGGCCGGGCAAGCGGCTGAAGGACACCGGGGTGCCGACGTCGGCCCTGGTGGCCGGGGGAGTACTCGGGCTGATCGGGTTCTTCGTGGTCCCGGTGGTGGGGCTGGTGCTCGGGTTCGTCCTCGGCATCTGGCTCACCGAGCGGGTCCGGCTCGGCCCCGGGCGCGCCTGGCCGTCCACTCGTGGCGCGCTGGCCGCGGTCGGGTTGTCCCTGCTGGTGGAGTTCGCCGCCGCGCTCGGAATCGCCGTCACCTGGGTGTTCGGTCTGCTGGTGCTGTGACCGTCACCGGTAGGTGGGCTGGGTGCGCGGGCGCCGTCGCGCCCGGTGCCGGCGCCGCTGGGTGAGCAGCAGCACCAGCGGCGTGACCGCCAGC
>DASSAL010000376.1:0-28708 GCA_035685405.1 Actinoplanes sp. | reverse complement strand
TGTGCTTGCTCATGGAAGGCATCCCCTAGAGGTCGTCGTCGTCGAAGGCCGGGCGCACGCCGCGGGCGAACATGATCTCGTCGTTGCTGGTACCGGCGGCCACCATGGGCCACACCATCGCGTCCTTGCCGACCGTGAAGTCGATCACCACGGGGGCGTCGTTGATCTCCATGGCCGCCTGGATCGTCTTGTCCACATCGTCCCGCGACTCGCAGCGCAGGCCGATGCAGCCGAGCGCCTCGGCCAGCTTCACGAAATCCGGGATGCGGTGCTTGTGGGTGCCCAGCTCGGTGTTGGAGTAGCGGCCTTCGTAGAACAGGGTCTGCCACTGCCGCACCATGCCGAGGTTGCCGTTGTTGATCACGGCGACCTTGATCGGGATGCCTTCCAGGGCGCAGGTGGCCAGTTCCTGATTGGTCATCTGGAAACAGCCGTCGCCGTCGATCGCCCAGACCGCGGTGCCCGGCTGACCGACCTTGGCGCCCATCGCGGCCGGAACGGCATACCCCATGGTCCCGGCGCCACCGGAGTTGAGCCAGGTGCCGGGCTTCTCGTACGAGATGAACTGCGACGCCCACATCTGGTGCTGGCCCACGCCGGCCACGAAGATGGCGTCCGGGCCGGCCAGCTTGCCCAGCCGCTCGATCACGTACTGCGGTGCCAGCGTGCCGTCGCCCGGCTCGTCGTAGCCCAGCGGATACCGCTCGCGCAGGTCGTTGAGGCAGTTCCACCAGGCCTGGTACGCGCCGGTGCCGCCGGCCGTGCCGGACACCGCGGCGATCAACTCGTCGATGACGTGCCGGGCGTCGCCGACGATCGGGACGTCGGCGTGCCGGTTCTTGCCGATCTCGGCCGGGTCGATGTCGGCGTGCACCACCTTGGCGTCCGGCGCGAACGAGTCCAGCTTGCCGGTGACCCGGTCGTCGAACCGGGCGCCGAGGGTGACCAGCAGATCGGCCTTCTGCAACGCGTACACCGCGGGCACCGTGCCGTGCATGCCGGGCATACCCAGGTGCTGCGGGTGTGAGTCGGGGAACGCGCCGAGGGCCATCAGCGTGGTGACCACCGGGATGCCGGTGACCTCGGCGAGCTTGCGCAGCCCGTCGGTGGCACCGGCCTTGAGCACGCCCCCACCGACGTAGAGCACCGGGCGCTTGGCCGCGGCGATCAGCCGGGCCGCCTCGCGGATCTGCTTGCCGTGCGGGTGCAGGGTGGGCCGGTAGCCGGGCAGGTCCAGGGTGGGCGGCCAGGTGAAGGTGGTCTGCGACTGCAGCACGTCCTTGGGGATGTCCACCAGCACCGGACCGGGCCGGCCGGTGGCCGCCAGATGGAACGCCTCGGCGAGGATCCGCGGCAGCTCGTCGGCCGACTGCACCAGGAAGTTGTGCTTGGTGATGGGCAGCGTGATGCCCTGGATGTCGGCCTCCTGAAAGGCGTCCGTGCCGATCGCCGGACGGGGCACCTGGCCGGTGATCGCGACCAGCGGCACCGAGTCCATGTACGCGTCCGCGATCGGCGTCACCAGGTTGGTGGCGCCCGGACCGGACGTGGCGATGCAGACGCCCACCTTGCCGGTGGCCTGCGCATAGCCGGTGGCCGCGTGGCCGGCGCCCTGCTCGTGCCGGACCAGGATGTGCCGGACCTTCGAGTCGTACAACGGGTCGTAGGCCGGCAGGATGGCCCCGCCCGGAATGCCGAACGCCACCTCGACGCCGAGCGCCTCGAGCGACCGCACGAGCGACCCGGCGCCCGTCGTGGTGACCGGCGACGATACCGCCGGGGCGGAGTGCGCGGCCGCGACGGTGGCCGGCGAGGGGCGGTGGGCGAGTGCCTCGGGAGTGGGTGGTCTCGTCATGGCTGTGGCCTTCACTGGAGATCCGTACGCGAGCAACAAAAAAGGCCCTCGTGCCGGGGTAGCACGGGACCTAGCGCGTTCTCAATCCGAGAACGCGCTCACATAAGTACTCGGGACGACAAGCACATGTGGCTAACCTTGCCCGATCTCATGCGATGAGTCAACAGATCCCACATTCTGATCACCCGCCGGGGTGGGTGCGCTCTGCTCGGCCGGCAGCAGCGCCCTGACCTGCCGCATTCCCGGCCCCAGCATGATCACCTGGCTGCGGGCCACACCGGACGGCCGGGGCCGGGGCGGGGGCAACGGTTTCTTCGACGGCACCGGCCGCAAGATGCGCAGCTGGGCCTCCAGATGCTCGGCCGGAACGCCCCAGCCGAACAGCGAGCCCTGGCCCAGCCGGCAGCCGGCCTCCACCACCGCGGCCCGCTGGGCCGGCGTCTGGATGCCCTCGGCGAGCACCTCGAGACCGAGCCGGTGGCCGAGCCGGACCACCACGTCGACCAGCGGCGCCGCGGTGCCGGTCCGCGACTCCGGCTCGGCGACCAGGCGCTGGTCGATCTTCAGGATGTCGACCGGCAGCGTGCGCAGCTGGCCCAGCGACGAGTAGCCGGCGCCGAAGTCGTCCAGCGCGATCCGCACCCCGGTGGCTCGCAGCTCGCCCAGCCGGCGGACCAGTTCCTCGAGATCGGTGGCGACCGCATGCTCGGTCACCTCGAGCACCAGTCGCTGCGGCGGTACGCCGTACTCGGCCAGCACGTCGGCGACCTGGGCGGGATAGTCGGCGGCGTGCAGCTCACGGGGCGAAAGGTTGACCGAGACCCAGACGTCGTGTCCGCCGGCCAGCCAGGCGGCCAGTTGCCGGCACGCCTGCCGCAGCACCCAGACGCCGAGCCGGTTGATCAGGCCGGACTCCTCGGCCACCGGGATGAACTCGTCCGGCCGGACGTTGCCGAGCGTCGGATGGTGCCAGCGCAGCAGCGCCTCGGCGCCCACCGGTCGCATCGACGGCAGCGCCACCACCGGCTGGAACACCAGGCTCAGCTGCTCCCGGTCGACGGCGTGGCGCAGTTCGCTCTCCAGGGTGCTGCGGCGGCGGAGCAGCTCGTCGTACCGGACCTCGTACCGCTCCACCCGGTTCTTGCCGCGCTGCTTGGCATATCGCAACGCCAGGTCGGCGTCCCGCATCAGCCCGCCGCTCTCGTCCGCCGCCGGGTGACCGGCCACGCCCACGCTGGCCGACAGGAACACCGAGGCGCCGTCCACCCGGTACGGTTCGCCGAGCACCGCCAGCAGGCGTTTGGCGGCCAGCATCGCCTCTTCCGGGCTGGCGTGCATGAGCACCGCGAACTCGTCGCCGCCCAGCCGCGCGGCCACGTCACCGGCCAGCAGGTTGCGGCGCAGCCGGGCACCGACCTGGGCGAGCACCTGGTCGCCGGCGTCGTGCCCGCGCATGTCGTTGACGTTCTTGAACCCGTCCAGGTCGATGCCGACCAGGAACCGCTGCCGGCCCTCGCCGACGGTGGCCGGGTCGGGTGGCTCGCTCAGCGCCCGCACCAGGCCCCGCCGGTTGGCCAGCCCGGTCAGCGGATCGGTGTGCGCCAGTTCGCGGAAGTGCCCCTCGCTCTGCTTGAGCTGCAACGTGTAGTGCTTCACGTCGACCAGCGCGAGATATTGCCGGGTGACCAGGATGAGGCCCAGGACGCTGGCCGCGGTCAGGCCGTGCCAGTCGATGATGCCGTGCACGGCGCGGTGATAGATGGCCGCGCCGATGACCGCCAGCACCGGTACGAAGGCGAGTGCCTTGCCGCGCTGGGTGACGTCACCGCTCACCTGCACCGGCCGGTCGGCGATCCGGACCGCGCGGGCGATCACCAGCAGGCCCGCGGGCAGCAGCAGCGCGCTGATCAGCATGACCAGCGGCCAGTCCTGGCAGATGCTGCCGGACAGCATGGTGGCGGAGACGGCCACCATGGTCACGCCCAGCGCCACCCGGACCGTCGCGTGCCGGGGCCGGTGCGCGTGCAGCGCCAGCACCACGTTGATCCCCACCGCGACCGCCGCCATGCCGGCCGGCAGCAGGAGCGGCAGGCAGGGGTACGGGGTGTGGTCGTCCAGGATCTTCGTCGGCTCGGTCAGCAGCACCCAGCCGACGAACCAGATCGCCGCGGCGATGAGCAGCCCGTCGCACAGGTTGCGCAACGCGGCGCCGGGGCTCTGCGCCGCACCGGGCAGCATGAGCGTGCCGATCAGCAGGAGGAGCGTGCCGACGCCCATCGCGACGGCCACCGCGGAGCCCAGCGCCTGCCGGTGTGGGTGACCCGCCTCGTGATGGATGAAGAGCGCGCTGAGCAGGCCGGCCAGGGCGGCGGCGACGGCCAGCGCGCCGCCGGCGGCGAGCACCAGATGTGCCCGGCGTGCGGCGCCTGTGTGCTTTCGTCCGGATTTGCTGAGCACCGCGACGGCCGGGACCGACACCAGAAGGCTCGCCAGCCCGGCCAGCTCCACGCCGGACGGTGAGTGCACGGAAACACTGTGCCTGATCTCGGGGAATTTCTACACCCCGGCGATCCCGTCTTGTGGACCTCTGCCACCGGCCGGATCACCCACGGTGGCAGACTGTAGGGATGCCTGAACTGCGCTCCCGGACCTCGACGCATGGTCGGACGATGGCCGGCGCGCGCGCCCTCTGGCGCGCCACCGGCATGACCGACGACGACTTCGGCAAGCCGATCGTGGCGATCGCCAACAGCTACACCCAGTTCGTACCCGGGCACGTGCACCTCAAGGACCTCGGTGGCCTGGTCGCCGGCGCGGTGGCCGCGGCCGGCGGGGTGGGGCGCGAGTTCAACACCATCGCCGTCGACGACGGCATCGCGATGGGGCACGGCGGCATGCTCTACTCGCTGCCCAGCCGGGAGCTGATCGCCGACGCGGTGGAATACATGGTGAACGCGCACTGCGCCGACGCCCTGGTCTGCATCTCGAACTGCGACAAGATCACTCCGGGCATGCTGATCGCCGCGCTCCGGCTGAACATCCCCACCGTCTTCGTGAGCGGCGGCCCGATGGAAGCCGGCAAGACGGTCGCCATCGAGGGCATCGTGCACGAGAAGCTCGACCTGATCGACGCGATGAGCGCCAGCGCCAACGACCAGGTCACCGACGAGCAGCTCGGCGCCATCGAGCGATCCGCCTGCCCGACCTGCGGCTCGTGCTCCGGCATGTTCACCGCCAACTCGATGAACTGCCTCACCGAGGCGATCGGCCTGGCGCTGCCCGGCAACGGCTCGACGCTGGCCACGCACGCCTCGCGCAAGGCGCTGTTCGAAACGGCCGGCGCCTTGATCGTGGACATCGCGCGGCGGTACTACGAGGACGACGACACCTCGGTGCTGCCCCGGTCGATCGCCAACCGCGACGCGTTCGAGAACGCGGTGGCGCTGGACGTGGCGATGGGCGGTTCCACCAACACGGTGCTGCACCTGCTGGCCGCGGCCCGGGAGGCGGAGCTCGACTTCGGCGTCTCGGACATCGACGCGGTGTCACGGCGGGTGCCCTGCTTGTCCAAGGTCGCCCCGAACAGCCAGAAGTACCACATGGAGGACGTGCACCGGGCCGGCGGCATCCCGGCGCTGCTGGGTGAGCTCAACCGGGCCGGTGCGCTGCGGCCGGGGGTGCGCGCGGTGCACGCGCCGGACCTGCAGACCTGGTTGGACGAGTGGGACATCCGCGGCGGCAAGGCGTCCGCGGCGGCGGTCGAGCTGTACCACGCCGCACCCGGCGGGGTGCGGACCACGCAGCCGTTCTCCACCACCAACCGCTGGGCCACCCTGGACACCGACGCGGCCGAGGGCTGCATCCGGTCGGTGGAGCACGCATACACCGCCGACGGCGGCCTGGCCATCCTGTTCGGAAACCTGGCACCGGACGGCTGCGTGGTGAAGACCGCCGGCGTCGACGAGTCGCTGTGGAAGTTCACCGGCCCGGCGCGGGTCTACGAGAGTCAGGACGCGGCGGTCGACGGCATTCTCGGCAAGCAGGTGGTCGAGGGTGACGTGGTGGTGATCCGGTACGAGGGTCCCCGGGGCGGGCCGGGCATGCAGGAGATGCTCTACCCGACCAGCTTCCTGAAGGGTCGCGGCCTGGGCAAGGCGTGCGCGCTGGTCACCGACGGCCGGTTCTCCGGCGGCACGTCCGGGCTGTCCATCGGGCACGTCTCGCCCGAGGCGGCGTCCGGCGGGCTGATCGCGCTGGTGGAGACCGGTGACGAGATCACCATCGACATCCCGGGCCGGAGCATCACGCTGAACCTGCCCGACGAGGAGATCACCCGCCGCCGGGCGGCGCAGGAGCAGCGGCCGAAGCCGTACACCCCGGTCGATCGGCAGCGACCGGTGTCGGCGGCCCTGCGCGCCTACGCGTCGATGGCCACCAGCGCGAGCGACGGCGCCTATCGTCGCGTACCCGAATAGGTGCCCCAGGTCTACCTGCTCGTCGGCCTCACCGGCAGCGGGCGCCGGTCCTACTGCCGGCGGGTGCTCGAGCCCGCCGGGGTGGTGTGCCTGGAATTCGACGAGCCGGGCACCGCCGTCCTCGAGCGGGTGACCCGAGAGGTACGGGCGGGCCACGACGTGGCGCTTCATCCGGGGTTGTGGCGCCGCGCCGACCGGGACGCCTGGAAGCAGCGCGTCGAGGTGCTGGACGCGACCTGGCGGCTGCTCTACTTCCCGGCGTCGCGGGCCGCCCTGCTGCAGCGGCTCGGCGTGGCGGAATCCGAACTGGACGATCTCTACACCCGGTTCGAGGAACCGGTCGACGAGGGCGAGGAGGTCATCCAGCCCGGGTCCTACTAGGGCCTGCCCTAACCCGCCACGTCGTTGACGCAGCGCAGGACCGGACGGCTGGTCAGCGCGGCGGGGTCGAGGCCGGTGGCGCCGGTGATCACGAAGGTTACCGATTCGCCGGGCAGCAGCGTGACCCCGGCATGGTCCACCTCGGCGTCCGGGTGCAGCCGGTCCGGAAACATGGTCAGGTCGCGCAGCAGGCTCTGTGCCGTCACCGTCACCCTGGTGTCGGTGCCGGCGCTCGTCACCGCGGACGTGTAGGCGGCCGGCGGCCAGGCGACGTCCTTGTCCTCGGCGCCGAACCACCACGAACGCCCGGCGCTGCTGTCGGCCAGCAGGAACTCCGACGCCGACCGCGGGGCCATGTCGAGCGGTACGGTGAGCACCGACTCCGGGTCGACGGTGGTCGCCAGGGTGATGTGGTCGAGCACCGCGCCGGCCAGCGTGCGCAAGGTCACCGTCGCGGTGAACGGCCACGGTTCGGTCGAGTCGTTCACCGCCACCAGGGCCGGCCCGGTGCGGCGCGGCTGCAGGGTCATCAGGTGGTCGGCGAACACCCGCCGGAGGGCGTACCACAACGGCTTGCGGCGGCCATCACCGTCCACTGCGGACCAGGACGTCACCGGCCAGCAGTCGTTGAGCTGCCACACGATCGCGCCCATGCAGTGCGGGCGCAGCGACCGGAAGTGTTCGATGCCGAGCGTCAACGCCCGCGCCTGGTTCAGCTGCGTCAGGTAGTGCCAGTCGTCGAAGTCGCGCGGTGGCGGCAGATGCGCGGCCAGCCCGCGGGCGAGCTTCAGGTCACCGCCGATCGCCTTCTGGTGATGCGCCATGCCGGGTGAGTCCGGCGCCAGCGGCTGGTCGGACAGCGCCCGCCTAAGCGTGGCCCAGGCCGGCGGCGCCTGGAACCCGAACTCGGCGACGAACCGCGGACGGTACGACCGGTACTTCGTGTAGTCGTCGGTGTTCCACACGTCCCAGATGTGCATCGACCCGTACGCCGGATCGTTGGGATGCCGGTCCGCCGAGCCCGACCACGGGCTGCCCGGCCAGTACGGCCGCCCGGGGTCCACATCTGACACGACCTGTGGCAGCAGGTCGAAGTAGTAACCCGCGCCCCAGCTCCGCCCGTCCAGGGAGTCCTTCCAACCCCAGTCCTCGTGGCCCCAGATGTTCTCGTTGTTGCCGGTCCACAGCACCAGGCTGGGATGCGAGCTGAGCCGCACCACGTTCTCCCGCGCCTCGGCGGCCACCTCGGAGTGGAACGGTTCCTCCTCCGGATAGGCGGCGCAGGCGAACAGGAAGTCCTGCTGCACCATCAGCCCGAGCTCGTCGGCCAGGTCGTAGAAGTCCTCCGACTCGTACCGACCGCCACCCCAGACCCGGATGAAGTTGACGTTCGCTTCACATGCCTGGGTCAGCCGGCGGGCCAGGCGGTCCCGGCCGATGCGGGTGACGAACACGTCGTCCGGGATCCAGTTGACGCCGCGGGCGAACACCGACCGGTCGTTGACCACGACGGTGAACGCGCCGTCCCGGGTGTCCAACCGCACCGAGCGAAAGCCGATCCGGCGGGACCAGACGTCGAGCTTGCCGTACGAGTCGGACAGCGTCACGTCCAGGTCGTAGCGCGCCGGCTCGCCGTACCCCCGGGGCCACCAGAGATCCGGGTCGTCGACGGTGACGGTAAGCACCGCCTCGCGCCCGGAGATCCGGGCGACCGCCTCCCGGCCGGCCACCGCCGCCACGACGGTCACCGGGCCGTCGGTGTCCCGCTCCAGGGTGACGTGCACGTCCACCCGGCCCACCCCGTCGGCCACGGTCACGTGCGGGCGCACCTCGGCGAACCGGGCCACCGACCAGCAGTGCAGCCCGATGTCCTGCCAGATGCCGGCAGTCACCAGCGTCGGACCCCAGTCCCAGCCGAAGTTGCAGGCCATCTTCCGGATGAACGGGAACGGCTCGGGATAGGCGTTCGGCCGGTCCCCGAGGCGGCTCTGCTGGGCTTCGGCATAGGCGTACGCCGAGCCGAACTCGATGCGAAGGGTGTTCTCGCTGCGGAGCACGTCGCGGACGTCGAAGCGGTACCCGCGGTGCATGTTCGCGGTGCGGCCGATCTCGGTGCCGTTGAGGATCACCCGCGCCACCGTGTCCAGGCCGGCACACACCAGATCCGACCGGTCCGCCGTGGGTGACCACGAGAAGGTGGTCTCGTACGCCCAATCGGTCCGCCCGATCCAGGCCACCTTCTGTTCGTTGTCGTCCAGGAACGGGTCCGCGATCAGGCCGGCTGCCAGCAGGTCGGTGTGCACGCACCCCGGCACGGAGGCCGGGACGTCCACATGGTCCGCTCCGCTGAGCAGCCAGCCGTCATGCAGGGCACGGTACGAGGGCACGGAACTCCTCACGACTGCGTCTCCTTGGTCGTGCCCGCCTGAGTCGTGCCCGCCTGGCCCTCGCCTGCGAAGCCGTCGTCAGGTGCGGCTGGGTGCCGCTCGGTGCAGTTGGTCACGACTTGACGGCGCCTTCCATGATGCCGCGGACGATCTGCCGCCCCCCGATCAGCAGCAGGACGAGCAGTGGCACGGTGGCCACGAACGCGCCCGCCAGCACCCGGCGGTAGATCACGTAGTTGCCGCTGGCCAGGTCGGACAGCGCCACCATCGACGTGGGAAATTCCGTACCGTTCAAGGTGATCAGCGGCCACTGGAAGTCGTTCCAGGTGGCCACGAAGGTGAGCAGGCCCAGGACGGCCAGCGCCGGGCGGATCGCCGGCAGCACCAGCGACCAGTAGATCCGCAGGGTCAGCGCGCCGTCCACCCGGGCCGCCTCGATCAGCTCGTCCGGCACCGCGTGGTCGATGAACTGCCGCATGTAGAAGACGCCGAACGCGGTCACCAGCAGCGGCACGATGACCGCGGTCAGGGTGCCGTTCCAGCCCAGCTCGCCCATCACGATGTAGAGCGCGACGACGCCGAGCTGGTTGGGCACGGTCAGGGTGAGGATCACGAAGATCATCAGCGCGTTGCGGGCCCGGAACCGCAGTTTGGCGAAGGCGAACCCGGCCAGCGAGCAGAAGAACAGCGTGGAGGCGGTGACGATCGTCGAGACGATAGTGCTGTTGATCAGCGAGGCGGCGAAGTAGACGTCCTGCATCGTGAAGACCTCGCGCAGGTTGGTCATGAACTCGCCGCCCGGCACCACCGTCGGCGGGATCGCCGCGACGGCCGCGTCGGTGCTCGTCGCGATGACGAACATCCAGTACAGCGGGAACGTGGACAGCAGCATGAAGATGGCGAGGAACAGGTACACCCGCCAGCTCGCCCTGGTGTCCTGGGGCGCCCGGCTGGTTCGCCGGCCGGTACGCGGGCTCTTGCGCGGGGGAGTCGCGTACGGATCCGGCGCGCGGTTGGCCATCAGGGTCATCGCCCACCTCCAAGACGTCGGGTGATGAGGGCGTTGACGGCCGCGACGATCAGGATGATGAGGAAGAGCGCCCAGGACATCGCAGCCGCGTACCCGAGATTGAGGTCACGCCAGCCGACCTTGTAGATGAGCATGGCGATGGTCTGGTACTGCCCGTTGGAGCCACCGGTCGCCAGCGCCGGGTTCTCGTCGAACAGCAGCGGTTCGGTGAACAGCTGCAGGCCACCGATGGTGGACAGGATCACCGTGAAGATCACGACCGGTTGGATCATCGGTACGGTGATCTGCCAGAGCTGCCGCTGCGGGCCGGCGCCGTCGATCGCCGCCGCCTCGTAGACGTCCCTCGGGATGGCCTGCATCGCGGAGAGGTAGAGCAGCGCGTTGTAGCCGATCCACTTCCAGTTGACCATGGTGGCGATGGCGATCCACGAACTCCACTTGTCCGCGCGCCAGTTGATCGGTTCCTCGGTGCCGATGCCGAGCAACGAGAGCGCCCAGTTCGCCATGCCGCCGTCGCGGGTGAAGAACACCGCGAACACCAGCGTCGAGGCGGTCAGCGGGGTGACGTACGGGATCAGCGCGCTGACCCGCCACCAGGTCGTCGCGCGCAGCCGGTGGTTCAGCAGGTTCGCGATGATCAGCGCGAGCAGTAGTTGCGGAACGGTGGACAGGATGAAGATGCCGAAGGTGTTGTAGAGGGCGTTCCAGAAGTCTTCGTCGGTCAGCAGCCGGGAGAAGTTGGCGGTGCCGGCCCAGCCGTCGGCGTCCGGGTCGTCCAGCCGCCACGTCCGTAGTGCGACGACGCCGTTGAAGATGATCGGGAACAGGCCGAACATGCCGAAGAGCAGGAAGAACGGCGCGATCAGCAGATAGGGGGCGTGCTTGGTGTCGAACCGGTAGCCCCACAGTTTCATGCGTGAGGGCGATGCCGGACCGCCGCGGTGCCGGGCCGGCGCGGGTTTGCGTACCTGGGTGACGGCCATCGGCCACCTCCTGGAAAGAGGCGGGGCGTCCCGACCGGACGCCCCGCCGTCGTGGCGATCGCGATTACGAGTTGGCGGCCTTCTCGGCTTCCTTGACCGCCTCGGCCCAGGCGGCCGAGCTCTTCAGCTTGCCCTCCTGCACCCGGTTGATCACGTTCTCCACGTTGACCCGGGTCGGGCCGTTCTTCTTGCCCAGGTACTGCGGCTGCAGCTTCTCCGCGGTGGCCGCGAAGATCTGGCCGGTCGGTGCGTCGCTGAAGAAGTCCTTCTTGAAGTCCAGCACGGCCGGGTCCTTGTAGAGGTCGGGCTGCGAGGGCAGGTTGCCGACCGTCTTGAAGATCTCGATCTGCTGCTCCGGCTGCACCATCCACTCGACGAACTTGTACGCCGCGTCGACGTTCTTGCCCTGCGCCGGGATGGTCCACCAGGAGCCACCCCAGTTACCGCCACCGCCCGGGATCGACGCGATGTCCCACTTGCCCTTGGTGTCCGGCGCGGTCTCCTGGATGTGACCCAGCATCCAGGCCGGGCAGGCCAGGACGGCGAACTGACCCTTGACGAAGCCCTGGTTCCAGTTCGGCTGGAAGCTGGCCAGGTTGGCCGACAGGCCCGCGTCGATGGCCTTCATGCTGACGTCGAAGGCAACCTTCGGGCCGCCCTCCATCTGCAACTGCTCCTGCTCGTTGTAGAACCCGACCGGCTGCTGGGCCAGCACCGGGTTGAACAGGTTGGTGGCGGAGTCGACGAACTTCTTGTTGGTCTTGGCGGTGTACTGCTGGCCGATCTTGATGAACTCGTCCCAGCTGGGCCAGAGCGCGGAGACCTGGTCCCGCTCGGTGGGCAGCCCGGCGGCCTTGAACAGGTCGGTGCGGTAGCACATGGCCAGACCACCGACGTCGGTGCCGAGACCGATCTGCTTGCCGTCCTCCGACATCGACGCCTTCCACTTCCACGGCAGGTACTTCGCCTCGAAGCTGCCGGCGCCCTTGTCGAGCAGGTTGACGAACTTGTCCGCCTGGCTGCGCATCTGCACCATGAAGCCCTCGTCGACCGCGGCGATGTCCGCGGCGCCGTTGCCGGCGACCAACTTCTTCTGCAGGTCCTCGTGCTGGGCGTTGTACTCGCCGGAATTCAGCACGATCTTGACGTTGGGGTTCGCCGCCTCGTACTTGGCCTTCAGCGCGTCCAGGCCGAAGTCGCCCCAGAAGTTGACGGTGAGCGTCACCGGGGCGGCGCTGCTGCCGCTGCCACCGCTGTCGCTACCGCTTCCCTCCAGGTCGCGGCCACTACAACCAGTGACAACCATTGATGCCGCGAGGCCGGCGGCGACCAGCCGCAGCGCTCGCTTATTGACCCGTTCCATGGCGCCTCCACCATCGGGGAATTTACTGAACCGGATAAGTTCCAGACCGTATTCCGCGTGTTGAGCGCTGTCAATAGCATGTTATGAGCCCGTGTCCTGAGCTGAAGAACTGGATAAATCGACCCGCCCATCGACAGACATCGGTGTGGCCTGCAACACTTAACCGATCAAGCGATCCGCGGTTGTTAAGTTCGTTCAGTAGAGAGGTAGCGTGAGAGCGCTCTACCGGCACGGATGAGGAGAACGAGTGAAGCGGCCCACGATCGCCGACATCGCCCAGCGCGCGGGTGTCTCCAAGGGCGCTGTCTCCTATGCGCTGAACGGCCAGCCCGGCGTGTCCGAGGCGACCCGGCAACGCATCATGGCGATCGCCCGGGAGATCGGCTTCAACCCGAACAGCGCGGCCCGGGCCCTGTCCGGTGCCAGCGCGAAGGCGGTCGGGCTCACCCTGTGCCGGCCCGCGCGGATCCTCAGCATCGAGCCGTTCTTCATGGGTCTGATCAGCGGCTTCGAGTCCGAGCTCGCGGCCCGGTCGTACGCGCTCACGCTGCAGGTGGTGTCCACCCCGGAGAACGAGGTCGAGGTGTACCGCCGGTGGTGGGGCGAACGCCGGGTGGACGGCGTCTTCGTGACCGACATGCGGGCCGGCGACGTCCGCATCCCGGTGCTGCAGGAACTGCAGTTGCCGGCGGTGGTGATCGGCGGGCCCGGCGACACCGGCCGGATCGCCCAGATCTGGTCCGACGACGCCGGCGCGGTGGCCGAGGCGGTGCGATACCTGGTGGCGCTCGGCCACCGCCGGATCGCCCGGGTCAGCGGTCTGCCCGACCTGCTGCACACGCAGACCCGGACCCGGGCCTTCACCGAGGTGTGCACCTCGCTCGGGCTGGAGTCCGCGGTCACCGTGCCGTCCGACTCCACCGGTGAGGAGGGCGGCCGGGCCACCCGGCGGTTGCTGATCAACGCGGACCGGCCCACCGCGATCGTCTACGACAACGACGTGATGGCGGTCGCCGGGCTGGCCGTCGCGCAGGAGATGGGCCTGGCCGTACCGGCCGATCTGTCCATCGTGGCCTGGGACGACTCGCCACTGTGCAGCCTGGTGCACCCGCCGCTGACCGCGCTGAGCCGGGACATCGCCGAGTACGGCGCCCACGCCGCCCGGCAGTTGCTGGCCGCCATCGCCGGCGAAAAGGTGACCGACGTCGAGGCCGGCACCGCCCACCTCACCCCCCGAGGAAGCACCGCACCGCCGAGTTAAGTGGCTGAGCTTGACGCCGCCGGCGTCAGGCTGGGCGGTGGGAGTCCAGGTAGGCCTCGACGCGTTCGGCTGGGGCCGGGCGGCCCAGCGCGAAGCCCTGGCCGTACAGGCAGCCGGCGTTCCGGGCCCGGACGATCTCCTCCTCGGTCTCCAGGCCCTTGGCGACGATCTCCAGGCCCAGGCGCCGGCCGAGGCTGACCACCACCCCGATCACCGCCGGGCTGCTCGCATCGGTCGGCGTGTTCACCAGCGCCTTGTCCAGCTTGAGCACGTCCACCGGCAGCCGGCGCAGGTGCGACAGCGAGGCCTGGCCGGCGCCGAAGTCGTCCAGCGCGGCGCGGACGCCGAGCTTGCGCAGGCCGGCCAGGGACGCCACCACGGCGGGCAGGTCCTCGGCGATCCAGGTCTCGGCGACCTCGATGACCAGCCGTTCGGCAGACAGCGCGTGCCGGTGCAGGGTGGCGGCCACCCGCTCGGGAAAACGGGCGGTGAGCAGTTCCTTCGGTGCCACGTTCACCGACAGCCAGAAGTCCTCCGCGCCGGTGGACCAGGTGGCCATCTGGCGGCAGGCCGTGTCCAGCACCCACTCGTCCAGCTCAGCGGCGATGCCCACGGCGCGGGCTATGGGCAGCAGTTCGGCCGGCAGGATGGTGCCCAGCTTCGGATGCCGCCAGCGCAGCAACGCCTCCACACCGACCGGCACCTGGTCGCGCAGGCTTACCACCGGCTGGTAGACCACATCCAGCTCGCCGTTCTCGGCCGCGTTGAGCAGTTGTTGTTCGAGGTCCATCCGCCGGTGCAGCTGCATCTCCACGTCCGTGTCGTACCACTCGACCCGGTCCAGGCCGAGCTGCCGGGCGCGGCTGCGGGCCAGGTCGGCGTGCCGCAGCACCTCGTCCGAGTCGCGGCCACCGGCCAGCTCGGCCAGGCCCACGCTGGTGTGCAACTCGACGATCGTGCCGGGCAGCTGGTACGGCTCCATCAGCAGCGTGACGAGGCGGGTGGCCAGCGCGTACGCCAGCACCGCACCGTCCGGGGTGAGCACCGCGAACTCGTCACCGCCGAGCCGGGCCGCCACGTCCTCGTCGCCGCACAGGCTGCGGATCCGCCGGGCCACCTCGATCAGCACCGCGTCGCCGGTCTCCCGGCCCTTCTCGTTGTTGATTTCCGCCAGGCCGTGCAGGTCGATCACCAGCACGGTGCCCTGCTGGCCGGCCCGGCGCCGGAAGGAGAGCAGGTCCCGCATCAGCGCCCGCCGGTTGGCCAGGCCGGTGAGCTGGTCGGTGTAGGACAGCCGGTGCAGCGTCCGTTCCAGGTGCCGGCGCTCGCCGACATCCCGGACGTGCACCACCAGCGCCGCCACCTCCGGCACCGCACGCTGGTCGGAGATCGTCGACTCGGTGTCCCGCCAGAGCTTGTGGCCGTCCCGGACCCGGGCGTTGACCAGTGCGGGCGGCCCGTCCGCGTGCTCACCGACGAGCACCGACTCGATCACCGCCCGGGCGTCGGCCGCGTCGTCCGGGTGGATCAGATCGCTGAACGGCCGGCCCACCACCTCAGCGTCGGCCAGCCCGAACAGCCGGGCGGCGGCCGGCGACTGCCAGGTGACCACCAGATCCTCGTCGAGCACCAGGGTGAGGTCGGTCGCGCCGGCCACCAGCGACCGGAAGTGCGCCTCCTTGGTGCGCAGCTGCCCGGCGTACCGGCGGATGTCCCGGACCACCAGCAGCTCGCGCATGGTCAGGACGGCCACCATGGACAGGCCCAGGACGGTCCCGATGACGTCGAAGAGCCCGACCGCGATCAGGTGGTACACCGCGGCGATCACGCCGAGCCCGGCCGGGACCGCCAGCAGCGGGTAGCCGGCCAGGTACTGGTCCGGGTCGCGCGGCTCCAGCCGGGGAGCGGGCAGGTCGCGGCGGGAGCCGCCGTACGCGGTCAGCGTCAGGCCGGCCACGATCGGCAGGCCGAGCAACGGCAGGATGCCGGACCGGTCCGCGGTGACCAGGAGGACGATCAGGCAGAGACTGGTCAGCACCACCGCCGCTCCGGCGCCGCAGAGCAGGGCGGGGCTGCGCTGCGGGCGGGCGCGCAGGGTGGTCACCACGACGATCGCGACGCCGGCGGCACCGATCAGCGTGGCCGGCAGACCGGCTGGATTGCTCATCGGCGGCATGATCCAGACCGCGAAGCCGACGCTCACGCCCAAGCCGAGACCGTCGAACGCCCGGCGCAGCCGGACCGGCCAGGTGGTCGCCGCGTTCGGCAGCAGCATGGTGCCCAGCGTGTAGAGGACGGCCGTGGCACCCAGGCCGACGGTCGCGACCACGCCGGTGCCGCGGGAGACCAGCGCCGGCACGGCGGCGGTGAGACCGGTGGCCAACGCGCCCATGCCCACGAAGCCGGCACCCTTGCAGGCCACGAAAGTGCCGTCGGCGTGGTGGATGGCGAGCGCGGCGCGCACCAGGATCGCGGCCGCCCACAGCGCGGCGACGCCCACTCCGGCGGCCAGGGCGGGCATCGGGCCGATCACTCCAACGACCCCGGCCACCAGCACGAGCGCCGCGGTGCTGGGCACCACGAGGAGACCGGCCCGGGTAACGGCCGGAGGGTGCGGGCGCGCGGTGGGTGACGCTGCCACGACGGCGGTTCTCCTGCGCTCGGCGATCGACGTGAGGGGTGGGCGCTGCGGCGGAGGATGCACTGCTCCCACATCGGCTAACGCTCATCCCCCGATCAGGTTACGGGCAGCGGATCCGGCTTCCCATAGTCGGATCGTCGGGTATGGACGGGCCCCGGTCAAACGCGGGCGACGGGGAGGGTCTGCCGCGGGCGAACGGCCGGATGCGAGGATGGCCGGGTGAGCCGCAAGCCAACGTTGCGCGTACGGAGGTCGGGCGCGCTGCTGATCGCCGCCTTGATCGCGTTCGTCGGCGCGGTCCCGCTGGCCGGTTCGCGATGGGCCCTGACGCCGATCCTGCTGATCCCGTTCGGGGTCGGGCTGTGGGCCTGGCGGGCCGGCACCGACGTCTACCCGGACCGCTTGCGGGTGCGGGCCCTGTTCGGCTCGACCGACGTGCCGTGGTCCCGGATCACCGAACTGGCCCCGGACGAACGCGGCCGGGTCTCCGCGCTGCTCGACAACGGCAACATCATCCGGCTCACCGGGGTGACCGCGGCCAACCTGCCGTCCGTGCTCTCCGCCGGCGGTCAGGACGTCGAGGTCAGTAGCCCGCCACCACCCGATTGATCAACTCCTGGCCGGCCGCGAACCGGCGCAGTTGGGCGCCGGCCAGCGCGTACGCGCGAGGCAGCAGGCCGTGCACGGCACCGCCGGTGTGCGGGGTCAGAAACACGTTCGGCAGTCGCCAGAGCGGATGGCCGGGCGGCAGCGGCTCAGGGTCGGTGACGTCCAGCGCGGCCCAGATCCGTCCGGTGCTCAGCTCGGCGACCAGTGCCGCGGTGTCCACCACCGGACCGCGGGCGGCGTTGATCAGCAGTGCGCCGTCCGGCATGGCGGCCAGGAAGCGGGCGTCCACCATGCCCCGGGTGGCCCCGGTCAGCGGCACCACCAGCACCACCACGTCGGCGTCCGGGAGCAGGTCGGGCAGCCGGTCGGCACCGTGCACGTCCTGGTCCGGGCGCGGCGTCCGGGCCACCCGGGTCACGGTCACCCCGAACGGCGCCAGGTGCCGCTCGATCGCCGCCCCGATCGACCCGGCACCGACGATGAGCACCCGGGCGCCGGTCAGCTCCCGGGTCGGTGTGTACCGGTCGAACGCCCAGTCCTCGCGCTGCTGAGCCCGGGCGAAGGCCGGAAACTGTCGCAGCATGCCGACCGCCGCGCCGACCACCCACTCGGCCACCGGAGCGTCGTGCACGCCCCGGGCGTCACAGAGCACCACGCCGTCCGGCACCTGGGCGACCCAGGTGTCCGCGCCGGCGGACAGCAGTTGCACGACCCGGAGGCCACCGAGCTTGGGCAGCACCTCGCCGGCCTGGGCGGCGGGCAGGAACGGCGGCACCCAGAACACCACGTCCGACGGATCGGACGGCAGGCCGGCGGCGTCCGGACAGACTTCCAGGGTGATCCCGGCCGGCAGTCCGCCGATCAGCTCGCGTCCCGCTTCGTGCGCGATCCAGACCTTCACCGTGCCAACCTACGTCGGCCGACGCGGCCGGCCGGCGCGGCTACCCTGGTCGGTGTGACTATCCGGGTGGGCAGGGGCGGCCGCCGGACGCGGGCGGCCGGCGTGACACTGGCGGCCGTGCTGGCGGTGAGCACGGCGTGCAGCTTCGGCCCGCCCGATCCGGAGGTGGCCGGCGAGCCGCCGAACTTTCCCGCCCCCTCGACCTCGGCCGGCACCGGCGAGCCGGGCGGCGAGCAGGAGGTCGCGATCACCGTGCTGGCCAAGGGCCTGGACGTGCCGTGGGGGATGGCTTTCCTGCCGGACGGCGGCGCCCTGGTCACCGAGCGGGACACCGCCCGGATCCTCAAGGTCGGCCCGGAGGCGGACGTCGACGGGCTCAAGGTCACCGAGGTGCAGCGGCTCACCGAGGCGGTCAGCGGCGGCGACGGCGGCCTGCTCGGCATCGCCGTGTCCCCCAAGTACGACACCGACAAGACGGTGTACCTGTATTACTCCACCGACACCGACAACCGGGTCGCGAAGCTGACGCTGGGCGGCAAGCCCACGCCGATCCTCACCGGCATCCCCCGCTCGGACGAGGACAACGGCGGCCACCTGGCATTCGGCCCGGACGGTTACCTCTACGTGGGCACCGGCGACGGCACACCGACCGGCACGCAGGCCCCCAGCGCCAAGAGCCTGGGTGGCAAGATCCTGCGCATCGCGGTCACCGGCAAGCCGGCGCCGGGCAACCCGGTCAAGACGTCGCCGGTCTGGTCGTCCGGGCACCGCAACGTGCAGGGGTTCGCCTGGGACTCGGCGAAGCGGATGTACGCCAGCGAGTCCAACCAGGAGAAGTCCGGCGAGCTCAACGTGATCCAGAAGGGCAGGAACTACGGTTGGCCCACGGTCGACGGCGCCGGCGGCGATGCCAAGTTCACCGAACCGCTGGCCACCTGGCCGGTGGACGAGTCGTCCTGCTCCGGCGTGGCGGTGCTGGAGCGGATGGTCGCCCAGGCCTGCCTCGCCGGGCAGCGGCTCTGGCTGGTCAGCACCACCGGCAACGGCACCGTGCTGGGCCGGCCGACGGCGATTCTGGCCGGCGAGTACGGACGGCTGCGCAGCCTGGTGGCGGCCCCGGACGGGTCGCTGTGGGTGGGCACCTCGAACCAGGAGCCCGGCGGCGAGCCCGACCCGGACGACGACCGCATCATCCGGCTGGTCTTCTCCGACGGCGGCGCCGGGCGAAGTTGACCGAGGTGGTTGTTTCATGACGGGCCGGTTCGGGCAGGTGAGCGCCTGATGCGCCCGGTCCTCGCGAAGCTCGCCCGTATGCCGGCCGTGGCCCGGGAGTGGCTGCGGCACAGCCGGTCGGCACACCGGATCCGGATCGGCGCGGCGATCGGCCTGGTCAGCATCGCCGGGGTGATCGTCGGCACGCTGCTGTTCGCGCACACCGAGATAGCGGTCGGGCCGTTCCGGGCGGAGATGTCGGTCAACCCGTCGTTCCGCGGCGGCACCGAGGTGGACATCCCGCCGCTCGGGTCGCTGCATTTGGACAGCCACGCCGGCCCCATCCATCTCAAGGTCAACCTCGGCTCGCTGGATCAGGCGCGCACCGAGGCCCTGATCGACGACCCGACGGCGATCAGCGCGGCCGGCCAGAGTGCGGTCGACGACGTCACCAACGGCGTGCTGCGGCTCGGCCTGCGGGCGCTGGGCGCGGCGATCGCCACGTCGCTGGTGCTGTCCGCGTTGATCTTCCGGAACGCCCGCCGGGTGGCCTGGTCCGGGACGGTCGCGCTGGTGGTGACCGGCGGCAGCCTCGGCCTGGCGGCCGGCACCGTACGCCCGGATTCGATCAGCGAGCCCCGGTACGAAGGACTGCTCGTGAACGCCCCGGCGGTGGTCGGTGACGCCCGCCGGATCGCGGACAACTACGGCCGGTACGCCGACCAGCTCCAGCAACTGGTCACCAACATGACCCGGATCTACTCCACGGTGTCCCGCCTGCCAGTGTACGAGCCGGCCGGGAACACCACCCGCATCCTGCACGTCTCCGACCTGCACCTGAACCCGGCCGCGTGGGGTCTGATCCGCACGGTGGTGCAGCAGTTCGAGATCGATGCGGTGATCGACACCGGGGACATCGTCGACTGGGGCAGCAGCGCCGAGACCCAGTACGTGTCGGAGATTCCCAGCATCGGCGTGCCGTACCTGTTCGTCCGCGGCAACCACGACTCGATCGCCATCGAGGCGGCGGTGGGCCGGCAGGCCAACGCGCGGGTGCTGGACAACCAGGTCACCACGGTGAACGGCCTGACCATCGCGGGCATTGGCGACCCGGAGTTCACGCCGGACAAGAGCGAACCGCAGGAGCCGGCCGCCGACGACGATCCGGCCTCGTCACCGCTGCTGCGGGCCGGCGCCGCGCTGGCGACCACCATCCGCGGCACCGGCGGCAAGGTCGGCCTGGCGTTGGTGCACGACCCGGCGATGGCGCCGCCGCTGTCCGGTGTGGTGCCGCTGGTGCTGGCCGGGCACAAGCACCAGCGCGAGGTCAGCGTGCTGGCCCCGCCTGCGCTGGCGGAGAACGGCTCGCCATTCCCGGCCGCATCGGCACCGGCCGACGGCACCGCGCCGGCCATCGAGACCCGGCTGATGGTGCAGGGCTCCACCGGCGGCGCCGGCCTGCGCGGCCTGGAGG
Source organism: Actinoplanes sp. (assembly GCA_035685405.1). GTDB lineage: Bacteria > Actinomycetota > Actinomycetes > Mycobacteriales > Micromonosporaceae > Actinoplanes. Next base: position 8,136 of record DASSAL010000376.1, on the reverse strand, counting down.
GCGAGGAGCCGACGCCGATCCAGATGTCGGTGCTCTACTTCGACGAGCGGCAGGACCTCAAGGCGTACGACGACATCGAGCTCGGCGGCACCGGGCAGTCCCAGGTGACGCTGGAGCGCAAGGTGATCGGCCAGGATCCCGAGCCGACCACCAACCCGTCCGTCGTCAGCGGCGTCACGCCCGGCGTCACGCCCAGCTCCCGGTGACGGGCTGGCTGCGGCCCTACTGCCCCAGCCGGGACAGGATCAGCTCGCGCACCGTCTTGGCATCCGCCTGGCCCCGCGTGCTCTTCATCACCGCGCCGACCAGGGCGCCGGCCGCGGCCACCTTGCCGTCGCGGACCTTGGCGGCGATGTCCGGGTTGGCGGCGATCGCCTCGTCCACCGCCGCGGCCCGGGCGGCGGTGTCGGACACCACCTCGAGGCCCCGCGCCGCCATCACCTCGGTGGGGTCGCCCTCGCCGGCCACCACGCCCTCGAGCACCGCGCGGGCCAGCTTGTCGGTCAGCTTGCCGTCGTCGACCAGCCGCTGCAGCGCCGCCACCTGGGCCGGCGTGGCGCCCACATCGGCCAGCTCCACTCCGGTCTCGTTGGCGCGCCGGGCCAGCTCACCCAGCCACCACTTGCGGGCGCCGGCCGCGGGGGCACCGGCGGCGATGGTCTCCTCGATCAGCTCCACCGCGCCGGCGTTGGCCACCGACTGCATGTCGGTCTCGCTGATCCCCCACTGCTCGCGCAGCCGGGCCCGCTTCGCGCTGGGCCGCTCCGGCAGCGCCGCGCGCAGTTCGGCCACCCACGCCGGGTCGGGAGCGATCGGCACCAGGTCGGGCTCCGGGAAGTAGCGGTAGTCGGTCGCCGTCTCCTTGGACCGGCCCGGCCGGGTGTCGCCGGTGTCCTCCGAGAAGTGCCGGGTCTCCTGGACGATCTTGCCGCCGCCGTCCAGCAGGGCCGCCTGGCGGACGATCTCGGAGCGGACCGCCCGCTCGACCGAGCGGAGCGAGTTCACGTTCTTGGTCTCGGTGCGCGTGCCCCACTCCTCCCCCGGCCGGTTCAGCGAGGTGTTCACGTCGCAGCGCAGCGATCCCTGTTCCATCCGCACGTCCGAGACGCCCAGCGAGCGGATGATGTCGCGCAGCTCGGTCACGTACGCGCGGGCCACCTCGGGCGCCCTGTCTCCGGTGCCGGGCACCGGCTTGGTGACGATCTCGACGAGCGGGATGCCGGCCCGGTTGTAGTCCACCAGCGACTCGGTGGCGCCGTGGATCCGGCCGGTGGCCCCGCCGACGTGCAGCGTCTTGCCGGTGTCCTCCTCCAGGTGCACCCGCTCGATGCCGATCCGCACGGTCTCGCCGTCCACGTCGACGTCGACGTAGCCGTCGGTGCACAACGGTTCGTCGTACTGCGAGATCTGGAAGTTCTTCGGCATGTCCGGATAGAAGTAGTTCTTCCGGGCCATCCGGCACCACTCGGCGATGTCGCAGTTGAGCGCCAGGCCGATCCGGATGGTGGCCTCGATGCCGGCTCGGTTGGCCACCGGCAGCGACCCGGGCAGGCCCAGGCAGACCGGGCACACCTGGGTGTTCGGTTCGGCACCGAAGTCGGTGGGGCACCCGCAGAACATCTTGGTGTTCGTGCCCAGCTCGACGTGCGTCTCGAGGCCGATCACCGGCTCGTACGTGGCGACGGCGTCTTCGTATGTCATCGGGGTCTCCTCACAACGCCGGCGGGGTCAGCGTGCCGACGACGGACTCCAGCGCCGCGGCTACCCGGTACATGCGGTCGTCGGCCATGGTCGGCGCCATCACCTGGAAGCCGACCGGCAACCCGTCGGACAAGCCGGCCGGCACCGAGATGGCCGGTCCGCCGTACAGGTTGGTGGGGATGGTGAACAGATCGGCCAGATACATCTGGTAGGGGTCGGAGGTGCGCGACCCGAACGGGAACGCCACGAACGGTGTGGTCGGCGACACCAGCACGTCGGCCTTGTCGAACGCCGCCTGGAAGTCGCGGGTGATCAGCGTGCGGACCTTCTGCGCCTGGCCGTAGTAGGCGTCGTAGTAGCCGCTGGACAGCGCGTACGTGCCGAGGATGATGCGCCGCTTGACCTCGGGGCCGAAACCGGCCTCGCGGGTCAGCGACATGACGTCCTCCAGCGACCGGGTGCCGTCGTCGCCGACCCGCAGGCCGTACCGGACGCCGTCGAAGCGGGCCAGGTTGGACGAGCATTCGCTGGGCGCGATCAGGTAGTAGGCCGGCAGCGCGTACGCGAAGTGCGGGCACGACACCTCGACCACCTCGGCGCCCAGCTTGACCAGCGCCTCCAGGGCGTCCCGGAAGGCGGCCTGCACGCCCGGCTCGGAGCCGTCGCCGGCGAACTCCCTGACCAGGCCCAGCTGCACGCCGCTCAGGTCACCCCCGGCGCCCCGGCGGGCCGCGCCGACCACGTCCGGCACCGGCTGCGGGATCGAGGTGGAGTCGCGCGGGTCGTGGCCGGCGATCACCGAGTGCAGCAGGGCCGCATCCTCGACGGTCCGGGCGCACGGGCCCGGCGTGTCCAGCGAGGACGAGAACGCGATCAGCCCGTACCGGGAGGTGCCGCCGTAGGTCGGCTTGGCGCCCACCGTGCCGGTCACCGCGCCGGGCTGGCGGATCGAGCCGCCGGTGTCGGTGCCGATCGCCAGCGGAGCCTCGTACGCGGCGATCGCCGCCGCACTGCCACCGCCCGACCCGCCCGGGATCCGGCGCAGGTCCCAGGGGTTGTTCGTCGGACCGTACGCGGAGTATTCGGTGGACGAGCCCATCGCGAACTCGTCCATGTTCGTCTTGCCGAGCGTCACCAGGCCCGCCCGCTTCAGGCGCTCCACGATGGTCGCGTCGTACGGTGGCCGCCAGCCCTCGAGGATCTTCGAGGCGGCGGTGGTCGGCACCCCTTTCGTGGCGATCACGTCCTTGACCGCGATCGGCACACCGGCCAGCGGCCCAGACTTGTCCGACTTGTCAACGTCGGCGGCTTTCCGCAGCGCGCCCTCGCGATCCACGTGCAGGAAGGCGTGCACCCGGTCGTCCACCGCCTCGATCCGATCGAGGTGCGCGGTGGCGACCTCGACCGCCGACGCCTCACCCCGCTTGATCAGGCCGGCCAGCTCGACCGCCGACATCCTGGTCAGGTCGGTCATGGTCAGTCCTCCTCGTCCAGGATCCGCGGCACCCGGAACCGGCCCTCGGCCTGATCGGGAGCGCCGGACAGGGCCTCGGCCTGGGTGAGGCAGGGCTGCACGACGTCGTCGCGGTACACGTTCGTCAGCGGTACGGAATGCGACGTCGGTGGGATGTCGTCCGCCGCAACCTCGCCGACCCGCGCGACCGCCTGCAGGATGACGTCCAGCTGGCCGGCGAACTGGTCCAGCTCCCGCTCGGTCACCGCGAGCCGCGACAGGCGCGCGAGATGCGCGACCTCATCGCGCGAGATGGCAGCCATGGTGCTCCCTTGGATATGACTGATGGACCTGGGAAGTCTATTTCGCCGTGCGACGGTGCCGTCGGCCGCCTCCCGGTGCCTGTGTGCCGTGTCCGGCGATCCGGCCTTAACGTGTTCAGCCGGCGGCAAGGGGCCGCAACGGGCGATACCGCGACAGCCAGCCGGTGAGGTCCTCGGCCGGCATCGGACGCGCATGGAACCAGCCCTGGGCGGCTTGGCAGCCGGCCGCCGCCAGCAGCCGCCAGGTCCGCTCGTCCTCCACCCCCTCGGCGACCACCCGCAGGCCCAGCGCGCCGGCGAGGTCGATCACCGACCGGACGATCGCCGCGTCGCCCGGGTTGGCCGCCATGCCGAACACGAACGAGCGGTCGATCTTCACCTCGGACAGCGGTAGCCGGCGTAGGTGCTGCAGCGAGGAGAAGCCGGTGCCGAAGTCGTCCAGCGAGATGGCCACACCCATCCGGTCCAGCCGGGTCAGGGTGTCCAGCACCCGGTGCGGGTCGGCCATCAGAGCGCTCTCGGTGATCTCCAGTTGCAGGTCGCCGGGCGGCACCCCGTACCGGTGCAGCAGGCGGTTGATCTGCTCGGCGATGCCGGCAGCGTGCAGGTCGCGGGCGCTGATGTTGACCGCCGCCCGGACCGGCCGCCCGGCGGCACGCCAGGCGCCCAGCCGGCGCACCACCGTCTCCAGCACCCGGCCGGTGAGCAGGCGCATCACCGGGGTCGGCTCGACCACCCGGAGCAGCTCGTCCGGGCCGACCAGCCCGCGGTCCGGATGCCGCCAGCGCAGCAGCGCCTCCACACCGACCACCTCGCCGGTCGCGATGGCGACCTGCGGCTGATAGAAGATCGTGATCCCGTCCTCGGCCGGGTCGCCCAGCAGGGCGCGGCGCAGGTCGCCGAGCAGAGCGATCCGGTCCGGCGAGTGGTGGGTGGCCTCCGGCGTCCAGACCGCGATCTGGTCTCCGCGGTGTTTGGCGTCGTACATCGCCGCCTCGGCCTGCCGCAGCAGGGTGGCCCCGTCGCTGCCGCGGCCGGTCACCGCCACCCCGATCGACGCGCTCAGGTCCACCGGGACACCGTCCAGCGCGAAGGGCCGGTCCAGCGCCCGGGCCAGGTGCCCGGCGACGCGCCGGGCAGCCGCCGGCCCGTCGATCCGGGTGGCCAGCACGGCGAATTCGTCACCGCCCAGCCGGACCACCAGATCGTGCGGGGGTACGACCTGAGCGAGGCGATGCGCCACCTCGACCAGCAGCCGGTCTCCGAAGCCGTGCCCGAACGCGTCGTTGACGTTGCGGAACCGGTCGATGTCGAGCAGCACCAGCGCCCGGGACCGCCGCGGCGGCCGCTCGCTCACCACGGCGTTCAGCGCCCGGCGGTTCGGCAGTCCGGTCAGCGTGTCGATCCGGGCAGCCCGGTCGTACTCGGCCGCCGACCGGACCATCCGATGCACGGCGTGCAGGGCCAGCAGCACCAGCGGGACGAGCGCCGGACCGACCTGCGCGGCGGCGAACACCACCGGTCCGAGCAGCAGCAACGCCGCCGTGGCGAGCAGTTCCACACGCAGGCGCTGCGGCCGGCGCCGGCGGGCGGCGGTGCCGGCCGCGACGAGGGCGGCCAGCCCGTACCGGCCGAGCATCCAGGCGCCCGCCGCCACCACGGTGAGCAGCGCGTCGTCCCACTGCGGGCGGGCGGTGAACCGCAGCCCCAGCACCGCGGCGGACAGTGCCGCGCCGGCCAGCGCGACCCCGTGCTGGACGGCCAGGTGCAGCGTCCGCCGCACCGGCTGGCCGGCCCGGGCGCCGCCCACGGAGACCGCGGCGATCTGCACCGCCAATGCCGGGACCAGGCCCCAGGCCAGCGCGATGGCAAAGGTGAAGCAGATGGACGGCAGGATCACCGCGCTGGCCCGGCGGTTGGTCAGGCCCGGGCCGGGTTCCCGACCAGAGCCGAACACGTACGGCCGCGCGTCCACCACGACCGCCAGCACCGCCATCACCCAGAACGCCGCGGGCAGCGCCTTGACGGTGTCCCACGCCACCGTCCACAGCAGCACGTCGGCGAGGGCCGCCCCGGCGGCGGTGACCAGCAGCGTGCGCCACCGTGTGGCACCCATGCGACCTCCACGCTGGCGTCGACCGACCGATCAATCTCACGATAGAGCCGTACCCAGATGTATACGCGAAACAGACTCGGCGTTATCAAATCGGCATATGACTTCAGCGGGACAAAGCTCTAAAGATCACCCATCCGTGGTGGACTCTGCGGACTCCGCGACCGCCCGCGCCGCCTCCGGGCCGTCGGCCAGCAGCACCGCGAAGCCGGCCTCGTCCAGCACCGGCACCTTCAACCCGACCGCCTTGTCGTATTTGCTGCCCGGGTTGTCGCCGACCACCACGAACGACGTCTTCTTCGAAACCGAACCGCTGACCTTGCCGCCGCGCGAGGTGACCGCCTCAGTCGCCTGGTCACGCGACCACTCCGCCAGCGTCCCGGTCACCACCACCGTCATGCCCTCGAGCGGGCGCGGGCCCTCGGCGGAGCGTTCGTCGGCCATCCGGACACCGGTCGCGCGCCACTTCCGGACGATCTCGCGGTGCCAGTCGACCGCGAACCACTCGCGCAGGCTCTCGGCGATGGTCGGGCCGACACCGTCGACCGAGGACAACTCCTCGGTGCGGCCGGCATCGGTGGCCGCCGCCTCGATCGCTTCGAGCGACTCGAACTGCCGGGCCAGGGCCTGCGCCGCGGTCGGGCCGACGTGCCGGATGGACAGTGCCACCAGGACCCGCCACAGCGGCCGGGTCTTCACCTCGTCCAGGTTTTCCAGCAGCTTGACCGCGTTGCTGCCCAGGCTGCCGTCCTTGTTGACGAAGAACGGCGAGCGCTGGAGGTCATCGGCGGTGAGCCCGAACAGGTCCCCCTCGTCGGTGATGATCCCCGACTCGAGCAGGGCCTGGCCCGCCTTGTAGCCGAGCACCTCGATGTCGAACGCCCCCCGGCCGGCCAGGTGGAACACCCGCTCGCGCAACTGCGCCGGGCACGACCGGGTGTTCGGGCAGCGGATGTCGACGTCGCTCTCCTTGGCCGGCGCCAACTCGGTGCCGCAGGCCGGGCAGTGGGTCGGCATCTCGAACCGGCGGGCGTCGCCGGGGCGCAGGTCGATCACCGGACCGAGCACCTCGGGAATGACGTCGCCGGCCTTGCGGATTACCACGGTGTCGCCGATCCAGACGCCCTTGCGCTCCACCTCACGGGCGTTGTGCAGAGTGGCCAGGCCGACCGTGGAACCGGCCACCTTGACCGGATCGAGCACCGCGAACGGGGTGACCCGGCCGGTGCGGCCCACGTTGACGTCGATGTCGAGCAGCTTGGTGGTGACTTCTTCGGGCGGGTATTTGAATGCGATCGCCCAGCGCGGCGCCCGGCTCGTGGAACCCAGCCGGCCCTGGATCGCCACTTGGTCGACCTTGATCACCACGCCGTCGATCTCGTGCTCGACGTCGTGCCGGTGCTCGGCGTAGTAGTCGATGTAGTCCCGGACGCCGGGCATCCCGTCAACCAGCCGCCACCGGTCGCTGGTCGGCAGGCCCCAGGACTTCAGCGCCTCGTACGCGTGCGACTGTGAATCGGGGGTGAAGCCCTTGCGGGCGCCGATGCCGTGCACCACCATCCGGAGCCCGCGCGTCGCGGTGATCCGCGGGTCCTTCTGCCGGAGGCTGCCGGCAGCCGCGTTGCGGGGGTTGGCGAACGGCGCCTTGCCCTGCTCGACCAGCGACGCGTTCAGGTCGGCGAACGCCGACGCCGGAAAGTAGATCTCGCCGCGCACCTCGAGCAGGCCGGGCGGGTGGTCGCCGGCCAGGCGCTCGGGGATCTCGCGGATGGTGCGGACGTTGGGCGTGACGTCCTCACCGGTGCGCCCGTCGCCCCGGGTGGCGCCGCGGACCAGCCGGCCGTTCTCATATGTCAGGTTGATCGCCAGCCCGTCCACCTTGAGCTCGCAGATGTACTGCACCGGGCCGCCCGCGTCGCGCTCGGTGCGGTCGGCCCAGGCCTGCAACTCGTCCAGGGCGAAGACGTTGTCGAGCGACATCATCCGCTCGGCGTGCTCGACCGGGGTGAACTGCGTGGAGAAGGTGCCGCCGACCCGCTGCGTGGGTGACTCGGGGGTGCGCAGTGCGGGATAGCGCTCCTCCATCGCCTCGATCTCGCGCAGCCGCTTGTCGAACTCGGCGTCCGAGACGGTCGGCGAGTCGAGCACGTAGTAGCGGTACTGATGCTCGAGCAGATCGGCGGCCAGCTCGGCGTGCGCGGCGCTCACCTCGGGCGGCGGATCCTCGCCGGCGGCCGCCTCCTGCGCCGGCGTCGGCTGCCCCTCGGCGATGTCCGCGGCAGCGTCGACCTCGGCCGGGGTCTCCGCTGAGACTGGCTTCTTGGGCACCGTTGACCTCCGTGTTCGCACCTGCGAACACACGTTAGTACCCGGCTGTGACAATTCCGGAGTGCGGCGGCTCAGTCCTCGGCGAGCCGCCGGCCGGCGTCCCGGCAGGCCTTGAGCACCGTCCGGACGTACCGGGCCGGCGCCCCGGCCAGCCCGCACGCCGGCGTCACCACCACCTGCTGCGGCAGCCGGGTGACCGGGAAGCCGAGCCGCTGCCA
>DASSAL010000375.1:0-8237 GCA_035685405.1 Actinoplanes sp. | reverse complement strand
GGGGCCGAGCGGGCCGGCTGGCGGCCGTTCGACACGATGGCCGCCCGGCTGGTCGACGCGCAGGCGCCGGCCGTCGCGTCGGCGGTGCGGCGGCTGGGCGGCGTCGTCGGCATCGGACCGCACTGGGCCGACCGGCTCCTCGGCGAGATGGGCCTGCTGCGCCTGCTGATCAGCGCGCATCAGCGGCTGGACACGCTGCCGCCGGCGCTGGCCGCCACGGTACGCACCCGGATCGGCTTCCCCACCTCATCCGACGACGTGCTGGCCGGGCCGCGGGTCCGCGACCGCTGGCAGGTGCTCGGCCGGGTCGACTCCGACGACGGCAACCTGATGTCCCGGCGGATCTGGCTGCGCGGCGCGGTCTCCGGGCGGTTCGCGCTGTTGCTGTCGTTCGCCGCGCCCGGCCAGAGCCTGCAGTCCGACGTGCTGCCGGGCACCGAGATGGACGCCGGCCTCGGCTTCTATCCGGGCGCCTGGCCGGTGCGTGCGCTGGTCGCCGAACGGTACGGCCCGGCCGAGCCGCTGACCGCGCCGGCCGGCGCCGAGCCGCTGCCCGCGGCGCTGGACAGCTGGGCCGCCGCGCTGGCCGCCGAACCGTGGCGGCACGACGTGCCGGTGCTGCTGGCCGACGTGGTGCCGGCCGCGTCCGGATGGCTCATCGGAGCGGACGGCGCCGCGCTGCCGCTGGCCCCCGGGCACCGCGAGCCGTGGTGGTTGCTGGCCGCCGCGGGCGGCGCGCCGGCGGTGGTGGCGGCCGAGTGGTCCGCGACCGGCCTGCGCCCGCTGGCGGCCTGGGCCGACGGCCGGTACGTCCCGGCGGCGTTGCCGGTGCTCGACGGCGGCGGCGCGGAGCGCGGGCCGGAGCTGCCGCCGGAGCTGCTGGCCGCCGCGCTGGTCGGTACGGCCCGGCGCCCATGGACGGCCACCTCGGTACGGGTCGGCGACCGCACGCTGGTCACCGCGGCCGCCGCCTCCCCTTCCGCCGCCACCACCTCCCCTGCCGCCGCCGCCCTTCCTTCGGCCGCCGTTCCGCCGTCGGCCGCGCTGCTGGAGGCCGCCGCGATCGCGCTGCTCTATCGCCGGGCCGGGGTGCAGCCGGCGAGCGGCCAGATCCCGGTTCCGGCGGCGCCGGCCGACACCGGCCGCCCGGCGCCCGCCACGGCCGGCGCCCGGCTCCAGCGCCTCCTCGACGGCGAGACTCCGGGTGGCGGCCAGGTCGCCGGGGAACTGCTCGCCCACTGGCTCGGCCTGGCCGCCCGGCACGGCGGACACGTACCGCCCCAGACGCTGCCCGCATTGCTCGACGCCGGGCGGCGCACCGCGGCGATCCGCGCCGACCTGGCTCGCACCGCGGGCCGGCGCGGCGCCTGGCTGGCGGCGATGCGCGACGACTGGCGGTGGCTGCTCGACGAGGCCCCGGCCACCACGCCGCAACAGCTCGACCCCGAGCAGTGGGCGACCGGCTCCACCGGCGAGCGCCTGGCATACCTGGTCCGGTTGCGCGAGCGCGATCCGGCCGCCGGCCGGGCGCTGCTGGCGCAGAGCTGGGCCGGCGAGGTGCCGGACGACCGGGCCCGCCTGCTGTCCGCGCTGGCGACCGGGCTGTCCACAACCGACGATGACTTCCTCGATCAGGCGCTGGACGACCGGCGCCGGGAGGTCCGGGAGACCGCGCTGGACCTGCTGCGCCGGCTGCCCGGCTCGGCGCACGCCCGGCGGATGACCGAGCGGGCGCTGGCCGCCGTCCGGCTGGACCGCCGTACCTTCGGCCGGGACCGGCTGATCGTCGAACCGCCGGAGGAGCTGCACGCGGATCTGCGCCGCGACGGCGTGACCACCACACCCGGCCGGGGCATCGGCATCGGCGCCTGGCTGCTCGAGGAGATCGTCGCCGGGACGCCGCTGGGGGTGTGGACGCCGGCCTTCGGACCGGCACCGGAGGCGGTGATCGACCTGGCCCGCGGGCACGACTGGGAGTCGCCGCTGCTGCACGGCTGGGCCAAGGCGGCCATCGCGCAGGAGCACCCGGGCTGGGCCGCGGCGCTGCTCCGCTACGACGCCGGCAGCACCACCGCCGCGCTGCGCGAGGCGGTCCGCTGGGACCTGCACCTGGTGCTGCCGCCGGCCGAGCTGGCCCGGATCGCCGCCGACTTCCTGCGCCGCGAGGACCATCTGGCCAACCGGTTGCTCGCCGTTCATCCGGGCGGCTGGCCGGACGAGCTCACGATCACGGTGATCGAGACGATCGCCCGCCGGGCCCGGACCGATCGGCACAGCTGGCAGTTGTCCGAGCTGTGCCGCTCCGCCGCGCTGTCCATTCCGCCGCGATACGCCGGCGCCGTCGCTGAGCTCGCCGCCCAGCTCGATCAGCTCGACGGCGGGTCGCGGGCACGGCCGGTGGCCGAGCTGGCCCGGATTCTCACCTTCCGCCACGAGATGCACCTGGAGTTCGAGTGACCGCCCTGCGCCCGCACGCCGAGGACCAGTACGCCGAGGAACTGGCCCAGCTCGCCGCCGCCGACGATCGCCCGCGTCCGCCGGGCTGGCGGCTGTCCCCGTCGGCCGTGGTCACCTACCTGCTCGGCGACGGCGCCAAGATCACCCCGAAGTACGTCGGCCCCCGGCGGCTGATGGAGGTGGCGGTGTCCACTCTGGTCACCGACCGGGCGCTGCTCCTGCTCGGCGTGCCGGGCACCGCGAAGACCTGGGTCTCGGAGCACCTGGCCGCGGCCATCTCCGGCGACTCCACCCTGCTGGTGCAGGGCACGGCCGGCACCGCGGAGGAGGCCATCCGGTACGGGTGGAACTACGCGCGCCTGCTGGCCGAGGGCCCGACCGACGCGGCGCTGGTGCCGAGCCCGGTGATGCGGGCCATGCAGACCGGCTCGATCGCCCGCGTCGAGGAGCTCACCCGGATGCCGTCCGACGTGCAGGACGCGCTGATCACCATCCTGTCCGAGAAGACCCTGCCGGTGCCGGAGCTGAACACCGAGGTGGCGGCCCAGCGCGGCTTCAACCTGATCGCCACCGCCAACGACCGCGACCGCGGTGTCAACGAGCTGTCCAGCGCGCTGCGCCGCCGGTTCAACACGGTGGTGCTGCCGGTGCCGGCGTCCGCCGACGACGAGGTGGAGATCGTCGCGCGCCGGGTCGCGCAACTGGGCCGGTCGCTGGAGTTGCCCGAGGTGCCGGCCGCGCTGGAGGAGATCCGGCGCGTGGTGACGGTGTTCCGCGAGCTGCGCAACGGCATGACCGAAGACGGCCGCACCCGGCTGAAGTCGCCGACCGGCACCCTCTCCCCCGCCGAGGCGATCTCGGTGATCACCAACGGGATGGCGCTGGCCGCGCACTTCGGCGACGGCACGCTGCACCCGGCCGACGTCGCCTCCGGTCTCGTCGGCGCGGTGGTCAAGGACCCGGCCTCCGACGAGGTGGTCTGGCGCGAGTATCTGGAGACGGTGGTCCGGGAGCGGCCGGAGTGGCGGGACTTCTACCGGGCCGCCCGCGATGCCTGAGCGGCATTACGGCATCCGGCACCACGGGCCCGGCTCGGCCCGGGCGGTGGTGCAGGAGTTGGTTCGCCAGCAGCCGGACGTGCTGCTGGTGGAAGGGCCACCGGAGGCCGACGACCTGGTCCGGTGGATCGGCCACCCCGGGTTGGAGCCACCGGTCGCGCTGCTCGGCTATTCGGCCGACGACCCGCGCCGGGCGGCGTTCTGGCCGTTCGCGGTGTTCTCGCCGGAGTGGCAGGCGGTCCGATGGGCCCGGTCGCACGACGTGCCGGTCCGGTTCTTCGACCTGCCGTACGCGTACCGCCTCACCGGCGGCCGCCGCCCTCGTCCGTCCCCCACCGACCCTCCTCCCAGCACCGCTCCCTCTCCCGCCACCGGCCCTTCCCCGGCCGTCCCTTCTTCTCCCGACACCACCCCTTCTCCCGACGCCCCTCCTGCTCTCGACCTCTCCTCGCCCCCTCCCGATGACCGGCCGGCACCGGATGACGAGCCGGCGGAGCCGATCCGGCCGGTCGATCCGATCGGGGAACTCGCCGCCGCGGCCGGTTACGACGATCCGGAACGCTGGTGGGAGGACGTCGTCGAGCACCGCGGCATGCCCGCGTTCGAGGCCGTCGCGGAGGCCATGACGGCGATCCGGGAGGCATCGCCGGAGGATCCGGACGATCAGGTGCGCGAGGCGTACATGCGCACGGTGCTGCGGGAGGTCCGCCGGACGTACGAGAACATCGCCGTGGTGTGTGGCGCCTGGCACGTGCCGGCGCTGACCCGCAAGGTCGCGGTCAAGGACGACGCCGCGCTGCTCAAGGGACGCCGCCGGACCAAGGTGACGTTCACCTGGGTGCCGTGGACGTACGGGCGGCTGGCGTCCTGGTCCGGGTACGGCGCCGGGGTGCGCTCGCCCGGCTGGTACCACCACCTGTTCAGCACCGGCGACGACGTGGTGCCGCGGTGGCTGGTGGACGCCGCCGGGGTGCTCCGGGCGGAAGGCGTGCCGACGTCGTCCGCGCACGTCATCGAGGCGGTCCGGTTGGCCGAGGCGCTGGCGTCGCTGCGCGGGCGGCCGCTGGCCGGGCTGGCCGAGGTGACCGAGGCGGCCGAGGCGGTGATGTGTGACGGCGAGCCGCTGCGGGTCGAACTCATCGGCCGCAAGCTGGTCGTCGGCGAGCGGCTCGGCGGCGTACCGGACGAGATGCCCGCCGTCCCGCTGGCCCGCGATCTGGCCGCGCAGCAGCGCCGCCTGCGGCTGCGGCCGGAGGCGCTGGAGCGGATCCTGGAGCTGGACCTGCGCCGCGAGAACGACCTGAGCCGCAGCCGGCTGCTGCACCGGCTCCGCGCGATCGACGTGCCGTGGGGCGAACCGGACACCGGCCGCCGCGGCACCGGCACCTTCCGCGAGCAGTGGCGGTTGCGCTGGCAGCCGGAGTTCGCGGTCAGCCTGGTCGAGGGCAGCATGTGGGGCACCACGGTGGTGGCCGCCGCGACCGCGAGGGTGACCGAGGCGGCGCGCACCGCCGGGTCGCTGGCCGAGGTCACCACGCTCGTCGAGGAGTGCCTGCTGGCCGACCTGGCGGACGCGTACCCGCCGGTGCTGGCCGCGCTGGACAGCCGGGCCGCGCTGGACGCCGACGTCGGCCATCTGATGGCGGCGATTCCGGCACTGGCCCGCACGCTGCGGTACGGCGACGTGCGCAAGACCGACGTCGCGGGCCTGCGTACGGTCACCGCCGGCCTGCTGGGTCGGGTCTGCGCGGCGCTGCCGTCGGCGGTGGGGTCGCTGGCCGACGAGGCCGCCAAGGATCTGCGTGACCGGATCGACGGTGTGCACGCGGCGATCGCCCTGCTGGATGATGCCGGCCTGCGGTCGCGCTGGCTGGCCACGCTGGCCTCGGTGTCACGCCGCGGTGACCTGCACGGCCTGTTGGCCGGGCGACTGACCCGGCTGCTGCTGGACGCCGGCCTGCTGGACCCCGGCGAGGTGCGCCGCCGGCTGCGGCTGCCGCTCACCGTGGGTACGCCGCCGGCGCACGCCGCCGCCTGGGTGGAGGGTTTCCTGGCCGGTGGCGGGTTGCTGCTGGTGCACGACGACGCCCTGCTGGAACTGCTGGACGAGTGGCTGGCGGACATCGCCGGGGACGCGTTCGACGACGTGCTGCCGTTGCTGCGCCGGACCTTCGGCGCGTTCGCGTCCGGCGAGCGGCGGGCCATCGGTGAGCGGATCGCCGCCGGCCGCTCCGCTACGGCGGGCACCGGCGGCCCGGCCATCGACCACGAGCGGGCGGCGCTGGTGCTGCCGACGGTGAGCCTGCTGCTCGGACGCCCGGTGGCGGCCGTCGTGGTGAGCGACACACCGGCCGATGCCGAGGAGGCGCGATGAGCGGCTGCGACACGACCACCGCCTCCGGGCGTGCGATCGGCGACGACACGGCTGCTGCTTCCGGGAGGCGCGATGAGCGACGCTGACGCGGGCGTGCGCAAGGAACGCCTGCGGCGCTGGCGGCTGGTGCTGGGCGGCCCGGCCGACGAGGCCCTGGGGCCGGCCGAGGGCCGGGACGGCAAGATGGATGCCGCGCTGTCCGCGCTCTACGACGCCGGGGAGAACGAGGGTGAGTCGCGAACCGCGCGGGCGGCCGGGCTCGGCGCGTCGGCGCCGAAGGTGGCCCGGTGGCTGGGCGACATCCGGGAATACTTTCCCAGCACCGTGGTGCAGGTCATGCAGGCCGACGCGATCGAACGGCTGGAGCTGTCCCGGCTGCTGATGGAACCGGAGATGCTGCAGGCCGTCGAGCCGGACGTCCATCTGGTCGGCACGCTGCTCTCGCTGAACCGGGTGATGCCGGACGAGACCAAGGACGCCGCCCGGCAGGTGATCCGGACCGTGGTCGCCGACCTGGAGAAGCGCATCGCCCAGCAGACCCGGGCCGCGGTGACCGGGGCGCTGAACCGGGCCGCCCGGGTCAATCGCCCGAAGCACGCGGACATCGACTGGGACCGCACCATCCGGGCCAACCTCAAGCACTATCAGCCCGAGCACCGCACGGTCATCCCGGAGCGGCTGATCGGGTACGGCCGGCGGACCTCCGCGGTGCAGCGGGACGTGGTGCTCTGCGTCGACCAGTCCGGCTCGATGGCGTCGTCGGTGGTGTTCTCCGGCGTCTTCGCCGCGGTGCTCGCCTCGATCCGGTCGCTGCGGACGTCGCTGGTCGTCTTCGACACCTCGGTCGTCGACCTGACCGAGCAGCTGCACGATCCGGTCGAGGTGTTGTTCGGCACCCAGCTGGGCGGTGGCACCGACATCAACCGGGCGGTCGCCTACAGCCAGCAGCTGATCACCCGGCCCCGGGACAGCATCTTCGTGCTGATCAGCGACCTGTACGAGGGAGGTGTCCGGGAGCAGATGCTGCGCCGGATCGCCGAGATGACCGCGGCCGGTGTCCAGGTGGTGGTCCTGCTCGCGTTGTCCGACGAGGGGGCGCCGGCGTACGACCATGACAACGCGGCAGCCCTGGCCGGGCTGGGGGTGCCGGCGTTCGCGTGCACCCCGGACGCCTTCCCGGAGTTGATGGCCGCCGCCATCCAGCGCCGCGACCTGCAGTCGTTCGCCGAGCGCTTCGCCGGCCAGGGATGACGCCGGTCAGGCGGACGGATCACGCAGGCCGACGCAGTCCTGCTCCCAGAACGTGTCGGGATAGATCAACGTCCCGGTCATCCACGGCTCCCACCCGGACAGCCGGGTCACCTGGAAGGCGGCGTCCGGGATGCGCAGGGACGGCTTGCGGAAGCCCGCGGCGATCGCCGCGCGGAAGCCCCGGCGGCTGTAGTAGGCCGGGTCGCCCTCCACGAACACCAGCGGGACGCCGCGGTCGTCGAACTCCCGCAGCGCCTGGCGGATCAGCGCGGCGCCGATGCCGCGGCGTTGGTGGGCCGGAACGACGGCGAGGGGGCTCAACGTCCCGACCGGGACCAGGCGCCGCGGCGCGTCCAGCAGCGCCCGGCTGATCATCACGTGGCCGACCAGGTCGCCGTCCTCCTCGGCGACCAGCGAGAGCGCCGCGGGATCGGCCTCGCGCAGGGCGTCGACCAGGCCGGCGACGGTGGTGCCGTGGCCGTCACCGAAGGCGCTGCGGTGCACGGCGCGCACGGCGTCGTGGTCGCGATCCTGCTCGGCGCGGAGGAGCATGGCGGCAGACGCTAGCGGCCGCCGCCGGAGCCGGACAACCGGTTTGCCGCACGGATCAGCCGGTGGGGCAGGCCACCACGCACGGATAGATCATCCAGGCTCGGAGGTCGCCGCGCGGGTCGAAGAGGTATCCGCCGTCGCCGATCGCCAGCGCGTCCGACGTCGGGTTGTCGAAGGCCGGTGCCGTCAGTCCCCAGTACTTGCGCGTCGCCGTGGCCCTTCCCTTGCCGACGTGCACGTACACCGCGCCGCGCGCCGGGACCGCGGTGCCGGCCGGGAACGTGTACCGACGCAGCGCCGAGTCGCGCACCCACCAGCCGCCCAGCTGTACCGGCCCGCCGGAGGCGTTGGACACCTTGATCCACTCACCGTTGATGTTCTGGTCGTCGGCGCCGGTCGCGTCGTAGTTCACCTGCACGCTGAGCTTCGCCGACTGCATCGGGCCGGTGCCGCAGTAATCGGTGTCGTACAGGTTCCGGCGCTCCCCGGCGGCCTGCTGCGCCGCCCGCCGGTAGACGCTGTTCCACGCGTACTCGGCCCGGTCC
>DASSAL010000374.1:0-4598 GCA_035685405.1 Actinoplanes sp. | reverse complement strand
CGTCGTCGAGCACGGAGTATCCGGTGACCGAGTGGCCGCCGCCGCGTACCGAGATCGGCAGCCCGCGCTCCCGCGCGAAGCGCACCGCCTGCTGGACGTCGTCCGCCCCGACGCAGCGCGCGATCAGCGCCGGGCGGCGATCGACCGCCCCGTTCCAGACCTGTCGAGCCTCGTCGTACCCCTCCTCACCGGGCCGGAGCAGCGCGCCCCGGAACCGGCCCCGCAGGGTGTCCGGGCGATGCATGGTGTTCGTCATGCCGGGTAGCGTGCCCGGGCGGGCGTTCCACGAGCGTTCCTCCGGCGGTGGCCTAGCGTTTGCCGTCGAGCACGTCCCGGGCCAGGCCGTCCCACACGCGGACACCGTCGGCCAGCAACTCCGCCGCGCACCGCCGGGCCTCGCCGGTCAACCCGGCCGCCCCGGCGGCGGCCAGCCGGATGCGCAGCAGCATGGCCGGCACGCCCGGTGCGGCGGTCCGGCCGGGATCGGCCAGCGCGGCGTCGATCCGGGACAGGCCGGGCTTCGCCGCGCCGTCGAGCACCTCGAGATATCCGGTGATCGCGTCGGTGAACAGCCGGATCGGCGCCGCCTCCACCCGCTCGCGCAGCCCGGTCAGCTCAGCGGCCCGGTGGCGCAGGGATCGCAGGTCGGCCAGGTCGAGGTCGAGCAGGGCGGTGAAGAGCAGCGCTGCGGCCAGCGTGAACGGGTGCCCGACCGCGCGGGCCTGCTCGATCGCGCGGTGCTGCAGCCGGACCGCCTCGGCCCGATCGCCGCGGCAGAACTGCACGTGTGCCAGCCGGGCCAGGCACAGCACCTGCGGGTCCTGGCCGTACGCCAGCAGGTGCGCCGGCCGGTTCTCCGGCTGGTACCGGTCGATCGCCGCCTGCAGGTGGTGGTGGGCCGCCTCGGTGTCGTTGCGCCAGGCCGCCGCCACGCCCTCGACGAAGTGACCCTCGACCGCCAACACGTCGCCGCCGCCCAGGGTGCGCAGCTGGGCGCCGTACTCCCGGGCCGACTCGAACTCGCCGCGGGACAGTACCGCCATCGCCCGGGCCCGCAGCAGGGGCGCCGCCGGTGGGACCCCGAGGGCGGCGGTCAGGTCGAAGGCGCGTTCCAGCACGGTGTGCAGGCGCGGCGAGGCGTATCCCTCGGCGGCCGTCAGCGGGCCGGGCAGCGCGGTGAGCACGGCCAGCTCGCGCTCCGGTGCCTCGGGCGCGGCCCGCAGGACCTGCCAGGCCTGGTGCAGCAGGTCGGCGGCGTCCGCGTCGGCGTACACCCGCCGGGCGGCCTGGGCGGCGCGTTCGTACCAGGCCACCGCCGCATCGGCGGCGCCGCCGGCGTGCAGATGGGCCGCGATCTGCCCGGCCACCGCGTCCAGGCGGCCGGCGTACACCTCCGGCAGCACCCGCCCCAGCAGGGCGTGGTTGCGGCGCCGCTGGGCCGGCGAGAGCAGCCGGTACGCGACCTCGCGCAGCCTGTCGTGGCTGAAGTCGTACGTGTCACCGCCGCCGGTCAGCAGCAGTTGCCGTCGCCACAGCTCATCCAGATCCCGGGCGGCCCGGTCCTCGCCGCCCGGATGCACCCGGCTCAGCACGTCCACCGAGATCGACGACCCGGCCGTGGCCGCGATGCCGATCAGCTCCCGGGCGCCGGGGGTGAGCGGCAGCAGTCGCGCCTCCAGCACCGCCTGCACCCGGGGGGTGAGCACCTCGGGTTCCCCGCCGTGCCAGCCGGCTCGCAGCGCCTCCACCACGAACAGCGGGATGCCCTCGGTACCGGAGTGCAGCCGGGCCGCGTCGGCCGGCCCCAGGTCGTGGCCGAGCCGGCCGGCCAGTGCGGCGGTCTCGTCCGGGGTCAGCCGGTGCAGGGCCAGCTCGGTGCACCGGCCGAGTGCCCGCAGCCCGGCGAGCAGCCCGTGCAGCGGATGCCCGGGATCGGTCTCGGCGAGCCGGGCGGTCGCCGCCACCAGCAGCGGCGGCTGCGGTTCGGCGCGCAGCAGGTAGTGCAGGAACTGACAGGTGGCGGCGTCCGCGGCGTGCAGGTCGTCGGCGATCAGCAGCACCGGGCCGGAACCCGCGTGCAGCGCGTGCACCACCGCGTCGAACAGCCGCAGCCGGGTGCCCGGTTCGGCCGGGGCGGGCGCGGCCGGCAGCTCGGGGAGCAGCGGGACCAGCGCGGCCAGATGGGCTGCGCTGAGGTGCCCGCGCCACCGGGACACGCCGAGGTCGCGCAGCCAGGCGGCCACCGGTGCGTACGCCGGTGCGCCTTCCGCCGGATAGGAGCGGGCCGAGGCGGTCCGGGCGCCGAGCTGCGCGACCCAGTGCCGGAACTCCTCGACCAGGCGGGTCTTGCCGATGCCCGGCTCGCCGGTGACGACCACCAGGTGCGGCGGGCCGTGCGTGGCGTCCCGCCAGAGGCCGGTCAGCCGCTGGCGTTCGGCGCGGCGGCCGACGTACCCGGCCACGCCGCCGGTCCGGGGTGCGCTGTCCCCGGGAGGCAGCAGGGCCTGGTAGAGCGCTCGCGTCTCCGCCACCGGTGCGATGCCGAGCTCGTCCTCCAGCGTCGCCACGCACTCGTGGTAGACGCGAACCGCCCGGGCCCGGTCGCCCTGGGCGCCGTGCAGCCGGATCAGCGCCCGGTACGGCTCCTCGGCCAGCCGGTCCAGGGACCGGGCCCGTTCCGCGTACCGCACCGCGGCGTCCAGGTCGCCGCTGCTCTCCAGGGCCGGCACGAGCCGGTGCAACGCGCCGAGGACCTTGCGGCGGTAGTCGTCACGGGAGGCGGTCAGCCAGTCCTCGTACCAGCCCTCCAGCAGCTCGCCGGCATACCGGTCCACCGCGGCCCGGTCGTCGGTGCCGAGCGCCCGGTCGAACTCGGCGACGTCGGTGCAGACGTCGCGCAGGCTCAGGGTCTGGGTGGTGGCGTGCAGGTGCCGGTCGGCGTCCGGAACCGCCGTGCGCAGGGTGTGCACCACGTGGCGCAGGTTGGTCCGGGCCTGCCGGTCGGTCGAGTCCGGCCAGAGCAGGAACGCGGTCCGGTCCCGCCGTTGCGGCGTGCCGTGGTGGAGGGCGAGGTAGGCCAGCAGCACCTGCGCCCGCGACGACGTGAGCGTCACCGGCGTGCCGTCCGAGCGGAGCTCGAACGGGCCGAGCAGGCGTACCTGGAGCACGATGTCCATCCTGGCCCGTGCGTGCCGGTCCGGGCCAGGACATATCCCCGGGCCGGTCAGACCTGCGGCCGGGCCGCCGCGCCGCCGCGGATCGGCAGGGCGACGGTGTCGCCGCGGGTGATCGGCTGGATGCCGCGCAGACCCTGGTCCCGGGCGCGGGTCAGGAAGTCGGCGAGCGGAGACTTGAACACCCGGTAGTCGTCGTAGTGGATCGGCACGGTGAGACCGGGCCGGATCAGGTGGGTGGTCTCGACGCCCTGGACGTCGTCCATGGTCACCAGCATGCCGAGCACCCGGGTGCCGCCGAGGTGGATCAGCATGGCGTCGATCTCGCCGCAGCGCCGGGGGATCTCGGCCAGGTGCGGGCCGTGCAGCGTGTCGCCGGTGATGTACAGGCGAAGCCGGAGCCGGTCGCCGGTACTGAGTTCCACCACCGAGCCCATCACGTCCGGCAGCAGGTGGTTCATCACTCCGGGGCCGTGCTTGCCGGGCACCGAGGTGACCCGCAGCCGCTGGTCGCCGCGCACCCACTCGTGTGACTCCCAGGTCGGCAGGCCCTGCACCGCGGTCAGCCGGGTCCGCCGCAGCCGCCGCTGCGCCTGCGGTGTGGTGAGGACCGGCAGCGCGGCGGGTAGCCGGGCGAGCGCGAACCGGTCCAGGTGGTCACCGTGCAGGTGGGACAGCAGCACGCCGTCCAGCGCGGAGAGGTCGATGACCTGCAGGGCCGGATCCTTGACTCGCCGCGTCCACAGCCCGTAGCCGAGGGAGACCCGGCTGCCGGCCGGTCCGAACGCCGGATCGGTGAGCACGGTGAACTCGCCCAGGCGCAGCACGGTGGTGGCGTTGCCGACGAACGTCACGGCAGCGGACGGGGTGCCGCCGCGTTCCGGGGTTTCGGTCACGACCGCGGATACCCCGCGTCCCGCCGATCATGTTCCGATCAGCCGGTGAGCCGGCTCTTCTGCACCTTGCCCATGGCGTTACGGGGAAGGTCCGGCACCAGGTGGACCTGACGCGGGCGTTTGTGCCCGGACAACCGGTCGGCGACGAACCGGATCAGCTCGTCGGCGGTCACCCGGCCGGCGACCACGAACGCGGTGATCTGCTCGCCGAGATCCGGATGCGGGGTGCCCACCACGGCCGCTTCACGCACCGCCGGGTGGGCCAGCAGAGCATCCTCCACCTCACCCGCGCCGACCCGGAACCCACCGGTCTTGATCAGGTCGGTGGCGGCCCGCCCGACGATCCGGTGCCAGCCGTCCGGCCCGATGGTGGCCACGTCCCCGGTGGCGTACCAGCCGCCGTCGAGCAGGTCCGGCACGGCCCGCCCGCCGCGCAGGTACCCGTCGAACAGGGTGGCGCCGCGCACCTGCAGGTGGCCGATGGTGGTGCCGTCGGGGGGCAGCGGCGTGCCGGCGTCGTCGACGATCC
>DASSAL010000373.1:0-12908 GCA_035685405.1 Actinoplanes sp. | reverse complement strand
GGTCGAACTTGTCGACCGCCTTGATCAGCCCGACGGTGGCGGTCTGGACCAGGTCGTCGGTGGGTTCACCGCGGCCGGAGTAGCGGTGCGCGAGGTGCCGGGCCAGCGGCAGCCACGCCTCGATCGCCCTGTCGCGGAGCGCGCTGCGGCCGGGTGCGGTGCCGGGGGTGCCGGCCAGGGCGGCGAGGAGTTCGCTGGCGGATTCGGCCGGAGCTTCACGTTCGGTGATGACGGTCATGGGGATGGTCCCTCCATCAGCGGGCAGAGAGCCGTGCCCGCACGCGGCGACCGTATGAACCTCCCCTGAGGCTAGCCGCTTGGACTAGTCTTGACTAGCCGAAAGTATGAGTGACGCTCCGTGACTGATCACCCAGTCCAGGAACTCGTCCGGCGGCAGCGGCCGGGACAGGTGATACCCCTGCACCGTGTCGCAGCCCTCCCGGGCCAGGTAGGCGTACGTCGTCGCGTCCTCGACGCCCTCGGCGACCACCTCCAGGTCCAGGGCATGGCCGAGCTGGATCGCCGAGCGCACCACCGCCCGGTCCCGGTGGTCACCGGCGCTGCGCTGCACGAACGATCGGTCGATCTTCACCTCGTGGATCGGTAGTGCGCGCAGCCGGCCCAGCGACGAGTAGCCGGTGCCGAAGTCGTCGATGGACAACTTCACGCCCAGCGCGTGCAACCGCTCCAGGGTGGCCAGGCTGCCGGCCGGGTCGGCCAGGATGGTGCTCTCGGTGATCTCCAGGGTGAGCTGGTGCGGCGGGTTGCCGGTCTGCGCCAGCAGCAGGCCGACCGCCTCCGGCAGGTCCGCGTCGAGCAGGCTGTTCGGGGACAGGTTCACCGCAACGTGCAGGTCGTGTCCGGCCCGCGCCCAGGCCGCCCGCCGGCGCAGCGCCAGCTCCAGCACGTGCAGGGTGAGCGGGCGGACCAGGCCGCTGTGCTCGGCCAGCGGGATGAACTGGTCCGGTGGGACGAACCCGCGCACCGGATGGTGCCAGCGGGCCAGCGCCTCGGCACCGACCACCCGGCCGGTGCACGGCTCGACTTTCGGCTGGAAGGCGACCACCAGGTCGCGGCGTTCCACCGCGACCCGCAGATCGGCGATCAGCGCCAGCCGCTGCGGGCTGTTCACGTCCGTCGCCGGGTCGTAGAGGCGCTGCCCGGAGTGGTTGTCCTTGGCCGCGTACATGGCCACGTCGGCCTGCCGCAGCAGGGTCTGCGCGTCGTCGCCGTGCTGCGGCGCGGCGGCGACACCGATGCTAGCCCGGGCGGTCAACGCCAGCGGGCCCATCCGGATCGACCGGTCCAGCAGGTCACCCAGGTCGGCGGCGGCGGTCACCGCGCTCTCGGTGGCGCCGTCGGTGGGCAGCAGCACGGCGAACTCGTCGCCACCCAGCCGGGCCACCACGCCACGGCCGGTCAGGTGGGCCTGCAGCCGCTCGCCGACCTCACGCAGCAGGGCGTCGCCGGTGTCGTGGCCGAGCGCGTCGTTGATCTCCTTGAACCGGTCCAGGTCGACCAGCATCACCGCGACACCGGTGCGGCCGTCCCGCGCGTCGGCCAGCGCGGCCTCCAGCAACTGGTGGAACGATCGGCGGTTGGGCAGGCCGGTGAGCGAGTCGTGCAGGGACAGGTGCAGCTTCTCCGCGGCCTCGCGGCGCAGCCGGTCCACCAGCACGGCCCGGCCGAGCGCGGCGGCCGCGTGGTTGGCCAGGGCCTGGAACAGCCGCAGTCGCGCCTCGGTGAACGTGCCGGCGTCGGTCAGGCTGCCGCTGACCGCGAGCACGGCGCGGTCCTCACCGGTGACCACCGGGACGGCCATGCCGTCCCCGTGCGGCACCGGTGGAGCGCCGGCCGGGGACGGTGTGGCCGGCCGCAACACCGGCGTCCCGGACAGTGCCGGGAGCAGCCAGTCGTCGTCGCCCCCGCCCAGCTCGCACACCGTCGCGGTGGCGTGGCCGGTGAGCCGGATGTGACGCAACCGCCCGTCCTCGGACAGCACCAGCTCGGCAGTCTCCACCCGCAACACGTCCCGGGACCGTTCCAGCACCACGGCGATCAGGTCCTCGACCGCCTGCGGCCCGTCCAGCGCGCGGGTGAACCCGTACAGCTGCTCCACCTCGGCGTTGCCGTCGCCCAGCTTGACGTACGCCCGATAAGCCAGGAACAACACCACGGCGACCACCGCGACCAGCGCCAGCGCCCACCGGGCCTGGACCGCGGCGGAGAAGCTGACCAGGGCGACCGTGGTGGTCGCCGCGACCATCCAGGCGCTGCGCAGCGCGGCCGGCAACCGGCGCCACTCCCCCGGGTCGTCGTGCAGCGCGATCACCGCGGTCAGCAGCACCGCGGCGGTCACGTCGGCGGCCACCATGGCGGCGTACGTGGCCAGCCACTCCCGCGCGTCCAGCCCGTCCGGCGTGCTGCCCAGCGCGTGCGGTGTGATCAGGTGGAAGACCTGCACCGCGACGGCGGCCTGCACGGCCAGCAACGCCACGTTGAAGGCCAGTTTGCCGCCGCGCTGGCGACGCAGCAGCATCAGCCCGGCGCCACCGGCCAGCGCCCGGGCGACGATCACCAGGGCCGGGTGGAACACCAGCAACCCGAGCACCATCGGGAACTCGCTCAGGTTGATGGCGTGTGCGCCCCGGCGCACCCGGATGTAGACCGTGAAGCCCTCGGTCAGGGCGAACAGCAGCGCCAGCGCGGCGAGCCACCAGGCGCCGCCGGGCAGGGCGGAGGCGGGGTACCGGTCGCCGGCGAACGACACCACCACCCCGGCCGCGGCCACGCCGGTCAGCCCGGTGAGCAGTCCCACCCGGCTCGACGGGTGCGACCACCAACGGCCGGGCGGCGCCGTGGTGGCGCCGCCCGGCCGTGCGGGTCCGGTTACTGCCACGGGTCTCCGGCCCAGACCGCCGACGCCCAGCTGCGCCCGGCCCAGGACCGTCCGGCCCAGCCGTCCGAGGCCCAGCTCCGGCCGTTCCAGTACGCGTTGGCCCAGCTGCGGCCGGCCCAGTCGACACCGGCCCACGACCGGCCGGTCCACGGCACCGCCGCCCACGCCATCCGGTCGTCGCCGGTGACGTCGAACTCCGAGCCGGTCCAGACGCTGCCGTTCCAGCTGCCGCCCGACCACGCGGTCCGCGTCCGGGACGCCAGCGACCAGGTGGCGGCGTTCCACGGCTTGCCGAAGATGTCCTGCTCGCCGTCCAGCACCGCGTCGTTGGCCGGGTCGTAGACGTGCGTCCCGCCCCGCGACTCCTCCAGCGACCCCAGGCCGGTGGCGGTCACGTTCAGCTGCTCGACGTCCCGGTCCTTCGGGGTCTTCAGCCGGGCCGCCGCGCCGATGTTGATCTGGCCCGCGCCGGACGCGTACGGGTCGCCGTCCGCGATCGGGTCGGCGGTGGTCATCAGCATCGCCTTGACCTGGTCCGGGGTCAGGCCGGGACGCTGCTGCAGCAGCAGGGCCACCGCGCCGGAGACCACCGCAGCGGCCTGCGAGGTGCCGCTGCCCCGGAAGAACCGCTGCGCCGGGTCGCGCTCGGTGCTCAACCGGGCGGACGGAAAGGTGGTGTCGATGTACGAGCCCGGGACGCGCAGCGAGACGATCGACTTGCCGGCCGCCAGCACGTCGACGTGCCGCTCGGCGTTGCCCCGGTTGGTGAAGTCGGCGACCACGTCGTCGGAACGGTCGTCGGTGCCGCGGGTGTCGGCGGCGCCGACCGCGATCACGTCCGGGTCGGCGGCGGGCATGGTCAGGCGGGTCACCGACGTGCCGTCGTTGCCGGCCGAGACGACCACCACGATGCCCGCGGCCCAGGCCTGCTCGACGGCGAACGCCAGCGGGTCCAGCATGCTCGACTGGGTGGAGTCGGTCCCGAACGACAGGTTCAGCACCCGGATGTCGAGGTCCGGGTCGTCGCGGTGCGCGACCACCCAGTCGATGGCCGCGATCACCTGCGAGACGTCGGTGGCGCCGTCGGCCGCCGCCACCTTGACGCTGATGATCCGCGCGCCCGGTGCCACGCCGTCGAACCGGTCGGTGCCGGTCCCGTCGGCCGGGTCCTGACCCGCGATGATGCCGGCCATGTGGGTGCCGTGCCCGTAGGTGTCCAGATGGTGCAGATTGGGCGTTTGCGACTCGAACGACAGGTCCGGCCCGTGGATCACCTTGCCCGGCCCGGCCAGCGCGGGCACCGGCGACACACCCGAGTCGATCACCGCGACGCCGACGCCGGCACCGGTGAGGGCGACGCCGGTGCGCCGGTACCCGTCGTCCGGGTTGTCGTGATCCGCGTCGTCGCCGCCCGCCTCCTCGATCACCGGCTCGAGGTCGGTGGCACCGACCTGGTTGAGCCAGGTGTCGGTCTTCATCTGCAGGGGCGAGTCGGCGGTGACCGAGACGCCGGGCCGGGCCTGCAGGGCGGCCACGGTCCCGGCCGGCACGGTGGCGGAGAAGCCACCGATCACGCCGAGGTCGCGCTTGACCGCGCCGCCGTTGCGCTGGATCCAGGCCCTGGCCGCTGCGGTGCGCGCGGCGGTGTCGGCCCGGACCACCAGGGCGACGGTCTCGCCGGCGGCTCCGGCGGGCGCCGACATGGCGCGGCCAGCGGACGCGGGTGTGGCCGGGGCCGCCACGGTGCCGAGCGACAGCAGGACGGCCAGTCCGGTGGCCGTGTACTTGCGAGACGCATTCGCCCGCATGCCCATCTCCTTCGTGGCGCCGGCTGCGCGGCCCGGGGGAGGCCGTGGTCCCGTCGCCGGGGTCTCTACTCTCTGTTCGGCCGGGACGCGCCGGACTTGATCCAAACCGGGGTGCACGGTTCGAACCGCGGTCCGGGTGGTAAACAGCAGGAGCCAGCATCCGACGGAAGACGGGAACGGAAAGATGTCCATCCTCGGCATCGACATCGGCGGCTCGGGCGTGAAAGGCGCTCCGGTCGACACCGTGGCGGCCGAACTCCTCGAGGAGCGGCATCGGGTGCCCACTCCGCAGCCGGCCGACGTGACCAGCGTGGTGGCCGCGGTCGGCGAGGTGGCCGGCAAGTTCGACGGCTGGGACGCGGTCGGCATCACCTTCCCCGGCGTGGTGGTGGACGGCGTGGTCCGCACCGCGGCGAACGTCGACAAGTCGTGGATCGACGCCCCCGCGGCCGAGCTGTTCAGCGAACGGCTGGACAAGCCGGTGTCGGTGCTCAACGACGCCGACGCGGCCGGCGTGGCCGAGGTGGCCTTCGGGGCCGGCCGCGACCAGCGTGGCCTGATCATGATGCTCACCTTCGGCACCGGCATCGGCAGCGCGTTGTTCATGGACGGCAAGCTGATCCCCAACACCGAGTTCGGGCACCTGGAGCTGGACGGCCAGGACGCCGAGCTGTCCGCCGCCGACCGGGCCCGCGAGCAGGAGGACCTGAGCTGGGACCAGTGGGCCCCGCGGGTCCAGCGGTATCTGCGGCACGTGGAGATGTTGCTGTCGCCGCGGCTGTTCATCATCGGCGGCGGGGTCAGCAAGAAGTCCGACAGGTTCTTCCCGCTGATCGACATCCGCACCCCGATGGTCCCGGCGACGCTGCTGAACAACGCCGGCATCATCGGCGCCGCGGTCACCGCGGAGCAGGCCGGCGGCCACCCCGGCCCGATCGCGGTGGAGGCCGACGCGGCCGGCCACCGCTAGGGTCGACGCATGCCACGCACCATCGCGACGAACACCCGGGTCGACCGGGAGCAGGTGCTGGAGTTCCTGCGCCCGCGGCACCACGCGATCCTGATCACCACTCGGAGCGACGGCCGGCCGCAGGCCTCACCCAACACCTGCGGGGTGGACGCCGAGGGCCGCATCGTCATCTCCACCTATCCGGAACGGGCCAAGGTGCACAACATCCGGCGCCGTCCGCAGGTCTCGGTGTGCGTGCTGTCCGACGAGTGGAACGGCCCGTGGGTGCAGGTGGACGGCGCCGCCGAGGTGCTCGACCTGCCGGCCGCGCTGGAGCCGCTGGTGGAGTACTACCGGGTGATCTCCGGCGAGCACCCGGACTGGGCCGAATACCGCCGGGCGATGCAGGACCAGGGTAAGTCGCTCATCCGGATCACCCTCGACGGCTGGGGCCCGATCGCCACCGGCGGCTTCCCGGCCCGCCTGGCCGACGACTGACGGCGCCCGGGGGTCAGCCGCTGAGGACGTCGACGCCGAGCAGGTAGTGCAGGTCGTTGCGGTGCATCGACGCGACCGGCTCCAGCAGATCCGGGTGGCGCAGCAGCACCGCGGCCTGCTGATCGCGCGGGTCCGGGGTGGTGAGCCGGCGGAACTCGCTGGGCAACCCGCCCGGGCGGCGCGGCTGCGGGCGCGGCCGCGGGTCGGCGTCCGCGCCCGGCGGCACGGCAGCGGCCACCGCGTCCACTGCCCGCACGGCCAGCGCGGGGGCGGCCAGCAGGCAGGCGGCCCAGCTGACCACCACCTCGTCCACCCAGGTGCGCCAGCCCTCGTCCTCGGCCAGCTCGTCGTCCGGTTCCGAACCGGCCCGCCAGTCCAGCACCGCCGAGCCGCCCGGGCCGGCGACGGCCACCAGCGCGGCGTCCATCGGCGTCGGATAGCGCAACCATGCGGCCACCGTGACGGCCTGCCTGGCCTGCAGCTCGGCCAGGGTGTACGCGACCGGGTCGGCGGCGGCCGGCGGGTAGGCGCGGGCCAGCCAGTGCGTGCTGGCGGCGATCACCGGCGACAGGTCGGCGGACGGTCCGGCCACGGCCATTCCCCTCGGGTCGGCGCGCCGGTCGGCCCGCGTACGCCTCACCGGTCGGTTGCCGCCGCCGGAGGATGAGGAGCGGCACGCCGATGGCACCGCACGGCAACCGGCCCGCAACGGTGGCGGCCGGCGGGCGCGCCTCGCCGCGCCGGGCGGCCCGCGCTCCGGTAGGTTGAGCGGTATCGGGTCGGCACCGTTGGCGAGCGCTCCACTACGGAGAAGTTCTGGTTGATGGCGGCTGTATTCGCCGGTCGCCGAGCCCGGCCAGGCCTATCTGACTACGGTGGAGATCATGACCGGTCGCTTTCCCATCGAAGACGTCACGCCGTCGGTGTCGTGCGGGCGCTACCCCGCCAAGGCGGTGGTCGGCGAGCTGGTTCCGGTCTCGGCGGTGTCCTATCGCGAAGGACATCACGCGCTCGGCGTGAACGTGGTATGGCACGGCCCGGACGGCCGGTCCATGCCGTTCACCCGGATGCGTCCCGGCACGCCGGGGCTGGACAGGTGGCACGCGGTGATCAGGCCGGACGCGGTCGGCCGGTGGACGTTCACCGTCGAGGCGTTCGACGATCCCTACCTCACCTGGCGTGACGCGGTGGTGAAGAAGATCGGCGCCGGTCAGGGGCTGGAGGATCTGGCCAACGACATCGCCGAGGGTGCCGAGGTGCTGGACCTGGCGGCCAAGATCGTCCCGGAGCTGGACCAGGACCGGGTCCGGGAGGCGGCCGCCGCGCTGCGCGACGAGCAGCGGACCCTGTTCAACCGGGTCTCCCCCGCCCTGGAACTGCAGGAGCTGCTCTGGGACCACCCGGTCCGGCAGTACGTGACCACCACGAGGTCGTACGCGATCTGGGTGGACCGCAAGCGGGCGCTGTTCTCCGCGTGGTACGAGTTCTTCCCGCGCTCCGAGGGTGCCGAGGTCGGTCCGGAGGCCGTCCCGATCAAGCACGGCACGTTCCGGACCGCGCAGTCCCGGCTGCCGGCCATCGCGGCGATGAACTTCGACATCGTCTACCTGCCGCCGATCCACCCGATCGGCAAGGTCAACCGCAAGGGTCGCAACAACACCCTGGTGGCCCGCCCGGTGGACGTCGGCTCGCCGTGGGCGATCGGCTCGGACGAGGGCGGCCACGACGCGATCCACCCGCAACTGGGCACGTTGGCGGACTTCCGCGACTTCGTACGGGCCGCCGAGGACAACGGCCTGGAGGTCGCCATGGATCTGGCGCTGCAGTGCGCGCCGGACCACCCGTGGGTCCGCGACCACCCCGAGTGGTTCACCGCGCGCGCCGACGGGTCCGTCGCGTACGCCGAGAACCCGCCCAAGAAATACCAGGACATCTATCCGCTGAACTGGGACAACGACATGAAGGGCCTGCGCGAGGAAGTGCTCCGCGTGGTCCTGCACTGGGTGGCCCAGGGGGTGCGGGTGTTCCGCGTGGACAACCCGCACACCAAGGCGCTGAACTTCTGGCAGTGGCTGATCGCCAAGGTCAAGGAGACCGATCCGGACGTGCTGTTCCTGGCCGAGGCGTTCACCCGGCCGGCCATGATGAACGGCCTGGGCAAGATCGGCTTCACCCAGTCGTACACCTACTTCACCTGGCGCACCACGGCCGCCGAGATGCGGCAGTACCTGACCGACCTGCTCGCCTCGGCGGACTGGATGCGGCCGAACTTCTGGCCCAACACCCCGGACATCCTGCCGCCGCACCTCACCCACGGCGGGCCGCCGATGTTCAAGATCCGCCTGGTGCTGGCCAGCATGCTCTCGCCGTCCTGGGGCATGTATTCCGGGCTGGAGCTCTTCGAGCACGTGCCCCGGCCGGGCGCCGAGGAGTACATCGACAACGAGAAGTTCGAGCTGAAGCCGCGCGACTGGGCGGCGGCCGAGCGGTCCGGCCGGACCCTGGCACCGTTCATCGCCCGGCTGAACCAGGTCCGCCGCGACAATCCGGCCCTGCACTGGCTGCGCAACCTGGTGTTCCACCCGATCGACAACGACACGCTGCTGTGTTTCTCCAAGAGAGATCCGGAGAGCGGCAACACCGTCCTGGTGATCTGCTCGTTCGACTCAACAAGCGTGCAATGGGGGAACACCACGCTGGACATGCCGGCGCTGGGCATGGACTGGCACGACCGGTTCACGGTCACCGACCAGATCACCGGAGCGACGTACGACTGGGGCCAGCACAACGCGGTCCGCATCGACCCGTACCTCGAACCGGCGCATGTCTTCGTGGTACAGCCGCGCGGCTAGGCGATTCAGTTCCTGCGGGTGGGGTAGGTGGGGAAACAATGGACCTGACCAGCGATCACGGACACGATCCGGCCCATGATCACGATCCGACACAGGGCAGCCACGTCGAGGCGGGTGTGGTCGAGCATCCGACGGCCGGTGACTTCGCGCATGCGCGGTCCCTGCCCGCCGACCGCACCTGGTTCCAGCGCGCGGTGTTCTACGAGGTGCTGGTGCGGGCGTTCTACGACTCCGGGACGGACGGCTCCGGCGACCTGCGCGGCCTGATCGAGCGCCTGGACTACCTGCAATGGCTGGGCGTCGACTGCCTGTGGCTGCCGCCGTTCTACGACTCCCCGCTGCGCGACGGCGGGTACGACATCCGCGACTTCTACAAGGTGCTGCCGGAGTTCGGCACGGTGGACGACTTCGTGGCCCTGCTGGACGCGGCGCACAAGCGCGGCATCCGGGTGATCACCGACCTGGTCATGAACCACACCTCCGACCAGCACCCCTGGTTCCAGGAGTCGCGGCGGGACCCGGAGGGCCCGTACGGCGACTTCTACGTGTGGAGCGACAGCAGCGACAGGTATCCGGACGCCCGGATCATCTTCGTCGACACCGAGGAGTCGAACTGGACGTTCGACCCGGTGCGCCGGCAGTTCTACTGGCACCGGTTCTTCGCCCACCAGCCGGATCTCAACTACGACAACCCGGCCGTGCAGAACGCCATGCTGGACGTGCTGCGGTTCTGGCTGGACCTGGGCATCGACGGGTTCCGCCTGGACGCGGTGCCGTACCTGTACGAACGGGAGGGCACCAACGGCGAGAACCTGGCCGAGACACACGCCTTCCTCAGGCACTGCCGCAAGGTGATCGACGACGAGTTCCCGGGCCGGGTGCTGCTGGCCGAGGCGAACCAGTGGCCGGCCGACGTGGTCGAGTACTTCGGCGACCCGGACACCGGCGGCGACGAATGCCACATGGCGTTCCACTTCCCGCTGATGCCGCGCATCTTCATGGCGGTGCGCCGGGAGTCCCGGTTCCCGATCTCCGAGATCCTGGCCCAGACGCCGGCCATCCCGGACAACTGCCAGTGGGGCATCTTCCTGCGCAACCACGACGAGCTGACGCTCGAGATGGTGACCGACGAGGAACGCGACTACATGTACGCGGAGTACGCCAAGGACCCGCGGATGAAGGCGAACGTCGGCATCCGGCGGCGGCTGGCCCCGCTGCTGGAGAACGACCGCAACCAGATCGAGCTGTTCACCGCGCTGCTGCTCTCGCTGCCCGGCTCGCCGGTGCTGTACTACGGCGACGAGATCGGCATGGGCGACAACATCTGGCTCGGTGACCGCGACGGCGTGCGTACCCCGATGCAGTGGACCCCGGACCGCAACGCCGGCTTCTCCACCGCCAACCCGGGCCGGCTCTACCTGCCGGTCAACCAGGACCCGGTGTACGGGTACCAGGCGGTCAACGTGGAGGCCCAGCGGGACAGCCACACCTCGCTGCTGAACTGGACCCGCACCATGCTGGCGGTGCGCCGCCGGCACGAGGCGTTCGCCGTCGGCACGTTCCGCGAGCTGGGTGGTTCCAACCCGTCGGTGCTCGCCTTCTTGCGGGAGTGCGACGACGACGTGGTGCTCTGCGTGAACAACCTGTCCCGCTTCCCGCAGCCGATCGAACTGAACCTGCAGCACTGGGCCGGGTACACCCCGGTGGAGCTGACCGGGCACGTGAACTTCCCGCGCATCGGGCACCTGCCCTATCTGCTGACCCTGCCCGGGCACGGTTTCTACTGGTTCCAGCTCTGCGGGTCGGAGGAGAAGCAATGACGCTGCCCTACGCCGATTGGCTGCCGCAGCAACGCTGGTACGCCGGCCGCGGCCGCACCCTGGCCGAGTGCAAGCCGGGGTCGGTGACCACGCTGCGCGACGACCTCGAGCTGGTGCTGCTCGACGTGTCGTACACCGACGGCAGCTCGGAGCGTTACCAGATCCTGGTGGCCTGGGACTCCGGGCCGATCTTCGAATACAGCACGGTGGCCACCATCGGCACCGACGGCGATCGGACCGGGTACGACGCGCTGTACGACCCGGGCGCGATGCAGCACCTGCTGTCGCTGATCGCCGGCTCGCAGGCCGTCGGTGACCTGGTCTTCCTCGGTGAGCCGGACGCCGACCTGCCGGTCGGCGCCGCGCCCCGGGTGGCCGAGACCGAGCAGACCAACACCAGCGTGGTCTTCGAGGACCAGGCGATCCTGAAGATCTTCCGGCGGGTGGCCACCGGCATCAACCCGGACATCGAGCTGAACCGGGTGCTCGGCCGGGCCGGCAACCCGCACGTGGCGAAGCTGCTCGGCTCGTTCGAGTCGG
This sequence comes from Actinoplanes sp., assembly GCA_035685405.1. Taxonomy (GTDB): domain Bacteria; phylum Actinomycetota; class Actinomycetes; order Mycobacteriales; family Micromonosporaceae; genus Actinoplanes. The sequence continues at coordinate 1,542 of DASSAL010000373.1, read as the reverse complement.
TGGCGGGCGGTGAGCCGGCGCCGCTGGGCATGGTGACCCAGTACGCGGTGAACTCCGCCGAGGGCTGGGCGATGGCCACCGCCAGCGCCCGGGACCTGTTCGCCGAGGACGCCGAGCTGCACGCCGACGAGGTGGGCGGCGACTTCCAGGGCGAGTCGTACCGGCTGGGCGAGGCGGTCGCGTCGGTGCACAAGACGCTCGCCGGAGAGCTGGGGGCCGGCCCGGCGCCGTTCCCGGTGGACGCGGTGGTGGCCCGGCTGGCCAGGTCCGCCGCCGCGGTGCCCGAGCTGCAGGCGGTGGCGCCGGCCATCGAGGCGCGGTACCGCGCGCTCACCGGCGAGCAGGTGACCGTCCAGCGGGTGCACGGCGACCTGCACCTGGGCCAGGTGCTGCGGACGCCGGCCGCGTGGCTGCTGATCGACTTCGAGGGTGAGCCGGGCCAGCCGCTGGCCGAACGCCGGCTGCCCGACTCGCCGCTGCGCGATGTGGCCGGCATGCTGCGGTCGTACGAATACGCGGCGTACCAGCTGCTGGTGGAGTCCGATGACGACGAGGAGCACCTGGCCCGCCGGGCGCGTGAGTGGGTGGACCGCAACCGCGCCGCGTTCTGCGACGGTTACGCACACGGCGCCGGCGTGGACCCGCGTGATCACGGTGCGCTGCTCGCGGCGTACGAGCTGGACAAGGCGGTCTACGAGGCCGCATACGAAGCCCGGCACCGGCCCGGATGGCTGCGCATCCCGCTGCGGTCGATCTCCCGGCTCGTCGGCTGACAAACCTCGGGAGGAATCCGATGACCGGGCAGGACACCGTACCGTCCTATGCGGCCGATCCGCGTGCCATGGACAGCGTGGTCGCCGGCCAGACCCACGACCCGCACAGCATCCTGGGGGCCCACCCGTCCGGCGGCAAGACCGTCGTCCGGACGCTGCGCAAGGGCGCCAAGAACGTCGTGCTGCTGCACGACGGCGACAAGCTGCCGATGGTCAAGGTGCACCCGGACGGCATCTTCGCCGCCGAGGTGGCCGGCACGGTGCTCGACTACCGGCTGGACGTGGACGGGGTGGAGTGCGACGACCCGTACCGGCACCTGCCCACCCTGGGTGAGCTGGACCTGCACCTGATCGGCGAGGGCCGGCACGAGAAGCTGTGGACGGTGCTGGGCGCGCGGCCGAAGGGCAGCGGGGTGGCGTTCGCGGTGTGGGCGCCCAGCGCGCACGGCGTCCAGCTGATCGGTGACTTCGCCGGCTGGGGACCGTACGACGGCTGGCCGATGCGGTCGCTCGGCTCCAGCGGCGTGTGGGAGCTGTACGTCCCGAACGCCCGCGTCGGCACCCGGTACAAATTCAAGATCCTGGGCCGGGACCGGGTGTGGCGGGAGAAGGCCGACCCGCTGGCCCAGCACACCGAGGTGCCGCCGGCCACCGCATCGGTGGTCTACGAGTCGACGTACGAGTGGCAGGACGCCGAGTGGATGGCGGCCCGCGCGAAGCGCCAGCCGCACCAGGAGCCGATGAGCATCTACGAGGTGCACCTGAGCTC
>DASSAL010000372.1:0-9438 GCA_035685405.1 Actinoplanes sp. | reverse complement strand
CCGGATCCTTGTTGACCGCGACGATGGTCTTGCTGGTCTGCATGCCGGCCCGGTGCTGGATCGCCCCGGAGATGCCCAGCGCCACGTAGAGCTGCGGGGACACGGTCTTTCCGGTCTGCCCGACCTGGAACTGGTGCGGGTAGTAACCGGAATCGACCGCGGCCCGGGACGCGCCCACCGCACCGCCGAGCAGGTCGGCCATCTCCTCGACCAGCTTGAAATTGTCCGCGTTGCCGACACCGCGGCCGCCGGACACCACGATCGACGCCTCGGTCAGTTCCGGGCGGGAGCCCTTCTGCTCGGCCACCCGCTCGACCACCTTGGCCAGCTTGTCGTTGTCGCCGACGGCGACGGCCAGCTGTTCCACCTGCGGCGACGCGGGCGCCGGCTCCGGAGTCACCGAGTTGGGGCGAATGGTGACGATCGGCAGCCCCTTGGTGACCTTGGCGGTGACGATGGTGGATCCGGCGAACACCACCTGGGTCGCGGTGCCGTCCGCGGCCACCTCCACCGCGTCGGTGAGCAGGCCGTTGTCCAGCTTCACCGCCAGCCGGCCGGCGATCTCCTTGCCCTCCTGCGTGGAACCCAGCAGCACCGCGGCCGGCTGCACCCGCCGGACCAGCTCGGCCAGCAGGGTCGCTTTGGGCGCCACCAGATAACCGTCGACGTCCTCGCCCTCACCGGCGTAGATCTTCGACGCGCCGTACTCACCGAGCGGACCGGCGAGTTGCTCGGCCGCGCCGGCCGCGCCGAACACCACAGCGGACACCTCGCCCAGGCCACGCGCGATGGTCAGCATCTCGAGCGTGACCTTCTTGACGCCGAACTCCCGGGTGGCGTCGACGACTACCAGAACCTCAGCCATACCCGTTCCCCTCATACGAACTTCTCGGACGCGAGGAACTCGACCAGCTTCACGCCGCCGTCGCCCTCATCGGTGACCTTCTGCCCGCCGGACCGTGGCGGCCGCTTGCTGAACTCGACCACCGCGCTGGTCGCCCCGTCGAAGCCCACCTCACCGGCCGGGATCCCCAGATCGGCCAGCGTCAGCGTCTGCACCGGCTTCTTCTTCGCCGCCATGATGCCCTTGAACGACGGGTACCTCGGCTCGTTGATGGTGTCCCACACACTCACCACCGCCGGCGTCGAGGCGGTGACTACCTCGTAGCCCTCCTCGGTCTGCCGTTCCACCGTGAGCGTGATGCCGTCCACGGTCAGCTTCCGCGCGCCGGTCAGCGCCGCCACCCCGAGCCGCTCGGCCAGCATGTGCGGCATCACCTGCACCCGCCCGTCGGTGGACTCGGCACCGCACAGGATCAGATCGGCGTTCAGCGTGCCCAGCGCGGCCGCCAGCACCTTGGAGGTGGCCACCGCACACGAGCCGTGCAGCGCGTCGTCGGAGATGTGCACCGCCTTGTCCGGCCCCATCGACAGCGCCTTGCGGATCGACTCGGAGGCCTGCTGCGGACCCATCGTCAGGACCGTCACCTCGCCGCCCAGCGCCTCCTTGAGCTTCAGTGCCTCCTCGATGGCGTACTCGTCCATCTCGTTGATCACATTGTTCGCCGAGCCGCGCTCGACGGTGTTGTCCGTCGGACTCAGGGCGCGCTCGGCACCGGAGTCGGGCACCTGCTTCACCAGTACGACGATGTTCATCGCGCTTTGACGACCCTCCTGTTGTGAACGCTCCGTTGCAGCCGACCTCTCCCGAGGTTACCCGCCAGTAGCTTAGACATGGCGGCCACCGAGAGTGACACACCTCACCCGTGGCGGCGCCATGATCGCTATCGTCGACAGCGAGGGGGTGGTGCGACGCGTCCGGCCAATTCTCCGTACGGTACGGGCTGAGCCCGCACCCATCCCATCCTCTCCTACGGCGCCCCGTGGATGGACGTGAGATGGTGCACCGCCGTGGTGCCCTGGACAGCCCGTACTGCCCCTGCGGCCGATCGCGGGAGGCCTGCGTCCGCGACGCCGTCCGCGGCCTGTGGTCGATAATCGTCGCGTGATCAGACAGTGGCTGGACCCGGACCGGGTCGGCGAAACGCCCGACTACCGGTTCTCGCTGGCCAACGAGCGCACCTTCCTGGCGTGGATCCGCACCGGCCTGGCGTTGATCGCCGGCGGCCTGGCCTGCGCCCAGTTCCTGCGCCCGCTGTCCATCACCTACCTGCGCGAGGGCATCGCGGTCGCCCTCCTGGTGCTCGGCGCGGTGGTGGCGCTCCGCGCGGTCGACCATTGGGCCCGCACCGAACGGGCGATGCGGCTCCGGCAGGACCTGCCCCGGTCCCGGTTCCCCGCGGTGCTGGCCGTGGTGGTGGCGATCGGCGCGGTGCTGCTCGTCGTCGCCGTGCTGATCTGAGCCGCCGGATGACCGACTCCGGGGCCGCCGCCGAGCGCACCAGGCTGGCCTGGCGGCGCACCGGCCTGAGTGTCACCGTCGTCGCCCTGCTTGCAGTCCGACCCGCGGTCACCGACGGCGACGGGGCGACGCTCATCCTGCTCGCGGCGGCGACCATGGTGGTCTGGGCGATGACGATCGCGCTCATCTATCGGCGGACCACGGGCCTGCGGACCCGTCCGCCGCGACCGGGGCGGAGCAGCGTGATCGGGTGCGCGGTGCTCACGCTGACCCTGGCGATCATCGGTGGCCTGGTTGTCACTTTCTGACACATGCCGTTCCCAGCTTGGCGCGTCATGATTGCTGCATGGTCCGGTTGTTCGTCTTCCTCGCTGCCGTGCAGCTGGTGCTTCTGGTGCTCGGCCTGATCAGCGCGCTCTCGGCCGAGCGGGTCCGCACCATGCCGCGTCTGCTCTGGGTCCTGGTGATCCTGCTGATCCCGGTGCTGGGCCCGATCGCCTACTTCTTCTTCGGCCGGCCGCTGCCGCCGCCGGAGGAGGGCCGGCCGGTGCGCCGTGCGGCACCCCGGCCCACCTCGCCGGACGACGACCCGGATTTCCTGCGCTCGATGAACACCGAGCAGTCCCGCCGCGACCGCGAGCTGCTCGACAAGCTGGAAAACGAATTGCAGGACGACGGTGAGGAGAAAGGTCCTAGGCCACCGGCCGCTGGGGCGTGACCAGACCCGACTCGTACGCCACGATGATCAGCTGCGTCCGGTCCCGGGCGTCCAGCTTCATCAGCAGCCGGGCCACGTGCGTCTTCGCGGTGGCCGGGCTGACGTAGAGCCGCTGCGCGATCTCCGCGTTGGACAGCCCGCGGGCGACCAGCTCCAGCACCTCGACCTCGCGCCCGGTCAGCGCGTCCAGGCCGGGCGGCGCGGGCCGGCCGGGCTGGGGCCGCCGGACGAACTCCTCGATCAGGTGCCGGGTGATGCTCGGCGACAGCAGCGCGTCACCGCCGGCCACGACCCGGATGCCGGCCAGCAGGTCGGCCGGCGGGGTGTCCTTGAGCAGGAATCCGCTGGCCCCGGCCCGGAGCGCGCCGAACACGTACTCGTCGAGGTCGAACGTGGTCAGCATGAGCACCCGCGGCACCGGTGGCGCCCCGGCGAGGATATCGGCGGTGGCCTGCAGGCCGTCCATCACCGGCATCCGGACGTCCATCAGCACCACGTCCGGCCGGGTCGCGACGGCCAGTTCCACCGCTTCGGCGCCGTTCGCCGCGGTGCCCACCACGCGGAGGTCGTCGGCGGTGTCGATCAGCACCTCGAACCCGGCCCGCACCAGCGCCTGGTCGTCGACGATCAGTACGGAGATCATGCCGCCACCTCGAACGGCAGGGTGGCGGTGAGATCGAAACCACCACCGGGTCGCGGCGCCGCGGTGAGCGTTCCGCCGAAGATCCCCACCCGTTCCCGCATGCCGATCAGCCCGTGACCCCCGCCGTTGCGGGCCGGCCGCCCCGGACCGTCGTCGGAGATGGCCACCCGGACCTGCCCGGGCTCGTGGGAGATCACCAGCCGGGCCTCCGGTCCGCCGTGCCGCAACACGTTGGTCAGCCCCTCCTGGACGATGCGGTAGGCGGACAGCTCGACCCCGTCCGGCACCGGCCCCGGAACGCCGTCGACCGACCGGCTCACCTTCAGCCCGGCCTCGGCGAACTGGTCGATCAGCCGCGGCAGGTCGGCCAGGCCGGGGGCCGGGGTGAGGCGGCCGGCCGGCTCGTCCGGTTGCCGGAGCACGCCGAGCAGCCGGCGCATCTCGACCAGCGCCGCACGGGTGGTGGTCTCCACTGTGGCCAGTGCGGTCCGGGCCTGTTCCGGCCGGCGGTCGATGACGTGGTGGGCCACGCCGGCCTGCACCGCGATCACGCTCATCGAGTGCGCCACCACGTCGTGCAGCTCGCGGGCGATCCGCAGCCGCTCCTCGACCACCGCCTGCCGGGCCCGTTCCTCGCGGTCTTGTTCCAGCCGCTCGGCCCGCGCCTGCAACGCCACCCAGCGCTGCTGCCGGACCCGCAGATTGTCGCCGCCCAGCCACGCCACGGTGAGGATCAGCGCGGTGACGATCCAGGTCGAGGTGGTCACCATCGGCTCGGACTGCAGGCCGATGGCGATCCCGACGGCGGCCGACATGACCGCGAAGGCGAGCGCGCCGCGGCCCCGGCCGCAGTGCAGGCTGACCACGAAGACCATGGCGAAGGCGGCGTATCCGGGGAAGGCCACGAAGTGCCCGCCGGCATATCCGACGATGCCGGCCGCGGCGACCAGCACGGCGGCCACCGGGTACCGCCGATGCACGGCGATCGGCGCCGTGATCACCACCGCCCACAGGTAAGCGACCGGCGAACTCGCCGCCTCAGCCGGCGTGGGCGTCCGCAGCGCCAGCTCGCCGACCATCAGGGCGAGCAGCAGCGCCGCCAGGGCGGCATCCACGGCCCGCCGGTCGAGCGACCGCCAGGCGGTCCGGAGGGTGGTCATGCGGTCACGCTAACCAACCGGAGCGCCGGGCGCGTCGGCCTGCAGGCGTACGCCGCGCGGACCGTCCGGTTTCGGCATCCGGGCCGACGACGACCGCCGGGTCACCGCCGCACGCTGACCGCATGAGAAAACACCCGGTGCTCAGCTTCGCGATCCTGGCGATCGTGCCGACCTGGGCCGTCCAGTTCACATTCCTGGCCCTGGGCTGGGACCTGCTACCCGCGAAGCTCGCCGAGCTGGTCTTCCTGCTCGGCGCCGGCACGCTGGTGGCCGCCCGGATCGGCGGTCGCCCGGCGGTCCGGCGGATGTTCGCCGGCCTGACCCGGTGGCGGTTCGGCATCCGCTGGTGGGCGTTCGGCGTGCTGGCGCTCCCGGCCGGAACGCTGGCCGTGGCCGCCGCGACCGGCACCCTGCGCAGCCCGGCCGGCGGCGTGCTGCGTGAGGTGCTGTTCTATCTGCTGCTGACGCTCGTCGCCGGCGCGCTGCTGGGCAACCTCTGGGAGGAGGCCGCCTGGACCGGCTTCGCCCAGCGCCGGCTGATGGACCGGCACGGGCTGTTGCGCGGCTCGCTGCTGACCGCGATTCCGTACGCGCTGATCCACCTGCCGCTGGCCTGGGAGGAGCACGGCCTGGCCGGCACCAGCGCGTCGGACGTGGCGCTGACCTGGACCGTGCTCATCGTCACCGCACCGTTCGCCCGCTATCTGTACGGGCTGACCCTGCTCGGCACCGGCGGAAGCCTGCTGGCCGTGGCGGTCGTGCACGCCTCGTTCAACGCCTCCGGCGCGCTGGCATCGGTATCCGCCTGGTGGCCGAGTTCCGTGGCCCTGGTGCTGATCACCGTGGTGGTGGCGGTCACCCGTCAGGCCAGGGTGGACGACCGGGGGTACGCGTCCGCCGGGTCGGTCAGCACGTTGACCAGGTAGGGCACCCCGGAAGCGAAGGCCCGATCCAGGGCGGGGCCGATGTCGGCGGACTTCTCCACCGTCGCACCGGCTCCGCCCAGCGCCGTGACCACGTCGTCGTACCGCAGCCCGGGTTGCAGGTCGGCGGCCACGTCGTAGCCGTACATCGCCTGCATCGGGTGCTTCTCCAGTCCCCAGATGCCGTTGTTGCCGACCACGATCACCACCGGCAGCTGCTGGCGGGCCAGGCTCTCGACGTCCATCAGCGAGAAGCCGGCCGCGCCGTCGCCCATCAGCACGCAGATCTGCCGATCGGGGAAGGTCACCCGGGCGCCCATCGCGTACCCCATGCCGGTGCCGAGGCAGCCGTACGGTCCCGGGTCCAGCCAGGTGCCGGGCCGGGCCGGCTCCAGGTAGCGGCCGGCGTACGAGACGAAGTCGCCGCCGTCGCCGATCGTCACGGCATCCTCGGCGAGCACCTTGCGCAGTTCGCCGTACACCCGCGCGGGCTTGATCGGGTCGCTGTCCGCGGCCATCGCCTCGGCGTCGCGGGCCCGGCCGGCGTCCTCGGCCGTGCGCAGTCCCTCGACCCAGTCCGCGTGATCGGTCCGCTCGCCGGCGTACCCGGCCAGACCGGTGAGGATCTGCCGCAGGTCACCGGCCGGCGAGACGGCGGTTTCCACGTGCGCCGCCCGTTGCCCCGGTGCGTCCACGATGTGCACGACCCGGGCGGCCGGGAACTCGCCGAAGCCGAGCCGGAAGTCGAGCGGAGTGCCGATCACCGCGACCACGTCGGCCTCATTCAACGCCGGACGGCGGGCCTTGGTGAAGGCCAGCGGATGCCCGGGCGGCAGCGCACCCCGGCCCATCCCGTTGGTGAACACCGGGACCTGCAGGGCCTCGGCGGCGGCCCGCAACGCGTCGATCGCACCGCCGGCCCAGACGTCCGAGCCGGCGATGACCACCGGGCGCTCGGCGGTGGCGATCAGGGCGGCGGCGCGTTTCACGTGCTCCGGGTCCGGCTCGATCACCGGTACGGCGGGAGCCGCCGGCGCTGCGGCCTCGCCGGCGGAGAACAACACCTCCAGCGGGACGTCCAGGAAGGCGGGGCCGCGGTGTGGGGTGAGCGCCGCGGTCAGCGCCCGGGCCACCTCGGCGGGAATCGCGCCGGTCTCTCCCACGGTGGCGGCGTGCTTGGTCACCGGCGCGACCAGCGGTACGTGGTCGATCTCCTGCAGGCTGCCCGCACCCCAGCGGAAGGCGGGTGCCCGGCCGCCCATCACGAGCACCGGTGACGCGTTGAAGAAGGCGCTGGTCAGGCCGGAGATGCCGTTGGTCACGCCGGGACCGGCGGTGAGGACGGCGAGGCCCGGCCGGCGCTGCAGCTTGGCCACCGCCTCGGCGGCGAACACCGCGGACTGCTCATGCCGCACGTCGTAGATGCCGAAGCCGGACTTGTGCGCGGCGTCGTACAGCGGGAACACGTGCCCGCCGGAGAGGGTGAACATCTCCGTCACGCCGTACGCCCGCAGCGCCGCCAGCGCCAGGTCGCCGCCGTGCCCCTCGATCATCTCCGCCATGCCGCTACTCCCGCCGGTCGATATTCATGAAACGCGTTCACCTTAGCGAGAGCCCGACCAGCCGCGCGACGTCCTCGACGACGGCGGTGATGTCCTCCTCGATCGGCTCGCCGTTGCCGTAGCCGTAGGCCAGCACCATGGCCACCAGCGGTACGGCGATCAGCACGGCGATGCTGAGCAGGATCTGTAGGAAGCGGACGAACCAGCCCCGGCGCCGCTTCTTCGGCGGTCGTTTCGCCGGCCGTTTCGGTTTGCCCGGCCGGGTCGTGGCGACCGGGCCCGGAAGTTCCGACTCGTCCCAGCGCCGGGTCGGGGCGCTCGCCGGGCGGGCCGGCGACGCGGGCGGGTTCGCCCCGCGGGTAGGTGCGACGGGCCGGGACGCCGGGCGGGTTTGCGCGGCGGGCCGGGTCGCCGGGCGCGGTTGTCCGGCGGGCCGGGGTGCCGGCGACACCGGCCGGGCGGCGAACGGCGGCGCGGATGCCCGGACCGGTGGGTCCCTGATCACCGTCGCGGCCGGATCCGGCGCCCACACCGGAGGCGCGGCGTGCGGCCACGGGTCCACCGCGGGCTGCAGGCCGGTGGGAGTCCGTACCGTCTCGTCCTCCGGCCGCTGGGCCGACACCAACCGCAGCTCCGCGGTCGGTCCGGGGGCGGCCGGTTCGCTGGCCAACAGGGCCGCGTCGGCCAGGATGCTGCCCTCGGCCACCACCAGTTCGGGCTGCTCGATCGCAACCGGTGCCTCGCCCAGCTCACGATGCAGCATGGTGGCCACCAGCGGGATCCGGCTGGCACCCCCGACCAGGAACACCCCGGCCAGCCGGCCGGGCGGCAGCTCGGCCCAGCGGATCAGGCCGCGGGTGACACCGACGGTCTGGTCCAGCACCGGGCGGGCCAGCTTCTCCAGTTCGTCGCGGGTCAGGTGCACCTCGGCGTCGAGCAGCGGCAGCACCAGGTCGGCAGCCTGGGCGCGGGACAACCGCTCCTTGGCGATCCGCACGTCGTCCCAGAGCTGGCGCTGCGCCCGGCGCTCCTCGACGGTGGCCGGTTCGGTCAGCCGGCGCCACTCCGGTCGGCCGGCGAACATGGTGCCCAAGTGGTCCACGATCGCCGCGTCGACGTCCAGTCCGCCGATGTCGTCCCGGCCGTCGACGGCCATCACCTCGAACCCGTCCGAGGTGCGGGCCACCACGCTGGCGTCGAACGTGCCGGCGCCGAAGTCGTGCACCACCACCACCGACCCGATCGGCACGTCCCGGCCCAGCACCTCGGCGAAGTAGGTGGCCGCGGCGACCGGTTCGGCGACCAGCCGGGCGTTGTCCAGCCCGGCCCGGGCGGCCGCCTCGGCCAGCAGCGTGCGGCGCGCGGCACCCCAGGTCGCCGGACAGGTCAGCGTGACATCGGTGGGTGCCGGGCCGACCGCCCGGCGCCACTCCTCGGCCACCCGGGCCAGCACCGCGGTGAGCAGGTCGGACACCGGCAGCTCACGGTCGCCGAGCAGCACCTCACCGTCGTCGATCCGGCGTTTGGGGTTGGGCTCGAAGCGGGCCGGATCGATCCGCGCGCTGTGCACCGCGTCCCGGCCGACCACCAGCTGGCCGTCCGGCTCGGCGTACACCGCGGAGGGCAGCAGCGGCGAGCCGTCCACCAGGATCGGCCGGGCCCGGCCGTCCGGCCAGCGCGCGACCGCGACGGTGTTGGAGGTGCCGAAGTCCACCCCGAGGGCATGGCGCTTCGGCCCACCCGGATCGGCGGCCATGAAGGTGAGTGTAGGCGGTCACCGCTGCGAGTTGATCTGCCAGACCGGGCGGCCGTCCTCCCCTCGTACGCACCGCAGCGCCACGTCGTCCACGGTCCGGCCGAGCGCTCCCTCGGGTTCGCAGGGCGCGCCCTCCAGGACCGGGTGCTGCACTGCGTCGGTGCCAGATGGCAGCGGACTGGCGTTCGGGTCCGGTTCGGGTGCGGGCGACTCCGTGGGCGTCGGGGTGATCGGCGAGTCCATCGGCAGCGGCGGTTCCTCGCTCGGCACCTCGCGGTCGGACCGCCCCGGCGGCGCCGGTGGGCGCGGCGGCC
>DASSAL010000371.1:0-3815 GCA_035685405.1 Actinoplanes sp. | reverse complement strand
ACAGAGCCGGCCGGCCAGTCTGACGGCGCGGGAATACGGTGAACGCCAGCAGCGCCGGTCGAGCGTCGCGGAGGTGCTCGGTCGCGGTCGAACTGGGCGGTCACGACGGTCACCGTCTCGGCGAAGCGGCTGAGGAACTCGCCCGCAAGCTGCCTGTGCCGTGGCCGACGTCGGCCGTGCCGGCAGGTAGGGGTGCGTTCTATGACTGATCTGGACCTGCTGGTGCTCGGCGGTGGTACGGCGGGGTTGGTCGCCGCGGTGATCGCTGGTGGCGTCGGCGCCAAGGTGACGCTGGTGGAACGCGATCGTACCGGCGGCGAGTGCCTGTGGACCGGTTGCGTTCCGAGCAAGGCGTTGATCGAGGCGGCCGACCTGGCGCATCGCATGCGTCGTGCCGACCGGGTGGGCCTTGTTCCGGTGGTTCCTGACGTCGACCTTGCCGCGGTGATGAGGCACGTCCGCGCCGCTCAGGAGGTCATCGAGCCGCACGACTCGCCTGCCCGCGTACAGGCCGCCGGCGCGAACGTGGTGGCTGACGAGGCAACCTTCGTCGGACCGCGACGCGTCAGGTTGGCGGCCACCGGCGCCGAGGTGACCGCACGCGCTGTGGTGGTGGCGGTCGGCTCCGAGCCGGTCGTGCCGTCGGTTCCCGGTCTCGCCGCGGCCGATCCGTTGACCAGCGACACGGTGTGGGACGTCGACGTACTCCCGGAGCGGCTCCTGGTGCTCGGCGGCGGCCCGGTGGGGTGTGAGCTGGGGCAGGCGTTCGCCCGTCTCGGCAGCCGGGTGGTCCTGGTCGAGCAGGCTCCCCGGCTGTTGTCCCGGGAGGACGCGGAGGTGGGCAATGTGATCGCCGGCCGGCTGGCCGACGAGGGTGCCGACGTCCGGGTGGGCACCAGCGTGCTTCGGGTGGACGGAAGCGGGCCATGGCGGGTGGAGTTGGGCGGGTCGCGGCCGGGCCGGGTCACCGTCGATCGCATCCTGGTGGCCGGTGGTCGGCGGCCCCGTACCGCCGGTCTCGGCCTGGACCGTGCCGGTGTCGAGCTCGCCGCTGACGGGTCGGTGCGGGTCGACGGCCGGATGCGTACCTCCGCCCGCGGGGTCTACGCCGCGGGTGACGTCACCGGCATCCTGCCGTTCACCCACGTCGCCGCGGCCCAGGCCGGCACGGCCGCGCTCAACGCCCTGTTCTGGCTGCCGCGGCGGATGCGGTATCTGGCGATGCCGTACGTGGTGTTCACCGACCCGGAGGTGGCCCGGGTCGGCCTGCGCGCCGCGCAAGCGCGTCACCGCTGGGGGAAGCGCGCGGTGATCAGTCGCCTGGATCTGCGCGACGTGGACCGTGCGGTGGCGGCCGGCCGGACCGAGGGTTGGGCGACGGTGGTCGCCGATCCGGCCTGGCGGCTGGTCGGCGCCACCGTGGTGGCCCCGGCAGCCGGGGAGGTCATCGGTGAGCTGGCCGCCCTGGTGGCACGCCGGGCCCGTCTCACAGATCTGTACGGCACGGTGCACCCCTATCCGACGTACAGCCTCGCCGCTGCCGACGCGGTCGGTGAATTGCTTCAGGCTCGCCTGCTCACGCCCGCCACGCGTCGACTGACCCGTCCACTGCTGGCCGCCCTGCGCGCCGCCGCCCGGCCGTGATCGGACCGACCGGAGGCCGCGCCGCCGAGCCGGGCATGCCCCGCCGGGACGTGCACGCCATCGCCCGCGCCGCCCGGCGGGTACGGCGCTTCCTCGTGCCCTACCACCGCGCCCGAGTGCACGGGCTCGACAACATCCCAGCCGGTCCGGCGCTGTACGTCGCCAACCACAACGGCGGCTTCTACACCGGCGATACCTACCTGTTCGGCGCCGCGGTCTTCCACTCCCGCGGCCTGGCGGACACCCCGTGGGCGATGACCCACGACCTCGGCATCAGACTCCTCGGCCGCTGGCTGCGGCCCCTGGGCGCGGTGCCCGCCGACCCGGACACCGCCGCGGCGCTGCTGGCCCGAGGCGACAAGGTTCTGGTCTACCCCGGCGGCGACGCCGACGGCGCCCGGAGCTGGTTCGCGCGTCGGCGCGTGCGGTTCGACGGGCGGATCGGGTTCGCCCGATTGGCCGTGGCACGCGGGGTGCCGGTGGTCCCGGTCGCCGCCGCCGGCGCACACAGCACCGCCGTCGTCCTCTACGACGGTGCCGCCGTCGCACACGTGCTCCGCACCCGGCGATGGCTGCGGCTGAGCCGCTGGCCACTGATGCTCAGCGTCCCATGGGGGCTGACGTTCCTGCCGTCCGTGCCGTACCTGCCGTTTCCGGCCCGGATCACCATCGCCGTCGGTGAGCCGCTGCACTTCGACCGCAGCGGTCCGGCGGCCGCTGCGGACGAGACGTACATTCGCGCGTGCGCCACCCGCGCCGAGGCCGCCGTGCAGGGCCTGCTCGACGACCTGACCCGCTCCCGGCCGGACCGGCCGCCGCGCTCCCGTGGCGCGCACTGAACGCCGGTTCACGACCAGACAAGGATGTCGTCGAGAGCCTTCCGCTCGATCGCCGGCACCTCGGCGTCGACGGCCGGATAGCCCACCGGGATAACGACGTACCCGCGTTCCTCGCGCGGCCGGGCCAGCACCTCGTTGAGGAAGCGCATCGGGCTCGGGGTGTGCGTCAGGGTCGCCAGTCCGGCGGCGTGCAGCGCGGCCAAGAGGAACCCGACGGCGATGCCGACCGACTCCTTGACGTAGTACGGCTTGGGCGACGTCGGCCCCCGGTGCACCTCGAACACGACGATCAGGGCCGGCGCGGTCTCCAGGAACGGCTTACGCCAGTCCGTACCCAGCGGCGCGAGCGCATCGAGCCACTCGGTGGAGGCCCGCCGGGCGTAGAACTCACGTTCCTCGGCCTCCGCCGCCGCGCGCAACCGCCGCCGCTTGCCCGGATCGGTCACCACCACGAATCGCCACGGCTGGACGTTGGCGCCGCTGGGAGCGGTGCCCGCGGCCCGCACGGCGGCCTCGATGACCCCGTCGGGAATCGGGCGATCGGAGAACTCCCGGATCGTACGGCGAGTCGCCAAGCCGTCCGCGAACGCCCGCACACGCCGGAGTGCATCGTCGGCGGGCACGTCATACCGGGGCGCAGGATGCATGACCACCGATGACTCGTTTCGCTGTCACCACACCATTGTGCGAAGCCCGCAGGCACGGCAACAGTCCTTCGGCTCGCGGCGGAGTTCAGACCGGGCGGGTGCCGGACACCACGTGAACATGGCCGCCCCACCGGGTCAGGTGCGACACTTCGACGGCCTGGTCAAGGACCATCGTCCACGGATGCCGCCGCGGATCGGAGCCTCCAGCGAAACACGCCAGGCGCGCCGCCGGCGACATCACCCGCCAGCGTCCCGACGGAAGGGCCAGATCGACGACAGTCACCCGCCCGCCGGGACGCAGCACCGCCCACGCCCGTGCCCACGCCTGCCGCCAGTCGCCGATGACGCTCAGCGCGTACGTGCACAGGACCGCGTCGAACGGTTGCCCGGCCGGCAGTGGGAACGCGGCATCACCCCGGAGCACATCGACGTTCCGCCAGCCGGCGCGGGTCACACGCGCCCGCGCCTGCCGCACCATGACCGCACTGGCGTCAACCCCGACCACCGCGCCGCCGGCACCGACGGCGGCGCGCACGAGGGGAAGGCTCAGACCCGTTCCGCAACCCAGGTCCAGCACCCGGTCGCCCGGCCCGAGACCGAGGGCCTCGATGCCCAGCTCGCGCCCCACGCGATAGACCGGCCACTCCAGCGACAGCACGTCATAGAACCGGGCCATGCGTCCGTA
>DASSAL010000370.1:0-6325 GCA_035685405.1 Actinoplanes sp. | reverse complement strand
TGCTGACCGCGGTCGTGGCGCTGGCCGGCACGCTGGCGACCGCCTCGGCCAGTGCCCACCGCGACGACGGGCCGGCCGGCGCGGCGCCCGTGCTGATCCGGCCGCAGCCGGCGGCCGTTGCGTTGCCGTCCGGGTACGTCTGGTGGCGGGATCCGGGCGGATTCCGGGTGGCCGTGCCGGCCGACTGGCGGCGCGTCCCGGACGGCACCGGGACGCTGTTGTTCCTGGCCCCGGACGGCGCTGCGCGGCTGCGGATCAGCACCTGGGCGCCGCCGTCCGGCGACGTGATGACCGGGCTGATCGCCGCCGAGCGTGGCGTGCGGCAGGCCGGCTACCGGCGGATCCGGATCCAGACGCTGCCGGTGGCGCCGGACGCGGTGTGGGAGTACACGTACCGGGACGCGGCCGGCCGGCCGATGCGGGTCCTGCAGCGGATCACCACCCGGGGCGGGACGACGTACCGGATCGAGTGGCAGGCGCCCCGGGCGGCCTGGGCCGGCGGACTGCCGGTGCTGGACGTGGTGGTGGACGGATTCGGTCCGGTCCCCGGCGCCTGAGCCCCGGGCGGCCGTAGACTGCGGAGGTGACAGAGCTACGCGTCGATTTGATGACCCGTGAGTATCCGCCGGAGGTGTACGGCGGCGCCGGTGTCCACGTCGAATACCTGGCGCGTGACCTGCGGCGGCTCGCCGACGTGCGGGTGCACTGCTTCGGCGGTGCCCGGTCCGAATCGGGCGTGACGGCGTACCCCGAACCCGCCGAACTGGCCGGCGCCAACGCCGCCCTGCGCACCATGGGCGTCGATCTGCAGATGGCGGCCGGCAGCGCCGGCACCGACATCGTGCACAGCCACACCTGGTACGCCAACCTGGCCGGCCACACCGCCAAGCTGCTGCACGACGTCCCGCACGTGGTCACCACGCACAGCCTGGAGCCGCTGCGGCCGTGGAAGGCCGAGCAGCTCGGCGGCGGATACGCCCTGTCCTCGTTCTGCGAGCGCACCGCGATCGAGAACGCCGACGCGATCATCGCGGTCTCCGGTGGCATGCGGCGCGACGTGCTTGCCGCGTATCCCACGGTGGACGAGTCGAAGATCCGGGTGGTCTACAACGGCATCGACACCGGGCAGTACGCGCCGGACCGCGGCACCGACGTGATCGAGCGGCTGGGCATCGACCTGAGCCGCCCGAGCGTGGTGTTCGTCGGCCGGATCACCCGGCAGAAGGGCCTGCCGTACCTGATGCGGGCCTGCCACGACGTGCCGAAGGAAACGCAGATCGTGCTGCTGGCCGGCGCCCCGGACACCGCGGAGATCGCCGCCGAGGTGGAGGGCCTGGCCGTCCAGTTGCGCGCGGCGCGCGACGAGCTCGGCGTGATCTGGGTGCAGGAGATGCTGCCCAAGCACGAGGTGGTGCAGGTGCTCACGCATGCCACCGTGTTCGTCTGCCCGTCCATCTACGAGCCGATGGGCATCGTCAACCTGGAGGCGATGGCCTGCGAGACCGCGGTGGTGGCCACCGCCACCGGCGGCATCCCCGAGGTGGTCGCCGACGGCGAGACCGGCGTGCTGGTGCCGATCGATCAGATGCAGGACGGTACGGGTACGCCGACCGACCCGGACCGGTTCGTCGCCGACCTGGCGGCGGCCATGACCACGCTGGTCCGGGACCCGTCGCGGGCGGGGCAGATGGGGCTGGCCGGCCGGCGGCGGGCGGTGGAGAAGTTCTCCTGGGCCACCATCGCGGACGACACGATGGCGGTCTACCGCTCCCTGTTGTGATCCCTGCCGCGGATGATCTCCCGGGCCACCGCCACGCCCGATCGCCAGGCGGTCTGCACCCGTGGCTTCCCGAACGCGTCACCGGCCAGATAGACGTGGCCCTGCCGGTGGAACCGGCCGGGTACCGGGTCGGGCTGGGCGTAGGTCCACCGGTGCACCCGCACCGACTCCGCCGGCGGCAGTCCGAGCAGATCCCGTACCGCGGACTCCAGGTCCCCGGCGGCCGCCGCCGGATCGCCCAGCCGGGGCCGCGCGAAGTCCGCGGTGGAATGCGCCACCAGCACCGGCGCGTGATCACCGCGGCGGTCGCCGTCGTCGCAGACGGTCGCCAGCACCGGGTGGCCGTTGACGAAGGCGCCGTGGAAGTCCGGCCAGGACCGCTGCGGGTAGGTCAGCACCGCGGTCAGCACGGGCGACCACGTCTGCTCGAGGTCCAGCGAGGTGATCCGCCGGGCCTGCGGGCCGGGCATGGCCAGCACCACCGCCTCGGCGTGCGGCACCTCGGTGACCTCGTGCCCAAGCGTCACGTCCAGCTCGCGGGCCATGTCCTCGGCCAGGCTGCGCAGCCCGCCGGGCGCCCGCCACCGCACCGGCCCGGCCGTGGTGGTGCGGCGGCCGTCCTCGAACACCGCGAAGGTGTCCGTCCACGGATAGGCCAGCCCGGCGATCCGCCAGCTCTCCAGCCGGCCCAGAAAGGCCGGGTCGTCGGCGGTGAGATAAGCGGCGCCGATGTCGGCGTACCGATCGTCGAACCGCTTGCTGGCCAGGCGCCCGCCGACCACGCGGCCGCGCTCGAGCACCCGGGCCGGGACGCCGGCGTCGATCAGTTCCCGGGCGCACGCCAGGCCGGCGATGCCCGCACCCACCACGATGACGGTCACACCCGGGACTCTACGGGCGGCGCCGGACGGGCGAGGCACACTGGGTGCCATGCTCCGGCGTCCCCCCATCCGGCTGGTGGCGGTTCTGGTCGTGGCCGCGATCGCGCTGGCCGCCATCGGGTTCGGCCTGCTGCGCGCCGCCACGTACGATCCGCAACCGGCCGCACCGCGGGCGCTGCCGGCCGCCGGCGCCCCGGCCGGGTGCGGTGGCGTGCCGGCGCGGGCCCCCCGGGAGCTGCGCGGCATGTGGCTGACCACGGTCAACAACATCGACTGGCCGAGCCGTCCCGGGCTGCCCGAGGCGCAGGTCAAGCAGGAGTACCTGGGCTGGCTCGACCTGGCGGTGCGGCACCACCACAACGCGATCTTCGTGCACGTGCGGCCGAGCGGGGACGCGTTCTGGCCCTCGGCGTACGCGCCCTGGTCGGAGTGGCTGACCGGCCGGCGTGACGGCCGGGACCCGGGCTGGGACCCGATGGCGTTCATGGTCGCCGAGGCGCACGCCCGGAACCTGGAGTTCCACGCCTGGTTCAACCCGTACCGGGGGTCGCAACCGGGACCCCGCGGGCCGGGCGCCGACGTCACGAGGCTCGCGCCCGGCCATCCGCTGCGCGCGCACCGGGACTGGGCGATCGCGTATCCGAAGGGAAAGTCGGCCCGGCTGTACTTCGATCCCGGCAACCCGGAGGCCCGCCGCTTCGTCGAGGACTCGATGCTGGAGGCGGTCCGCAAGTACGACGTGGACGGCGTGCACTTCGACGACTTCTTCTACCCGTACCCGGAGGCCGGGCAGGACTTCCCGGACGACGCCAGCTTCGCCCGGCACGGGCGGGCGTTCAGCAGCCGGGCCGCCTGGCGGCGGGACAACGTGAACCAGCTGGTCCGCGAGATGCACCAGCGGATCAAGGAGATCAAGCCCTGGGTCAAGTTCGGGATCAGCCCGTTCGGCATCTGGCGCAACCGGACCACCGACCCGGCCGGCTCGGCCACCCGCGGCCTGGAGAGCCACGACGCCATCTACGCGGACACCCGCACCTGGGTGCGCGAGGGCTGGCTGGACTACATCGTGCCGCAGCTGTACTGGGCGATCGGGTTCGACCGGGCCGACTACGCCAAGGTGCTGCCCTGGTGGCACGACCTGATCAAGGACAGTGCGGTGCAGCTCTACATCGGGCAGGGCGACTACCGCATCGGCGAGCCGGGACCGTGGCGCGACCCCGCGCAGCTCACCCGGCAGCTGGACCTCAACGAGAAGTACGCGGTGCAGGGCAGCGTCCACTTCAGCGCCAAGCAGATCCGGGCCGACCGGCTGGGCGCGGTGACCCGCTACCGGCAGGCGCACTACGCCACCCCGGCGCTGCTGCCGGTGATGCCGCAGCTGCCCGCCGACCCACCGTCCGCCCCCCGGCTGCTCGGCGCCCGCGCCACCCCGGCCGGGGTCGAGCTGGACTGGGAACCCGGGGCCACGAAGCCGGTCAGCTGGGCGCTCTACCGCCTCGACGGCACGGCGGCGACCCTGATCTCCACCGGCCGGACCGGGGCGAAGGTGATCGCACCGGACGCGGGCGGCTACTGCCTGGCCGGCCTGGACCGCTCCGGCAACCAGGGTGAGCTCAGCGGCGTCCTGTCGATCAGCCCGTGATCTTGCCGCCCGCCACCTCGAGGTGCCGGGTGGTGGGCACCGCGTCCAGCATCCGGCGGTCGTGAGTGACCAGCAGCAGCGTGCCGGGGAACGTGACCAGCGCCGACTCCAGCTGCTCGATGGCCGGCAGGTCCAGGTGGTTGGTCGGCTCGTCCAGGACCAGCAGGTTGACCCCGCGCGCCTGCAGCAGTGCGAGCGCCGCCCGGGTCCGTTCGCCGGGCGACAGCGTGCCGGCCGGGCGCAGCACGTGCGCGGCCCGCAGCCCGAACTTGGCCAGCACCGTACGCACCTCGGCGTCGCTGAACCGCGGAATGGCCGTCCCGAAGGCGGTCAGCAACGGCTCGTCCCCGCCGAACAGCCGGCGCGCCTGATCCACCTCGCCGACCACCACGCCCGGCCCCAGCGCCGCGGTGCCCTCGGCCAGTGGCAGGCGCCCCAGCAGCGCCGCGAGCAGGGTGGACTTGCCCGAGCCGTTGGCGCCGGTGATCGCCACCCGGTCGCCCCAGTCGATCTGCAGGGTGACCGGTCCCAGCGTGAACGGCCCGCGGCGCACGACCGCGTCGCGCATCGTCGCCACCACCGCGCCGGCCCGGGGTGCGGCGGCGATCGCCATCCGCAGCTCCCACTCCTTGCGCGGCTCCGGCACCTCCTCGAGGCGCTCGATCAGCTTCTCCGTCTGCCGCGCCTTGGCGGCCTGCTTCTCGCTGGTCTGGCGGCGGAAGTGCTTGATGTGCTTGTCCGGGTCGGTGGCCTTGCGCCGGGCGTTGCGCACGCCCTTCTCCATCCAGGCCCGCTGCGTCCGGGCCCGGGCCAGCAGCTCCGCCTTCGTCTCGGCGTACTCCTCGTACTCCTCGCGCGCGTGCTGCCGGGCCCGCTCGCGTTCCG
Source organism: Actinoplanes sp. (assembly GCA_035685405.1). GTDB lineage: Bacteria > Actinomycetota > Actinomycetes > Mycobacteriales > Micromonosporaceae > Actinoplanes. The sequence continues at coordinate 1,137 of DASSAL010000370.1, read as the reverse complement.
CCAGGTAGGCCGCGTACCCGCCGCCGTACAGGTTGACCTGCTGCTGGGCCAGGTCGAGCTCGAGCACCTCGGTCACCGTCCGGGTGAGGAACTCCCGGTCGTGGCTGACCAGCACGGTGCCGGCGCGCAGGCCGGCGACGAAGTCCTCCAGCCGCTGCAGTCCATCCAGGTCCAGATCGTTGGTCGGCTCGTCGAGCAGCACCACGTCGTACCGGCTGAGCAGCAGCGACGCCATGCCGGCCCGGGCCGCCTGACCGCCGGACAGCGCGGTCATCGGATGGTCCAGATCCATCGGCAGGCCGAGGTCGGCGGCCACCTGCCCGGACCGCTCGTCGAGGTCGGCGCCGCCCAGGCCGAGCCAGCGTTCCAGGGCCACCGCGTACGCGTCGGCGGCACCGGCCCGGCCCTCGGCCAGGTCGTGTGCGGCCGCCTCCATCGCGGCGTGCGCCGGCCCGACGCCGGTCCGCCGGGCCAGGAAGTCGCGGACCGTCTCGCCGGTGGCCGGCGCCCGGGCCTCCGGATGGCCGGGAGCACCCGTTCCGCGTTCCTGCGGCAGGTATCCGACGGTCGCGGTCGGCGGGCTCAGCGACACCGTGCCCGCCTGCGGCGCCTCCAGGCCGGCCAGCGTGCGCAGCAACGTGGTCTTGCCGGCGCCGTTCACGCCGACCAGGCCGATCACGTCACCCGGTGCGACCACCAGGTTGAGCCCGCTGAACAGGCTGCGGTCGCCGTGCCCGGCGGCGAGGTCACGGGCGATCAATGTGGCGCTCATGGCACGTGTAAGGCTATCCGGCCAGGCGATCGGGGCCGGCATCCGGATATCCGCGCCGGGCCGCGGGGGCTCAGGGCTCGATCAGGCCGGCCCGGATCGCGTACCGGGTCAGCTCCAGCCGGTCCCGCAGTCCGAGCTTCTGCAGGATGTTGGACCGGTGCCGCTCGACCGTCTTGACGCTGATGAACAGCAGCTCGGCGATCTCCTTGGTGGAGTGGCCCTCGGCGACCAGCTTGAGCACCTCCTCCTCCCGGTCGGTGATGGCCTTCGCCGGCGGCCGGTCGCCCTCCCGAGCCCGCTCCAGGTACGTGCGCATCAGGGCGGTCTCCACACCGGGATAGAGGAACGGCTCGTCGCGCATCGCC
>DASSAL010000369.1:0-33228 GCA_035685405.1 Actinoplanes sp. | reverse complement strand
GCTCCCAGATCGCCGGTCACCGCGTCCAGCCGGGACGCCGCATCGGACAGGCCGGCCCCGATCAGCTGCGGGGCGATCTCGGTGGCCAGGTCGGCCATCACCTCGGCGTGCCGCCGGCGCCCGGCGTTCAGCTCGCCCTCGGCCGCGGCCCGCTCGGCGGCGTAGTCCCGGATCACGTCGAGCAGCCGGAACCGGAACGCGCGGTTGCCGCGGACGCTGAGCACACCCAGCTCGAGCAGCCGGTCGAGCAGGTGCACGGCGTCCGAGCCGTCGTTGATCAGCCGCTCGGCCAGCGGGAGCGACCACCGATGGCGGAACATCGCGAGCCGGCGCAGGGCGTACTGCTCGGCCGGATCGAGCAGGCGGTAACTGGCCGCCACCGCCTCCCGCATCGACACCTCGCCGGACCGGCCGGTCAGATCGAGCACCCGATCGCCGTACCGGTCGAGGATCTCCGGCACGGTCAGTACACGTCCGCGGGCGGCGGCCAGCTCGATCGCCATCGGCAGGCCGCCGAGCCGGCGGACCAGCGTGGCCAGCGCGCTCGCCTGATCCGGCTCGACCGGCGCACGGCGTACCCGGGCCAGCCGATCGAGGAACAACGCCACCGCGGGAAACGCAATCAACTCGGCCAGCGGGGGTGTCGCGCCCTCCGGCGGGGCGACCAGGGGGGCGAGCGGCCAGATCCGTTCCGCGGACAGGCCGATCGGGTGCCGGCCGGTGGCGATGAAGCGCACCGCAGGAACCCGGTCCAGCAGGCGGGACAATGCCTCGGCCACCGCCTCCGGTGCCCGTTCCACCGCGTCGATCATCAGCACCGCGGAACGACCGGCGAACTGAGCGGGCAGATCCTCGAACCGGCCGACCCTGAACGACGCCGAGATGCCGGCGAGGATCTCACCCGGCGTGAACCCGTCAGTGATCACCATGCTGGCCGTCCCACCGGGGTGCGCGGCGGCGATCCGGTTCGCGACCACCAGCGCCAGCGCGGTTTTGCCCACCCCGGCCAGGCCGACCAGGGTGACGCCGCGCGGACCGTCCGGTAGCGGTGTGGTGAGCAACGTGACCAGCTCAGCGATGTCCGCGTCGCGACCGATCAGCTCGGCGGCGGCGGGCAACCCCGAGGCCGGATCGGGGATCACCGGTTGCCCGCGCGCGGCGACGAGGAACAGGTCCCGTTCGGCGCCGGTCAGGCCGAGCGCCGCGGCGAGCAGTTCCACAGTGGTTCGCTGCGGCCGGGAGGCGCGGCCGCGTTCCAGGTCGCGCACGGTCCGGACGCCGATGCCGGCCCGCTGGGCCAGTTCCTCCTGGGTGAGCCGGGCCCGTGCTCGGTGGCTGCGCAGCATGGCGTCGAATCCCGGCCGCGGACGGCCGGCCCCGTGATCAGACGTCATAACCCGAAAGTAGGCACCCCTGTCGATATCTGCCGAGGGCAAACCGGCAGATGTCCGGGATCAGACATCAGAGCCCGAGGCCGCGGGCGATCAGCATGCGCTGCACCTCCGAGGTGCCCTCACCGACCTCCAGGATCTTCGCGTCCCGATAGAAGCGGCCGACCGCGGACTCGTTCATGAAGCCGTAGCCGCCGTGCACCTGCGTGGCGTACCGGGCGTTCTCCATCGCCGCGTTGCTGGCGGTCAGTTTGGCGATGGCCGCGTACCGCTTGAAGTCGCCGCCCTGCTGCATCCGGGCCGCCGCGTCGTAGTACGCCAACCGCGCCGTGTGCGCGCGCATCTCCATGTCCGCGATCATGAACTGGATCGCCTGGTTGTCCCCGATCGGCCGGCCGAAGGCGTGGCGCTGGGTGGCGTACCTCACCGACTCGTCCACGCAGCCCTGGGCCAGCCCGACGGCCAGCGCGGCGATCGCGATCCGGCCCTCGTCCAGGATGCGCAGGAACTGGGCGAAGCCACGGCCGCGCTCGCCGAGCAGGTTCGCCGCCGGCACCCGGACGTCGTCGAAGGCCAGCTCGTGGGTGTCCGACGCGCACCAGCCGACCTTGGAGTATCCCGGCGCGACGGTGAAGCCAGGGGTTCCGGACGGCACGATGACGGTGGACAGTTCCTTGCTGCCGTCGGGATTCGTGCCGGTCATCGCGGTCACCGTCACCAGGCTGGTCATGTCGGTGCCGGAGTTGGTGATGAACGCCTTGGTGCCGTTGATCACCCACTCGTCGGTGGCCTCGTCGTATCGGGCGCGGGTTCGGGTGCCGCCGGCGTCCGAACCGGCGCCCGGCTCGGTCAGGCCGAACCCGGCCACCGCCTCACCGGCGACCAGCGCGGGCAGCCACTTCGCCCGCTGCTCGTCGGTGCCGAACCGGTAGATCGGCATGGCGCCGAGGGAGACCGCGGCCTCCAGGGTGGCGGCCACCGAGCTGTCCACCCGGGCGATCTCCTCCAGCGCCAGGCAGAGCGTGAAATAGTCGCCGCCCATGCCGCCGTGCTCCTCCGGGAACGGCAGGCCGAACAGGCCCATCTTGCCCATCTGGCGGACGATGTCGTACGGGAACGAGTGCTTCTCGTAGTACTCACCGATCACCGGCGCGATCTGCTCCAGCGCGAACTCGCGCACGCTGGCACGCAGCGCCTCCTGCTCCTCGCTGAGCCGGAAGTCGACCATGACGATCCTCTTTCCTTACACCGGACTGACGCCGTGCCGGCGCCGGGCGAAGCTGCGGTCCTTGCCGCGCGCGGCGGCGAACCGGCGGACCAGCTCGTCGCGCAGGTCGGCCGGGTGGATGACGGCGTCCACGACGAGCTCGCTGGCCAGCCGCATGACGTCGATGTCACGCTCGTACTCGGCACGCCGCTCGGCGATGAAGTCCGCTCGCTCTTCTTCGGGCAACGCGGCGATCTTGTTGGCGTACACCGCGTTGATCGCCGCCTCCGCGCCCATCACCGCGATCTTGGCGGTGGGCAGCGCGATGGTCGCGTCCGGTTCGAACCCCGGCCCGGCCATCGCGTAGAGACCGGCGCCGTACGCCTTGCGTACGACCACACAGATCTTCGGTACGGTCGCCTCGCTGATCGCCGTGATCATCTTGGCTCCGTGCCGGATGATGCCCTGTTTCTCCACCGCCGAGCCGACCATGAAGCCGGGCACGTCGCAGAGGAACAGCAGCGGTACGTTGAACGCGTCGCACAACTGCACGAACCGGGTGGCCTTGTCGGCCGAGTCGACGAACAGCACGCCGCCCTTGAACAGCGAGTTGTTGCCCACCACGCCGATGACCTCGCCGTTCAGCCGGGCGAAGCCGATCGTCAGCTCCCTGGCCCAGAGCGCCTGGATCTCGAAGAACGACCCCTCGTCGACGATCCCCTTGAGGTACCGCCGCATGTCGAAGGCCTGCCGCTCGCTGGCCGGCACCAGCGCCGAGATGTCCACATCGGCCGGTGCCTTGGCCGCCGTCGCGGGCGGCGCCCCCTGCCAGTTGGACGGCAGGTAGGACAGGTAGGTGCGGACCACGTCGAGGGCGTCCTGCTCGGTCTTGCAGAGGAAGTGGCCGACGCCGGACTCGGCGCAGTGCACCCGCGCACCGCCCATCGCCTCGAGCGTCGTCTTCTCCCCGGTGACCATTTCGACCATCCGGTCGGAGCCGAGATACATGCTCGCGTTGCCGTCCACCATGGCGACCACGTCGCAGAACGCCGGAATGTACGCCCCGCCCGCCGCGCTCGGCCCGAACAGCGCGCAGACCTGCGGGATCGACCCGGACGCCCGGACCTGGTTGTGGAAGATCTTCCCGGCGCCGCGCCGGCCGGGGAACAGGTCGACCTGGTCGGTGATCCGGGCGCCGGCGGAATCCACCAGGTAGATCATCGGTACGCCGGTCGCGTACGCCCGCTCGATGATCCGGATGATCTTCTCGACCGTACGGGCGCCCCACGAGCCGGCCTTCACCGTGGAGTCGTTGGCCATCACGCACACGTCCCGCCCGTCGATCCGGGCGATACCGGTGATCACACCGTCGGCCGGCAACCCGTCGGCCTGGCTGTTGGCGTACAGGCCGTCCTCGACGAACGATCCCTCGTCGACCAGCAGGGCCACCCGCTCCCGGGCGAACAGCTTGCCCTTGGCGGCGTTGGCGGCGTGGTAACGATCGGCGCCACCGGCCAGCACCCGCTTGCGGACCTGCGCCAGGGCCTCGTCGTCGATGGCCACGGACACCGCCTTCCCGAACGTTCGGTGAGCTGAACGATCGTTAGGGTAGCGCATCGTGGCCGATGCGACAACGACGGACGGGAGCCTCCGCCGGCTGCGGAGACCCCCGTCCGTTACTTGCTCCGGCGCTGTGGAGACGCACCGGTTATGTGCCGACGCCGCGTGGCGCCGGTTCGAGCCGCACCCGGGACCGGCGCGACCCGAACCTGTTCGCTGGCGCCGATGTCAGCCCAGCGTGTCCAGCAGGGTGACGCCACCGAGGCCGGGCAGACCCTCGGTCACGCTGGAGACCGGGGACTGCTCGGTCGTCTTGGTGCGGGCGTCCGCGTTCCGGCCGCCCTTGTGGCCCGACGGGCTGCTGTAGTTGTCCCCGCCGGCGTCCGGCTTGTAGTCAGTGCCGTGGTCGCCGCCGTTGTGGTTGCCACCGTGGTGGCCGCCGTTGCCGCCGTTGGAGCAGCTGGCGGCCGCCTTGCTCGCGCCCAGGATGCTCAGCGCGTTGCCGCAGACGTTCACCGGCACGTGCACCGGCGCCGCAATCTGGGTGCCGTTCAGGATCCCGTTGTTGTTCTTGGAGCTCTGCTTGATGCCACCGCCGGCGTGACCCGACTCGTTGCTGGACGCCGCCGCGGCGTTGGCCGCGCCGAGCACACCGATCGCGTTGCCGGACAGGTTGACCGGCAGGCTGACCGGGGCGTAGACCTGGGTGCCGTTGGCGATCCCGTTGTTGTTCTTGGAGCTCTGGTTGGCCCGGCCCGACTCACCGAAGCCCTTGTTGGTGCAGACCGCCGCAGCGTGGGCCTGGCCCAGCAGGGCCAGCGAGTTGCCGCAGATGTTGATCGGGATGTCGATCGGCGAGTAGATCTGCGTGCCGTTGGCGATCCCGTTGTTGCCGGACGTGCTCTGGTCCGCGCCGCGGCCACTCTCGGTGCGGGCGCTCTCGGTGTGCTTACCGTTCACGCCGGTGCCGATCGCGGTGGCCTGACCCAGCACGGCGACCGCGTTGCCGACCACGTTCACCGGCACGCTGACCGGCAGGTACGCCTGGGTGCCGTTCAGGATCCCGTTGTTGTTCTTGGAGCTCTGCTTGCCGCCCTCGGTCCGGCCCTTGTTCCAACCGGCACCCGCGGCGCCGGCCTCGCCGGCCACGCCGATCGCGTTGCCGACCACGTTCACCGGCACGCTGACCGGTGCGACGAGCTGGGTGCCGTTCAGGATGCCGTTGTTGTGGGAGGTCTCCTGCGAGACGTCGGCGTGCGCGGCGGACGGAGCGAGGAGCAGCGCGCCGGCGGCCAGGACGCCCACGCTCAGAGTCTTGCGAACCCAAGTCTTCATAAGAAAAAGGTTGCCTTTCGAAAATTGTCAGCAGAATGGTGGTGATTATTTAGTTGGACGTTCCGGAACGAGATGCGTTCGGGCGCAGCGGTGCCTGGCTTGGTTTCCTGACCTGACTCCGCTTTGTCGACATGCGCCCAGCGGGGCATTCTGATTCGCCGTTCGGACGCGAACGGAAAAGGAATCCAGCGGTGTGGGGAGCCGGCCTGCGTAGGCCGCGGCCCACTCAGTCAGGTGAGACGGTCGGTGCCTCGGCGTCGTGACGCCGGGCCTCGACATCGGTCGCGCGCGGCTGCCGGTGGTCTGCCACCGGGCCGCCGCCGAACGCAGCCGGAAGGACGGCCGCTGAGCCACCCTCGGTCGGAGCTGCCGACCCGGCGGTCGAGCCGCTCATCGCCCCGAAATGCACCTGCAGAGGCGCAGGTCCGTCGCCACCCGGCAGGGCGTCCCGGACCGTGTCGGGCGAGGTCGCCGTGACGGTGGCCGGGTGCCGGTGACTGACGGTGGTGTGCCGCTCGCTGACGGACCCGTGCGCACCGGCCGCGTGGACCGGCGCGGTGTCCTCAGCCGGTGTCGATGCCGCCGCGCCGGACCTGTCCTCCTGGTGGGACCGCTTGTCCTGGTGGGACGCGGGGTCCGGTGCCTGCTCGTGCTGCCGCAGATCGGTGACCGGAGACAGGGTCCTGGTGGGCGGAGCCGCCACCGGAGCGGGCTGCCGGGAGTCCGCCGGGCCGCCGGTGAGGCGGATTGGGCCGGCCAGGTCCCGGACGACGCGGGTGACCGCGTTCTTCTCCGGCGCCACCTCGTCCAGCGCTTCCGTCAGCACCTCGGCCGGCCGGGACAGCACCCGGGCCGGAGCGGCCATGACGGATGAGGTGACGCGCTTCGCCGTACGGTCGGATTCCAGCGGCTGGGCGGCCGCCTGGAGAACCTTGGTGACCGCCGGCGGTGCGATGTCGCCGTCCACGACCGCACCGATCAGCGGCAACCCCTCGGTCGCCGGAGCACGGTCCGCGGCGTGTGCGGCGACACCGGTGAGCAGCCAGGCAGCCCCGGCCAGACCGCCGATGACGAGAGCGCGCAGAGCCCACCGGGATCCGGTGCGTCCGGCGCGGCGCTCCGTACGCCGCTCCGCCCCCTGGCTGGGAGGCGGCATGAGCGCGGAGACGCCCGCGGGTGGCGCCGGCGTCGGGTGCGGCGTGCGCCTCGAGCGCTCGACCCCCCACCCCGTCATCGCTCCACCCCTCGTCGTCGACTCCGACCGGTGACCCGATATCGGCCACTCGATATTGGTAACGAAGCCGGACAGCCAGGGTCACGCGGACAAATCGGAAAACCGATCGCACCGAACGGCTACCCGAATGCGGCCGTTCGGTAAGTCATTTCAGCGCATGCGCGACACGATGCCGGTGTCGTAGTCGCCGCTGCGGAACTCTTCGTTCTCCAGCAATTCGGCGAAGAACGGCAGGTTGTTCTTGGGCCCGGCGATCTCGAAACCGGCCACCGCGGCGCGCGCCTTGACGATCGCGTCGGCCCGATCGGTGCCGTGCACGATCAGCTTGGCCATCAACGAGTCATAGAACGGGGTGACGGTGGTGCCGGCGGCGTATCCGGAGTCCACCCGGATCCCCGCACCGGACGGCTCGGTCCATGCGGTCACCTGGCCCGGGCCGGGCAGGAACCGCTTCGGGTCCTCGGCGTTGACCCGCAGTTCGATGGCGTGGCCGGTGGTGCTGTCGAAGTCGACGTTCGGCGCCAGACCGGACGCGATGCGCAGCTGCTGCTCGACCAGGTCGATGCCGTGGATCAGCTCGGTGATCGGGTGCTCCACCTGCAGCCGCGTGTTCATCTCCAGGAAGAAGAACTCGCCGGTGGTCGGGTCGAGCAGGCACTCGACGGTGCCGGCGTTGCGGTAGTGCACCGCTTCGCCCGCCTTGGCCGCCGCGGCCAGGAACCGCTCGCGCAGCTCCGGCGACACCGCCGGCGAGGGCGCCTCCTCGACCAGCTTCTGGTTGCGGCGCTGCACCGAGCACTCCCGCTCGCTCAGCGCGACCACCCGCCCGTCGGCCAGCCCGAGGATCTGCACCTCGACGTGGCGTACCCGGGGGAAGTACCGCTCGATCAGCACCGAGCCGTCGCCGAACATCCGCTCGGCGAACCCGCGCACCTTGTCGTACTGGGTGCGCAACGCGGTGTCGTCCTCGGCGACCGCCATGCCCATCCCGCCGCCACCGGCCGCGGCCTTGACCATCACCGGATAACCGATGGTCGCGGCGGCGTCCAGGGCCGCGTCGACGGTGGCCGCCGGATCCTGCGTGCCGGGCGCGACCGGCACGCCGGCCGCGGCCATCAGGTTCCGCGCGTTGATCTTGTCGCCCATCGCGCTGATCGCGTCGGCGCCGGGTCCGACCCAGACCAGGCCGTTGGCCTCGACGGCACGGGCGAAGTCAGCGTTCTCACTGAGGAAGCCGTAGCCCGGGTGCACCGCCTGGACACCGGTCGACTTGGCCGCGGCCAGGATCGCCTCGGTGTTGCGGTAGCTCTGCGCCGGGTTCGCCGGTCCCACGCAGATCGCCTCGTCGGCCTCGCTGACGAACGGGAGGCCCGCGTCCGCCTCGGAGTGGATCGCGATCGACCGGATCCCGAGACGCTTGGTGGTCCGGATGATCCGGCGGGCGATCTCGCCCCGGTTGGCGATGAGCAGTGAGTCGATCATGGGTACCTTTCTACCTATCGGCCTTCGAGGGCCAGCGCGGTGGCCTCTCGCAACAGTTCCGCCCGGCGGCGCCGGTCCACCTCGCCCCCCAGGAACGGGGTCGAGTTCATCAGGCCGAACGCCGCGTGGGCGAGGACCCGCGCCTCCCCAGCATCGAGGCCGGGGCGCAAGGTCGCCAGTACACCGACCCATTCCTCGACGTACAGCCGCTGCAGCCTGCGGATCTGCCGCTTCGGCTCGTCCGGCAGCCGGTCCAGCTCGTGCAGGTGCAGGGCGATCACCGCGGGGTTCTCCAGCGCGAACTCCACGTGGAAGTCGATCAGGTCGGCGAGCGCGGACCGGGCGTCGTCCGGGTGCCGGGCCACCCGCTCCCGGCCACCGTTCAGCAGGCCCTCGCTGACCGGGATCAGCGCGGCCGCCAGCATGGCCTCCTTGCCGGCGAAATGGTGGTACAGCGCCGGGCCGGTCACCCCGGCCGCCGAGCCGATGTCGTCCATCGACACGCCGTGATATCCACGCTGGGCGAAGAGGCCGACCGCGATGGCCAGGATCTCGTCGCGGCGGGAGCGTCGGCGTGGGGCGGGCGGACCGGTCCGCTCTTGCTGATCTACCGTCACGTGGCAACTCTAACCTGCTGTCAAGCCCGCCCTGAACGATCGTTCAGCCACTGGTGCCGCCCGGCTCACTGCCCTTCGCGATCGGCGCCCGGACCAGGTTTCCCCACTCGGTCCAGGAACCGTCGTAGTTGCGCACCTGCGGATAACCCAGCAGGTGGTGCAGCACGAACCAGGTGTGGCTGGACCGCTCGCCGATCCGGCAATAGGCGATCACGTCATCCGCCGGGTCGAGCCCCAGCTCCTCGGCGTAGATCTTGGTCAGCTCGTCGGCCGGCTTGAAGGTGCCGTCCTCGTTGGCCGCCGCCTTCCACGGCTTGCTCAGCGCGCCCGGGATGTGCCCACCGCGCAGCGCGCCCTCCTGCGGGTACGCCGCCATGTGAGTCAGCTCACCGGTGTACTCCTGCGGCGACCGCACGTCGACCAGCGGCCGCCCGCTCGCGATGTGCGCCATCACCTGGTCGCGGAAGGCCCGGATGTTGACGTCGTTGCGGACCGGCACCGGATAGTGCGCCGTCGGCCGCTGCGTACGCTCGCGGGTCATCTCCCGGCCCTCGGCCACCCACTTCTGCCGGCCGCCGTCGAGCAGCCGCACGTCCTCATGCCCGAACAGACTGAACACCCAGAGGGCGTACGCGGCCCACCAGTTGAAGTTGTCGCCGTAGAAGACGATCGTGTCGTCGCGTCCGATGCCCTTGGCCTGGCACATCGCGGCGAACGTGGCCGGGTCCAGGTAGTCGCGGGTGAGCTGGTCGTTCAGTTCCAGGTGCCAGTCCACCTTGACGGCACCCGGGATGTGCCCGGTGTCGTACAGCAACACGTCCTCGTCCGACTCGACCACAACGAGTCCGGGCGTGCCGAGATGCTGCGCGAGCCACTCCGTGGTGACCAGCTTTTCCGGGTGGGCGTACGCCTGCAGCGCGGGCGTCATGTCGTTCGCAACGGCCATGCGGTCAACCCTAGAGTCATCCCATGCTGTTGCGAATGTCCTCCCTGCTGCTCAAGACCCTGCGTGAGGAGCCGGCGGACGCGGAGGTGCCGAGCCATCGGCTGTTGCTGCGCGCCGGGTTCATCCGCCGCGCCGTCCCGGGTGGTTACACCTGGCTCCCGCTCGGCAAGCTGGTGCTCGACCGGGTCACCCGGGTGGTGCGCGAGGAGATGGCCGCGGCCGGCGGCCAGGAGGTCGGCTTTCCGGCATTACTGCCGCGAGAGCCGTACGACATCAGCGGCCGCTGGACAGCGTACGGCGACGACATCTTCACCCTGACCGACCGGCGCGACGCGGAATACCTGCTGGCGCCCACGCACGAAGAGATGGTCACCCTGCTCGTGTAGGACATGACCAGCTCATACCGAGACTATCCGCTGATCCTGTTCCAGGTGCAGACGAAGTTCCGCGACGAGGCCCGGCCGCGCGCCGGCCTGCTGCGTGGGCGCGAGTTCCTGATGAAGGATGCATACTCGTTCGACCTCGACGACGACGGCCTGGTGGCGGCGTACGGGACGATGCGCACGGCGTACCGCCGGATCTTCGATCGTCTGGGTCTCGAGCACACGATCGTGGCCGCCGTGTCCGGGGCGATGGGCGGCTCGGTCTCGGAGGAGTTCCTGGCCGTCGCCGAGGTCGGCGAGGACACGTTCGCCGGCTGCACGGCGTGCGACTACGCCGCCAACACCGAGGCGGTCACCACGCCGGTCCCGCCGGTGCCCGACGTGGAGCACGGCCCGCTGACCGTGCACGACACCCCGGACACGCCGACCATCGGGTCCCTGGTGGAGCTGGCCAATCAGCGGGCGCTGGACGGGCGCACCGACTGGACCGCTGCGGACACCCTGAAGAACGTGGTGGTCACCGTGCATCAGCCGGGCCGCGGTGATGAACTGCTGGTCATCGGCGTGCCCGGCGACCGCGATGTCGACCTGCGCCGGCTGGATGCGGCGCTGACCCCGGCCACGGCCACCCTGTTCGACGACTTCGCCGCGCGGCCCGACCTGGTGAAGGGTTACCTCGGCCCGCAGGGCATCTCGGTGCGATACCTGGCCGATCCCCGCGTGGCACCCGGCACGGCGTGGCTGACCGGCGCGAACGCACTCGGCCAGCACGCCACCTCGGTGGTGGCCGGGCGAGACTTCACCCCCGACGGCACCATCGAGGCGGCCGACGTGCGGGCCGGCGATCCGTGCCCGCGGTGCGGCGCCGGTGCGCTGACCATGCGGCGCGGCATCGAGGTCGGGCACATCTTCCAGCTCGGGCGCCGGTATACCGACGCGTTCAAGGTGGACGTGCTGGGCGCCGACGGCAAGCCGGTGCGGCCCACCATGGGCTGTTACGGCATCGGCATCTCCCGAGCGGTGGCCGCGATCGCCGAGCAGCACCACGACGAACGCGGCTTGATCTGGCCGGCCGAGGCGGCACCGGTCGACGTGCACGTCGTCGCGGCGGGCAAGGACAGTCAGGTGGACGCGGCGCTCGGCTTGGCCGCCGAGCTGGTCGAGGCGGGCCTGCGGGTGCTCGTCGACGACCGCGGCAACGTCTCGGCCGGGGTGAAGTTCACCGACGCCGAGCTGATCGGTATCCCGCGCACCGTGGTGGTCGGCCGCCGTCTCGCCGAGGGGTACGCCGAGGTTCGTGACCGCCGGACCGGCGAGCGCCGGGAGGTTCGTCTCACCGATGTGGGGGCGTCGATGACGGGCGTGTAACCGGCAATCGCCCCGGGTACCCGGAAGACTCTGAGGGTGCGGAGGGGCGTGATCATGGCCAAGGCGTCGGTTGCCGATGTGATGACCCGGCGAGTGGTTGTCCTGCCCGGCGACACCCCCCTCGATGAGGCCGCCCAGGTGATGCGCGACCAGTCCGTCGGCGGCCTGGTCGTGACGCACGGGCCGACGATGATCGGCCTGGTCACCGACCGCGACATCGTGGTCAGGGCGGTCGCCGATAAGCTGCCGCCAGCGACCACCACGCTCGAGTCGATCGCCAGCCGGGAACTCATCATGATCGAGCAGTCGGCGACCACGGACGAGGCGATTCAGGTGATGCGTGAACGCGGTATCCGCCGCCTGCTGGTCTGCGACGCCGACCGCAATCTGGTCGGCATCGTGTCGCTGAGCGACCTGGCTGCGCTGCCCACGTCGACCCCGGCCTGACGCGGCTTCGCGTTCCCGCCACGCCACCCACCGCACCGCCACGCGCCACCGCACCCCGGCACACCGCCACCACAGCGCCGCGCACTCCACAGCGCCGCCACCGAATCCCGCGGCGCCGTCCTTCACCACCGCGCCACCACCACCGCGCCACCACCACCGCGCCACCCTCGGCCGCCGCAGCGGCGGCCGAGTGAGGCTGCCCACATCGCATGCCGAGAGGCCGGCACGGATCGCGCGTAGGGTCGATGCGTGACCGACATGCCGCCGAAGCTGGCCGAGATCGTCGACGAGTTCAACTCCGCTCCCCGCGAGGTCGTTCTCGAGATGCTGCTCGAGTTCTCCGACGCGGTGCCCGCCCTGCCGGCCGGACTCTCCGCCCACGACGGCATGGAGCAGGTGCCGGAGTGCCAGACGCCGTTCTTCCTCAAGGCCGAGGTGCGACCGGACAACACCGTGCGGACCTGGTTCGACTGCCCGCCCGAGGCACCGACCACCCGGGCGTTCGCCGGCATCCTGGCCGAGGGTCTGGATGACGCCAACGCCGACGAGATCCTGGCCGTGCCGGACGACCTGTACGCCCGGATGGGCCTGGCCCAGGCGATCAGCCCGCTGCGGGTCCGGGGCGGCACCGCCATCCTGGCCCGGCTCAAGCGTCAGGTCCGCGACCAGGTCGCCGCTCGATAGCCCCACATGGAGGGCAACCATGGACATCCAGGTGTGGTCGGACGTCGTCTGCCCGTGGTGCTACATCGGCAAGCACCGCCTCGAGCAGGCTCTGCACGGCCATCCCGGTCCGGTCACCGTGACGTACCGCGCCTTCCAGCTCGATCCCACACCGGTGCCGGCGCCCGTGCCGATCAAGGTGGCCATGGCGGCGAAGTTCGGGGGCCGGGAACAGGCTGAGCGAATGTTCGCGCACGTTACCGCGATCGCCGCCCCGGACGGGTTGGCCCTGAACTTCGACCGGGCGCTGGCGGCCAACACGTTCGACGCGCACCGGCTCATCGCCTGGGCAGCTGAGCAGGGCCGGCAGGCCACCATGCTGGACGCCCTGCACCGGGCGCATTTCTCCGACGGGGTCGACATCGGCTCGCACGCCGCGCTCGCACGTGTTGCCGTGTCGATCGGGCTGGACGGGCCCGGCGCGCTGGCCTATCTCGCCTCCACCGCCGGGTCCGACGCGGTCGCGAGCGACATCGCGACGGCTCGCGAGCTGGCCATCACCAGCGTGCCGACGTTTGTCATCGACAGGAAGTACGCCGTCCAGGGTGCCCAGGAGGTGGCGACGTTGCGGACCGCGTTCGCCGAGATCGCGCGCCGGGAGTCGGTCGACATCGGTCGATAGGGTTTCACGTGAAACCCGGAAGCCGCTCAAGCTTCGCGCGCAAGACCTTCGATGACCTCAGCCCCCGGCAGCGCCCCGAGGGCCGGCCCGGCGATCGCGATCTTGCTGTGCCGCACCCCGGAACCGATCACCACGTGCGGCGTCGCCACCACCCGCGCATCGACCAGCACCGTCCAGTCCTTGGGTAGCCCGATCGGCGTGATCCCGCCGTACTCCATCCCGGTCAACCGCACCGCGTCGTCCATCGGCGCGAAGCTCGCCTTGCGGACGTCCAGGTACTTGCGCACCACCCCGTTGACGTCGGCCCTGGTGGTGGCCAGGACGACGCAGGCGGCGTATCGGGTGATCTCCCCACGCCGGCCGACCACCACCACGCAGTTGGCCGACTCGTCCATCGCTACGCCATAGGCGGCGCAGAATGCCGCGGTGTCGGCCAGCTCCGGGTCGATCGGTGCCACCATCACCTGGTCACCGTCGATGGGCGCCTCGGCGGGCCACACCTCCAGTGCCGCGGCCACGGGTGCGGCAAGCAGGTCGAGGCGGGTCACGGCCGGTTCAAGCTTCAGGCTTCCCATCACGCCGTAATCCTGACCTAATACTTCTCCGCCAGGTAGTCCAGCCACGTACGAGTGCCGGTCGGGCGTGTTTCGGTGGTCAGCGCCCCGGTCCGGACCGCTCGCGCGATCCGCCCGGGCCACCGGATGGGCCACACCGGCCCCCGCGAGCCGCGAGCCCGCTGCCAGTCGCGCGCCAGATCCCCGAGCGCTGCCACGTGCGGGCCGGCGATCTCGACGATGCCGTTGTCCGGGCCGGCGGCGAGCACCGAGGCGATGACGTCCGCCACGTCTTCGACCGCGACCGGCTGGAAGCGCAGGTTCTTGTCGATCAGCACCGGCCCGACCTTGCTGGATCCGCGCAACAGCAGGTCGATCAGACTGGGGAACTGCGCTGCCCGCACCACCGTGAACGGCACCCCGCTCGCCCGGATCACCGCCTCCGCGGCCAGCTTGATCCGGTAGTAGGGCAACGGCACCCGGTCGATGCCGATGATCGAGATGTAGACGACGTGGCGTACCCCCGCCGCCTTCGCCGCCGCGACCAGCCGCCGGGTGCCCTCCACGTCGGTTTTCCGGGTGCGGATCGGCGAGGACGCCAGGTGTACGACCGCATCCACGTCCCGCACCGCCTCGGTCAGCCCAGATCCGGCGGCGAGGTCGGCCACCACCCAGCCGGGTCGCGGCCGCCGGCTCATCGGCCGCACGTCATGGCCGTCCTCGGCCAGCCGCGGCAGGACCGCGGACCCCAGGGTGCCACTTGCTCCGGTCAGCAGAATCTTCATGTCGGGAGGACGAACGACGCATCCGCGATGTGACGTGTCGTAGATCACCGCGGATCCTCAGGCCGGCCGTGATCCTGCCGAGTGTCAGAGGTTGTGGAGGAGCGACGCACGGCCCGCATCGGCACGGTGAGCGGTCTTGCCCTTCTCGCCGGCGCGACGGCCGTCACCGCCGTGACCGGCCGCACCCACTCGATCTTCGCGACCATCCTGCTCGGCCTGCTGACCATCGGCATGACCCACGGCCTGCTCGACGAGATCCGGCGGCAGGCCCGCCGACGCTCGGCGGGCGGCTGGGACATGCCGGACACGGTCAACACCGCACTGCTCGCGACCTGGGCGGCGGGTGCGCTGACCGCGGCGGTCCTGGCCGGCATCCCCGTCCCGGTCCGGGCCGTGGCCCTGAGCCTGGCCCTCGGGTACGCCCTGAGCTGCGCCTACTTCGTCGTCGAACGCCGTCGCACGATCGTCGCCACCGTCGCGGCCGAAAATTCACACGCGGGCTGACCGCGCCGGCACCGACAATTCCCCGATGCGGTACCTCTCATCGGACGAGGACAGCGGGCGCTGGGACGGCTTCCCGTTCCGCGACGGCGATATCGTCATCAGCACCCGGTCGAAGAGCGGCACCACCTGGATGCAGATGATCTGTGCGCTGCTGATCTTCCGTTCGCCGGATCTGCCGGCTCCGCTGTCCGCCCTGTCACCCTGGCTGGACTGGCTGATCGTGCCGCGCGCGGAGGTGTACTCCCGGCTCGAGGCCCAGCGCCATCGCCGGTTCATCAAGACACACACGCCGCTGGACGGCATCCCGCTCGACCCGCGCGCCACCTACATCGTGGTGGCCCGGCACCCGCTGGACATGGCGGTGTCGCTGTTCCACCAGGGCGCGAACCTCAACCGTGAGCGATTGGCCGAGCTCACCGGCAGGCCGGCACCGGCCGCCGGTCAGAACCGGTCGCCGGGAGGACACGAAGCGGTCGCCGACGGCTGGGTGTCGGGTGGCGATCGAGGTGCCGTCGCCGAGTCGCTGAGGCGGTGGATCGACCGGGACGCGTCACCGGCCGCGGAGATGGACTCCGTGCCCGGCGTGCTGTGGCACCTGTCCGACGCGTGGCGCCGCCGGCTCCAGCCCAACGTGCTGCTCGTGCACTACGCTGACCTGTCGAAGGACCTGGCCGCCGAGATGACTCGGATCGCCGCCCGCCTGCATCTCGACCCGCCGACCGACGACCTGGTGGACGCGGCCGGCTTCGACCGGATGCGCGGCCGGGCCACCGAGCTGGCGCCGGACCCGGCCGGGATCCTCAAGAGCGCCGACGCGTTCTTCCGGCGCGGCGGGTCCGGCGCCGGCCGCGACCTGCTGACCGACGCCGAATTCGCCCGTTACCTGCGGCGGGCCGCCAGGATGGCACCACCCGATCTGCTCGAGTGGCTGCATCGATAGACGCGCGGCCGGCACCATGTCCGGCCGGGCGCTACCAGGCGGTCCGGGTCGGCGGCATGGTGCTGAGTCCGCTCCGGTGTGTCCGCACCGCCAGCACCTGGTTAACGCCGATCAGGCCCCGCTCGAAGGCCAGCGCCGACGCCGCCATGTAGAGCCGCCACACCCGGGCCCGGCCGGCCGACGTGAGCCGGACCGCCTGCAACCACCCGATTTCCAGGTTGGACACCCAGACTCGGAGCGTACGGGCATAGTGTTCGCGCAGCGCTTGCACGTCATGCACCTCGAACCCGGCGTTCTCCAGCAGCGTGACCGTGGTGCCGAGCGGGGCCAGCTCGCCGTCCGGAAACACGTACGCGTCGATGAACGACCGGTGCTTGGGCGGCCGCGGCGCCGGGCGGATCGCCGCGATCTGGTGGTTGAGCAGCCGGCCACCGGACCTCAGCTGGCGGTACAGGATGGCGGCATAGTCGGCGTACGGTGCGGTGCCGACATGTTCGGCCATCCCGATGCTGGCGATCGCGTCGAACGGGCCGTCGTCGATGTCGCGGTAGTCCTGCACGCGGATCTCGACGTGCGCGGTCATGCCCGCTTCGGCGACCAGCTTGCGGGCGTAGTCGGCCTGCTCGGGGGAGAGAGTGATGCCGACGACGTCCACGCCGTACCGCTGGGCCGCGTGCAGCGCCAGTGCGCCCCAGCCGCACCCGACGTCGAGCATCCGCATGCCCGACCGCAGGCCGAGCTTGCGGCAGATCAGGTCCAGCTTGTCGCGCTGCGCGTCGGCCAGGTCGTACGTCGGATCGGTGTCGGTCCAGTACGCACAGGAATAGACCATGCTGCGGCCGAGGACGATCCGGTAGAACTCGTTGCCGACGTCGTAGTGGTGAGTGACCGCCTGCCGGTCACGCCGGCGGCTGTGCCGCGTACCGGTCATCGCGATCTCTTCCGGCGGCGGCTTGGGCGGCGGGCCGATCGCGCCGAGCCGTACCAGATCGCCGGCCAGCGCACGGATCGGGTGACCGGAGGTCTCCGGCACCCGCCAGATCAGCGCGGCCAACCGGCTGAGTGTCTCGTAGAAGTCGCCCTCGACGTCGATGTCGCCGGCCACGTACGCCCGGGCCAGCCCAAGTTGGTCGGGCTGCCACATCAGCCGGCGCAGTGCCCGGCGGTGGCGGACGACCACAACCGGGGCGTTCGCCGGGCCGGTCTCGGACCCGTCCCAGGCTCGCAACCGCACCGGCAGCTGCGCCAGCAGAAGGTTCTCCAACAGTGACTTGAGCTTCCCCGCCGTATCAGCCATCGCACCCTCCCCAAGTCAGCGGGGCGTACTTGATCGGCTCACTATCCTCCCGAAGACGATCGTTCGGAACTCATATGCTGCGTAGCACCTGTTCCAACTGCTCCCGCCGCATCTGCCGGGCGTGATCCCGGCGGCTCTCGGCGAAGGCGTCGAGGATCGTCCGGCGCTCGGCTTCGGAGAGGGCGCCGCCGAACGGCGACGTGCGGCGCAACTCCACCGCGTACTCCGCCGACGAGGTCAGCGCCTCCAGCACCGCCTCGGCGCCGTCCTCGATCACCGCCTCCCACCGGTCCAGCCACTCCCACGCGCGGCCTTCCGGGTGCAGCCGCCGCAGCCGGCGCAGATTGATCGCCGCCGCGGCCAGCAGCGCCGGCGGGTTGACCACCACCTTGCCGGCCACCGCCCGATGCAGCCAGAGCGAAGCCATGTCGTCGCGGGACAACCCCGGCTCGATCATCGCCTCCACGTCCGACCGCCGGATCCGCCGCTGCCCACCGACCCGCACGTAGGGGAGCAACCCACGCAGACAGAGGTCCACCACATGAGCACGCGAGGACCGCAGCAGGATTGCCGCCTGTCCGGTCGTCACCAGCTCGGGTGCACTTATCGCCACGCGTGGATATTGTCGGTTCGCGGCGATCCGCGCAACAACCAAACGGCCATTGACTCTTTCATCGGCCGCCTTGTACGCCGCGCCGGACCGGTGGCTCAGAGATCGCGGCGCTGGACCGCCACTGCCGCGAGCCCGAGGACAAGGGCCACCCACAGCGCAGCCCAGGCCAGGTAACCGGTGGTGAGCGGGGCGATGCTCAGGAACGGGCTGTCGCCGAACTCGGGTCCGATCTGCGCGAACAAGCCCGGGTCCTGAATAGCGTGCATGGCACCCCGCCACAGGCCGTCCGTCGGCAACAGCATCCGGGATACGGTGCCGACCCGGGCCATGCTCTCGTTGCCCAGCTCGTCGCCGACCGAGCCGACCACCCCGGCGATCCAGGTGGCGCCGAACAGGCCGACCGCGACGATGCCCGACGCCATCGGCGAGATCACGGTGGACAGCAGCAGCCCGAGGGTGAGCAGGGTCGCCGTCTGCGCCGCGAGCAGCGCCAGGCCGGCCGCCGGGTCCGGCGGCCAGTAACCCACGGTGGCCCGGACGATGAGGAATTGGGCGAACCCGAACACGGCCACGAAACCGCTGCCGAAGGCGACCAGACCCAGCCACTTGCCGACGAGCACTGCCCACCGGTGGACCGGCCGGGCCAACATCGCCAGGGCCGTCCCGGACTCCACCTCACCGGCCAGCGTGGGGCCGGCCAGGAACGCCGTACCCAGCGCGGCGATCAGGCTCAGGCCGAACATCACCAGGTTGAGCACCGTGGCCGCGGCCAGCCGGGCTTCTCCGCTGGTGAGCCCGCCGAACTCCGCGTCGAGCCGGGAGAAGCCCCAGGCGCTGAGCGCGAGCAGGAGGACGGTGAGCGCGGCGAGCGAACGCAGCACCCGCCGGCGGGCGGCCTCCTTGAGGGTGAGCGCCGCGACGGTACGGACGGTTTGGGTGATCATTCGCGCGGTCATCGGCCGTCGCCGCCGGATCCGGCGCGGAGGATGTCCAGCAGCCGCTCCTCGAGGCTGACCCGCCCGGGTTCGACCGCGTGCACGCGTACCCCGAGGCGGACCAGGTCGGCCACCAGGTCCGGCACGATGGTGGCGTCGTCCTCGGCAGGCAGTGTGACGGTGTACGAGTTCCCGCTCCGGCTGAGCTGGCCGGCGGCGGTGAGCCGGACCTCCGCCGCCGCGGTGACGCCGTCCAGCCGCAGCCGCAACTCCCGCCGGCCGAGCAGCTCCGGGAGGCTACCGGCGACGGCGACCTGGCCCTTGTCCAGGATGACGACGCGGTCGCAGACCCGCTCCACCTCGCCGATGAGGTGCGAGTTGAGCAGCACCGCGACCCGGCGCTTCTTGAGCGCGAGCAGCAGGTCGCGGACGTCGGCCCGGCCGAGCGGATCCAGGGCGCTGGTCGGCTCGTCGAGGATCACCAGCTCCGGGCGGGCCACGAGGGCGACGGCCAGGCCGAGGCGCTGCTGCATGCCCTTGGAGAAACCGCCCACCCGGTCGCCGGCCCGGTCGGCCAGGCCGACGAGCGTCAGGCACTCGCGCCGCTCCGGGACCGGCACCGCAGCGCCGGCGAGCCGGACGTGCAGATCGAGCACCTCGGCGGCGGTGAGCCACGGCTGATACCGGAACAGCTCGGGCAGGTAGCCGACGCGAGCCCGGGCCCGTGGCTCGCCGCCCGGGCGCCCGAGCAGCAGCACCTCGCCGGCATCCGGCCGGACCAGCCCCAGCAGCATCTTGATCACGGTCGTCTTGCCGGCCCCGTTGGGCCCGAGCAGGCCCACCACCTCGCCGCGGTCGACGGTGAACGACACCCCGTCGACCGCGGTCTGCCGCCGGTACCGTTTGCGCAGGCCGGAGCACCACACGGCGGGTGCCGGCGGCAGGTCGGCGAGCAGCCGGTCGGCGGCCTCCAGCGACGCGGCCCCGGTCATCGGCTCCACCGCAGGCCCCGTGCCACCGCCAGCACCTCGTCGGCGCTCAGCGAGCCCGCCACCCCGGTCACGACGCCGTCGTCCACCCAGACCACCGCCGCCATCACACCGTCCTTGGAGGCGAGCACCGTGGCCGATACCCCGTTGACGTCCGCGGTGGAGCTGGTCATCTCCTCGGCGGCCATGAACAGTGGCAGGGTCGTCCCGTCGCCGGAGAAGCTCCGCAGCTGGGCCGCCACGTTGCCCGGCACCACGCCCAGGGAGAGCAGGTAGTCGCGGGCCGTCGCAAACGGGACCCCGGTGGAGTACGCGGTCGGTGCCACCGCGCGCGCCACCACCATGGCCGGTACCGGGCGGCCTTCGGACCAGACGGCGGCGATGCCGGGGCCGGCGGTCAACCGGAACTGGCTGCCGTCGAGGCCGGGAGGTGGCGGTTGGGCCGGCTGCCCGGCGGCCGCGACGGTCTGCGCGGTCTTCTCGGCCGAGAAGGTGAACACCGCGCTCGCCCGGTCGCCGACGAAGTAGGTGGGTTCGCCGATGACGCCACGCGGCAGATCACGCACCCTCGGAACGGACAGACCGCTGGCCTTCTCCGCCGCGGCGACGCCGGCGACCCGTCGTACGTCGATCTCTTCGATGATCTTGAGGTCGCCGAAGGCGGACAGCTCCGGAATCTGCACCAGGTCGGCCTCCGGGGCGGTGACCGGGGCGATCTGCTCGGCGCGGAAGATCTGCAGCCAATCCGCAGCGGCCGCGGCACTCGCCCCGGTGAGGAGCGCAACGACACCGACGACGGCGATCACCGGGCTGCGCAGCGCGGCCCGCCACCGCGGGACGCTGGTCGCCGCGGCCGTCCGCCGAGGTTCGTCGACGGTCGCCGCGCCGGACAGCCGCCGCCAGCCGGCCTCGACGTCCGCGGTGACCTGTACGTTCAGTGCGGCGCCGACCAGTGCCGCGTCCTCCCGGGCGGCGGCCAGCGCGGAGCGGCACGTTGGGCAGCTCGCGATGTGCTCGCGGTCGGTGTCGGCGACGCCGGCCGGCTCGTCCAGGAGCCGGCGCAGCGTGCCGTCAGTCGGATGGCGCATGACGATTCAACTCCTTGCGAAGGGAGTGCTCGGCGCGTCGCACGATGGTGCCGACGCTGCCGGGTGACAGATCGAGGGCGGCCGCGACCTCGGCGTAGCTGAGGCCGCTGTGCCGCAGTACGAGGGCGACGGCTTGCCGGCGGGGCAGCCGGGCGAGGGCCGCGCGCACCCGGCGACGCTCGTCGAGGGTCACGACGGCGTCGGCGACGTCGGGGCTGACGGCGTCGGCGTCACCGGCGGCCTCCTCGCGGGAGGCGCGCCGGCGACCGGTCCGAAGGTGATTCAGTGCGGTGTGCGCGGCGGCGACGGACAGCCAACCGGTGGCTTCCCCGGCCGGCACCGAGGAGCGCCCGAAGGTCAGGAACACCTCCTGGGCCACGTCCTCGGCCTCGTCCCGGGACCCGAGCACCCGCGCGGCCACACCGACCACCCGGGGATAGGCGGTGCGGAACACCTGTTCGAGGTCGGCTCGGACGGCCCCTCGTCGCGCCGGAGTCGACACCGCCACGCCGCCCTTCCGATCGGCTCGCGTGGCCGCGGCGACGTGCCCGACGAGCTGGATGTCTTGGTCCACACTGACAGAGCACCGCCGCAGCCGCGGATGTGACACCCGGAAGCGGGATCGATCCCGGCGAGGAAGTCGCGCGGGGTCAGCTGGCTTCGAGTCGTCGCTTCAGGTTCGTCAGGTTGCTCGGCATCTCCTTGCGGGCTTCGCGGCGCACGACCAGCGGAACAAGGACCTTGCCGATGCCGTGGCCGGTGAAGTCCACCGAGATGGTCACGCGCGATCGGTCCGCGGCCAGCGGCTCCACGGTGAGATCGACGATCGCCCGGATGGGTCCGTCGACGCCTCGTACTCCCCAGGTCTCCGGCGGCTTGATGTGAGAGATCTCGGAGACGCTTGGCCGGTTCGCGCCGCCGATGCGACGGGTCGTGTAGCACCGCGTACCGACTGCCGGGGTGCCGTGCGGCTCCAGGCGGCCCTCCACGACGCCTTGCTGCCACTCGCGGAACCGGGTGGGGTCGGTGGCGTAGGCGAACACCTCGTCGGCCGAGCGGTTTACCTCGACGCTGGTGCTGATCGGGGCCATCAGCGGGCCTCACCGAACAGCGCGGCGTACCGGTCGAGGTAGAGCGGCCATCCCTCGTCGTGTTCAACGCCGTCACGGACCGATTCCCAGCCGGAACCGTGCCGGTCGAGGTGCCGGTGCTCCAGCTCGACGCGGGTGCGGTCCGGCGCCTCCGCGGTGAAGGTGACCTCGACCTCGCTGGTGAGGTCCGGGTCGGTTTCCACCTGCCAGGTGGGTCCGATGTCCCAGCTGAACACGACACGGTGCGGCGGGTCGAAGGCGAGGATGCGAGCCCAGCGACATTCGCTGCCATCCGTACCGCGGTCATAGATGTTGCCGCCGACCTTGGGCTCGAAGACGGTTTCCGCAATCGGGACGCCCAGCATGTTGTGTTCGGGTGGCTTGAAGTCGCCGAAGCGATCCGTGAAGACGGTGAACGCCTGCTCGATCGGCGCGTGCACGACGATCTGCCGGCGCACCACCGTTGCCGCTGTCTCTGTCATCTGTCCTCCGGTTTCTCGTGCTTCATGACGTCCTGGTAGCCGTCCAGCGCCCGCTTCCAGAACGTCTCCAGCTGGTCGCGCAGCGCGGCCATGCCGACCGGATTCAGGCGATAGACCCGGCGCGTTCCGACCGCCTGGTCGGTGACGAGACCTGCGCCTTTGAGCACCCTGAGATGCTGCGAGACCGCAGGCCGGCTGATCGGTAACTCCTGCGCGAGTTCACCGACAGCACGCGGGCGCTCCGCCAGACACTGCACGATGGCCAGCCGGCTGGGGTCGCCCAGCGCTTCCCAGCCGTCGGACACTTGGTAAGTGGCCACGAACCGTAAGCTACGGCTCACCGACGCCGGACGCAAGCCGGGAGGCGTTGACGTGTCGAACCACCTGGCGTGCCGGCATGGCTACGGCCTTGTCAGCCCGGCTGTAGCTGCTGCAGCGTTCCGGGCCCTACGAACTCGGCAAGTGCGCTCGAATGATCGCAGCGTGCATGCTCTCGGCGTAGTCGCCGGTGAATTCGACACTGACGTCGGTGAAGCCCGCGGCGCTGAGGCCGTCGATGTACTCGGTGCGGGACAGGGCGCCGGCGATGCAGGCGGACCAGTCGCCGACCACGCCACGCTGCTCCGGCGTGAGGTGGTCTTCAGCGACGACGTCCGAGATTCCGATCCGGCCGCCGGGCCGCAGCACCCTGCGCATCTCGGCGAACACCGAGGGCTTGTCGACGGACAGGTTGATCACACAATTGGAGATCACCACGTCGACCGAGCCGTCCGGAAGCGGAATGTCCTCGATATGTCCCTTGTGGAACTCGACGTTCGCAGCGCCGGCCTCGGCGGCGTTACGACGGGCCAGCTCCAGCATCTCGTCGGTCATGTCCAGGCCATGAGCCTTGCCGGTGGGACCGACCCGGCGTGCCGAGAGCAGCACGTCGATGCCACCGCCTGAGCCAAGGTCCAGGACTGTCTCGCCGGGGTTGAGGTCGGCCACCCGCAACGGGTTGCCGCAGCCCAGGCTTGCCCGAAGTGCCGCCTCGGGGATCTCGCCGCGCTCTTCGTCGGCGTACAGCTGCTCGTTGCCACACTCGCTGCCCTCCCCGGCGTGGGTGGCGGCGTTGGCGTAGCGGGCACGGACCTGTTCCCGGATGGCGACGCCGTCGCCGCTGCTGAGGTCGGTCGCGGTGCCGCAGCAGCCGGCGCCGGCCGGGTCGGCGGCGGTTTCGGCGACGGGATCGCAGCATGCGCCGGCCGGGTCGGCGGCTTCGGCGGTGCCGCAGCACGTCTGCGTGCTGGTGATGATCACAGGCTCGATCATGGCGGAACCCTCCCGGAATTTGATGCCCGTCGAATCAGCTCCATCTTGCATCTTGATTTGACGAGTGTCAAACTAGGTGAGTGCCAGATCCGGACCTGCCGTCGTTGAGCGAGCAGAGCTGCTGCGCGCCGATGGTCGCGGAGTCATTGACCGAGACGGTCGCCGTCGGCTTGGCCAAGGGCTTCAAGGCGCTCGGTGATCCGGCCCGGCTACGGCTGCTGTCGATGATCGCGGCCCGCGCCGGTGACGAGGTGTGCGTCTGCGAGCTGACTGACGCGTTCACCCAGTCGGCGCCGACCATCTCGCATCATCTCAAGGTGCTGCGCGACGCCGGGCTGGTCGCTTCCGAGCGGCGCGGCACCTGGGTCTACTACCGGGTCGTTCCGTCGGCGCTCGCCGCGCTGTCGCAGCTGCTCGACACCTCGGCGATGACCGCCGGGGTCAACGGGTGAGGCGGGCGCGCCGGTTGAGCCACGAGGTCGCCGGAACCGGCGCGCGTGATCGGTCGGGCTTCGCGTCACCCCCATAGACCCCGAAGCGCCGGCCCGTCGATGAGGTTTCCTCACCGCCCTCTGCACATACACAAGACGACATGCTGTTTCCACGACCGCCGGCACTCCGACGCCGCTGCTGAGCAGGCCGGCCCGCCTTGCAGCCGTACCGCGGAACACGCAGAGGCATACTGCGGTCATGCGATCTCGAACGGCCGGCATGTGGTGGGGCACCGCCATCGAAGCACCCAGGCGGCGCAGAGAATCCCGGCTTGGTGTGCGTTCGTGCTGGTGGAGCCCAGGGGACTTGAACCCCTAACCCCCGCCTTGCAAAGGCGGTGCTCTGCCAGTTGAGCTAGGGCCCCGGAACCTCAGCGCAGATCCGGCGCCGTCGTGGCCTCATGCCACAAGGCACGCTCGTCACTCGACGCCTTGACCCGCTTGACGATGAGTGCGGCGGCACCCACCAGGCCAACCACCACAAGAAGCTTCTTCAGCATGAAAGTCCCCTCACTCGGCGGCGTGCCACGGACACCAAAGCGACCATCACACCGCGCAACCACCGCACCGCGACGTTCCCGGCAGCCAGCCCCCTCCGGCAACCACCGCACCGCGACGCTTCCGGCAGCGAGCCCGCCTCCGGCTACCACCACACCGCGGCGTTCCCCGGGCAGCCAGCCTCGCCCCGCACCGCGACGTTCCCGGCAGCGAGCCCACCCCCGCAACCACCACACCGCGGGGTTTCCGGGGGCTCGGCCCCCGGAACAAGCATGACGGATGACCACGGTCCGCGCTCCCCGCGGACACAGTTACCCGTCAGCCGTGGGGCTAGCTGGAATCGAACCAGCGACCTCAGAGTTATCAGCTCTGCGCTCTAACCGACTGAGCTATAGCCCCGCATCAGCGACACCGAAGGTTAGCTTACCGGGCACCGCCACCCAAAATCGGGGGCGGGCCGTCGACCCACCCCCGAGAGGAGCTGTCAGTCGCGTTCGGCGAGGGTCAGCTCGACGCCGCCGACCAGGTCGGCGCAGACGTTGTAGATGAACGCGCCGAGCGTGGCCAGAGCCGTGAACAGCACCACGTTAACGGCGCCGACCAGCATTGAGGTGCCGATGACGCCCCAGGCGGTGATCCGGAAGCCGCCGGTGGTCTGGCCGCCGCTGGCGTTCACCAGGTCGCCCAGGCTCCGGTTGACTTCGCCCCAGACGCCCATCGCGTCCAGCGCCAGGTAGAGCACCGAGGTGGCCACCACGACCACGATGAACAGCACGACGGACACGGCGAAGGAGAACTTCATCACCGACCACGGGTCGATGCGCTTGAGGTTCAGCCGAGCTCGGCGCGGGCCCCGGGCGGCCGCCGAGGCGACCGTGGAGCGTGCCGCTCGTACTGTCTCGCTCACCCGCGCCGCACCGACGGCGGCCGCACCGCCGGCCGCACCGGGCCGCTTGCCCTCACCGCCGCGCGGCGGAGCGGTGCCCGGCTTGCCCTGCGGCATCACGCTGCTGCGGCCGGCCTGGCTCCCAGGCGCGCCGCCCTTACCCTTGGTGACGATCGGCACGGTCGCCGAGCCCTTCGCCACGGCCGGACCTGCCGGGCGGTTGGGATCTGACGGACCGTCCGTGGCGACACCCGGCTCACCCGGCGGCGGCGCCATGCCGGGCGCGCGGGTGAACTTGGGCGAGGACGACGGGGCGTCGGCGGCGACCGGCGCGCGACCGGCGCCGTCACGGCCGGCGGCCTCGCGTCCGGACGGGTCGGTGCCGTTGGAGTTCGGCTCCTCACCGACCGGAGTTGTCGAGGTCCCCGAAACCCCCGACTTCGCCTGTGTCTCCGTCATCAACTAGTCCTGTTCGTCAGGCTCGTCGGCATTGCGAGCAAGCGCCACGATGGTTACACCTTCTGGGAGGTCCATCAGCTTGACCCCCATTGTGTTCCGATCCCGCGTGCGCCGTACAGGCTTCACGGGAGTCCGGATGACACCACCATTGCTGGTGATGGCAAACAGTTCATCATCCGGGCTGATCACGAGCGCGCCCACCAGGGCACCACGACGCTCGGTGACCTTCGCGGTGAGCACCCCCTTGCCGCCCCGGCCCTGCACCGGATATTCCTCGATCGGCGTGCGTTTCGCATACCCGCCGTTCGTCGCCACCAAAACGTCCATGCCGTCCCGGACCACCTCCATCGCGAGGAGCTCGTCGCTGTCGCCGAAGCGCATGCCGATGACACCGGAGGTGGCCCGGCCCATCGGCCGCAGCGACTCGTCGTCCGCGTGGAACCGGATCGCCTGAGCGTTCTTCGACACCAGCAGCAAGTCGTTCCCCGGTCCGGCCAGCGCGGCGCCCACCAGCTCGTCATCCTCCCGCAGGTTGATGGCGATGATGCCACCGCTGCGGTTGGAGTCAAATTCCTCGAGCCGGGTCTTCTTCACCAGCCCATTCTTGGTGGCCAGCACAAGGTAGGGCGCGACCTGGTAGTTCGGGATCTGGATGACCTGGGCGATGTGCTCGTCCGGCTGGAACGCCAGCAGGTTGGCGACGTGCTGCCCCTTGGCCACCCGGTTGGCTTCCGGCAGCTCGTACGCCTTGGCCCGATAGACCCGGCCCTTGTTGGTGAAGAACAGGATCCAGGCGTGGGTGCTGATCACGAAGAAGTGACTGACGATGTCGTCCTGCCGCAGGGAGGCGCCGCTCACACCCTTGCCGCCGCGTTTCTGCGAGCGGTACATGTCGACCTTCGTGCGCTTCGCATATCCCGTACGTGTGATCGTCACCACAACGTCCTCGCGGGCGATGAGGTCTTCCATCGAGACCTCGCCGTCGAACGGGATGATCTGCGTACGCCGGTCGTCGCCGTACTTGTTGACGATCTCGGCCAGCTCCTCGCTGACGATGGCCCGCTGCCGCTCCGGCTTGGCCAGGATGTCCTTGAGGTCGGCGATCTCGATCTCGATCTTGGCAAGCTCGTCGACGATCTTCTGCCGCTCCAGGGCCGCCAGCCGGCGCAGCTGCATGTCGAGGATGGCCCCGGCCTGCACGTCGTCGATGTCGAGCAGCTGGATCAGGCCAGTCCGCGCCTCGTCGACGGTGGGCGAGCGCCGGATCAGCGCGATCACCTCGTCGAGCATGTCCAGCGCCTTGACCAGCCCGCGCAGGATGTGCGCGCGCTCCTCGGCCTTGCGTAGCCGGTACGCGGTCCGCCGGCGGATGACCTCGATCTGGTGCTCGACGTAGTACCGGATGAACTGGGCCAGGTTCAGCGTCCGCGGCACCCCGTCGACCAGCGCCAGCATGTTCGCGCCGAAGGTGTCCTGCAGCTGGGTGTGCTTGTAGAGGTTGTTCAGCACGACCTTGGCGACCGCGTCGCGCTTGAGGACCAGGATCAACCGCATCCCGGTACGCCCGGACGACTCGTCCCGGATGTCCGCGATGCCGGTGAGCTTCCCCTCCTTGACCAGCTCGGCGATCCGCTCGGCGAGGTTGTCCGGGTTCACCTGGTACGGCAGTTCGGTGACCACCAGGCACGGCCGGCCGCGCGGGTCTTCCTCGACCTCGACCACCGCCCGCATCCGGATCGAGCCACGGCCGGTGCGGTAGGCGTCCTGGATCGCCTGCTGGCCGACGATCAGGCCGTACGTCGGGAAGTCCGGTCCCTTGACGATCTCCACCAGCGCGTCCAGCGTGGTGGCCTCGTCCGCCTCCGGGCGCTCCAGGCACCACTGCACGGCCGCGCAGATCTCCCGCAGGTTGTGCGGCGGGATCTTGGTGGCCATCCCGACCGCGATGCCCTCGGAGCCGTTGACCAGCAGGTTGGGGAACCGGGCCGGCAGGATTGTCGGCTCCTTGGCGCGCCCGTCGTAGTTGTCCTGCATGTCGACGGTGTCCTCGTCGATGTCCCGCAGCATCTCCATGGCGAGCGGCGCGAGCTTCGACTCGGTGTTGTGGCTGACGAAGCCGTTGGTGATGAAGGCGTGGTCATCGGTGTCGACGCGCACGCTGTAGACCGGCCGAACACCCGAGTCCGTGACGCTCGTCACCATCGCGTAGGAAAACGCCGTCAGCGGCGTCGAGGCGGGCAGCAGCCGGGACGGGTCGTCCAGGTCGACCACGTCGGCACTGCGCATCGGCGCCGGGACGGACCAGGAGCCGTCCTGACGGGCGATCAGGTCGCCCGGCCGCACCTCGGAGAGCAGCAGCCAGCGCAGCACCGGCGCACCGGCGGCGCCGCGCACGGCGCACAGCACCGGGTGGTTCCGCGTACCGACCAGCTCGTGGCCGCGCTCGGTGCGCACCCGCAGGGTGGGGTGCGAGCCGGAGTGGAAGAACGCGTCCGCGCCCACCGGGTCGCCGAGCAGGCCGGCCACCTTGAGGTCGATCGGCGTCTCGGAGGACGGCGTGGCGTCGGGTGCCAGCGAGTCGATCCGGACGTCCCGGCCGTCGGCCAGGCGCACCAGGGTCTCGCCGCTCACGCAGTAGCGCATCGCGGCCGGCGGGTCGTTGCCCGGGGAGCCGAAGTTGCCGTTGCCGTCGATCAGCGGGTATCGCAGTGACCACGGCTGCCCCATCCGCACCAGCGCGTCGTAGATCGACGAGTCGCCGTGCGGGTGATAGTTGCCCATCACGTCGCCGACGACGCGGGCGCACTTGACGTAACCGCGGTCGGGGCGGAAGCCGGAGTCGTACATCGCGTAGAGGATCTTGCGGTGCACCGGCTTGAGGCCGTCCCGGACGTCGGGCAGCGCACGGCCGACGATCACGCTCATCGCGTAGTCGAGGTACGAGCGCTGCATCTCGACCTCGAGGCCGACCGGCTCGACGCGCTGGGCGACGCCGCCGGTCTCCTCCGGGGTCTCGTCGGGGGTGTCGGGGGAATCGGTCACAGGTTAACCCTTACTGAAGGTAAACCAGACATCAAGGCCTGGAGTACGCATTTCGCTGTGGATAACGTTGTGGAAAGACGCTAGAGCTGTGCATAACTCTGCGTGTACGACGTGGGTCAGATGTCCAGGAATCGCACGTCCTTGGCGTTGCGCTGGATGAACGACCGCCGCGCCTCGACGTCTTCGCCCATCAGGACGCTGAACAGTTCGTCGGCGGTGGCCGCATCGTCCAGCGTCACTTGGCGTAGCGTCCGGGTGGCCGGGTTCATGGTGGTGTCCCACAGCTCCTGGAAGTTCATCTCGCCGAGGCCCTTGAACCGCTGGATGTCGTTCGGCTTGGCGTTCGGCTTCTTCTGCTGCCGCAGCGCGATCAGCCCGTCCCGCTCCCGGTCCGAGTACGCGTACTCGGCATCGTCGCCCTTGGCGTTCCACTTGATCTTGTAGAGCGGCGGCGCGGCCAGATAGACGTGACCCTGCTCCACCAACGGGCGCATGAACCGGAACAGCAGCGTGAGCAGCAGCGTCTGGATGTGCTGACCGTCGACGTCGGCGTCGGCCATCAGAATGATCTTGTGATAGCGCAGCTTGCTGACGTCGAAGTCCTCGTGGATGCCGGTGCCCAGCGCGGTGATCAGCGCCTGCACCTCGTTGTTCTTCAGCACCCGGTCGATCCGGGCCTTCTCCACGTTGAGGATCGTGCCGCGGATCGGCAGGATCGCCTGGGTCACGCTGTCGCGCCCCTGCTTGGCCGAGCCGCCGGCCGAGTCCCCCTCCACGATGAACAGCTCGGACACGGTCGGGTCGGTGGACTGGCAGTCGGCCAGCTTGCCCGGCATCGCGCCGGACTCCAGCAGCGACTTGCGCCGGGCCAGCTTGCGGGCCTGCTGCGCGGCGATCCGGGCGCGGGCCGCCTGGGACGCCTTGGTGATGATCGTCTTGGCCTCGGCCGGGTTCCGCTCGAACCAGTCGGCCAGCTGGTCGTTGGCGACCCGCTGGACGAAGCTCTTCATGTCGGTGTTGCCGAGCTTGGTTTTCGTCTGGCCCTCGAACTGCGGGTTGGCCAGCTTCACCGAGATGATCGCGGCCAGGCCCTCTCGGATGTCCTCGCCGGACAGCTTCTCGTCGCTCTTGAGTAGCTTCTTGTCGGCGCCGTAGCGGTTCACGATGCCGGTCAGCGCCGCCCGGAAGCCCTCCTCGTGGGTGCCGCCCTCGTGCGTGTTGATGGCGTTCGCGAACGTGTAGACCGACTCGCCGTACGACTCGTTCCACTGCATGGCCACCTCGACCGCCATGCCGGCGGCCCGATCCTCCGCCTCGAAGCCGATCACCGACTTGTGGATCGGGTTCTTGGTGTTGTTCAGGTGCCGGACGAAGTCGACGATGCCGTTTTCGTACATGAAGGTCACGTGCCGGGGCGTGCCGTCCTCGTCGGCGTATTCCGCACGCTGGTCGGTGAGGTTGATGGTCACGCACTTGTTGAGGAACGCCATCTCCTGCAGCCGGCGATAGATCGTCTGGAAGTCGAACTCGACGGTCTCGAAGATCTTCGGGTCCGGCCAGAACTGGACCGTCGAGCCGGTGATGCCGGTCGGCTCGCCCTTGTCCAGCGGGCCGGGCTTGGAGTTGGTGTAGTTCTGCCGGTACACGTGGCCGGACTTGTGGATCTCCACGGCCATCCGGGTGGAGAGCGCGTTCACGACCGAGACGCCGACGCCGTGCAGACCACCGGAGACCGCGTACGCCTTGCCGTCGAACTTGCCGCCCGCGTGCAGCACGGTCAGCGCCACCTCGACGCCCGGCTTCTTCAGCTTCGGATGCAGGTCGACCGGGAAACCCCGGCCGTTGTCGGTGACCGAGACGCCGCCGTCGGCCAGCAGGACCACGTCGATGGTGTCGCAGTAGCCCGCCATCGCCTCGTCGACGGCGTTGTCCACGACCTCCCACACCAGGTGGTGCAGGCCGCGCTCGCCGGTCGACCCGATGTACATGCCCGGACGCTTGCGGACCGCCTCCAGACCCTCGAGAACGGTGATGGACTCGGCGCCGTACTCCTGCTTCTTCTCTGCCACCCTCAGCCACTTTCTCGTGCCGGATCCCTGGACGGGCCGGACACGGGTTGGCGGGTCACCCAGCGCGGCGGCGGACACGGGGCACCACAGACGACAACCCGCGGGGAGGAAGCGGACCACCGGTGGAACCGAACGCGCCGGTCGCCGCGGTCACCCGCGGATCGTGATCGGCTGGAAAACCGCGTAGCGTGACGGCAGACAACTCTCCGCCGCCGGCCGCACAGCGGTTTCCCGGTCTCCGGCAATTCTACTCCGCCCGGGCGGATTATCGGGGGTCCGGCACCCCTTGCGGGTGCCTCAGATTGCCGTAGCGCGATTCAGCCTGCGTCCCACGCGTCCCCCTACACGCCCGGGGGCCCGCGCGCAATGGCGAATGATCCGGGAGGCGGCCGCTGGGGCGCGCCTGCCGCCGTCCGCGGACACGCACTGCCACACTGCTCGACAGCGGCCGACGGTCGTGTCGTAACCTTCGCCCGCGCGAGTGGTTCGATGGCCGGGCGCCCGCAACGGCCGCGTCAGGAAGAGGTGGACCCGATGGCGCTGGACAAGGGACTGGACAACGTCGCGGTGCATTGGCCGCGCACCAACCAGTATTACGACCCGGTGGCGCCGGCCGAGTTCGTCGACTTCGCCGAGGTGGCGGACAAGCCGGACATCGCCGCGCCGACCGGGGCACTGGCGTTGCACATCGCCAAGACCGGGACGGTGCGCGCGACCGCGTACACCGAACTGGTCGATCTGCTCCTCGGCCTGGCGGGGGTGCTCTACGCCACCGACGCCGCGGCCGAGGACGAGGACCCGGTGATCGACCCGGACGGCTGTGCGTGGATCGCCGGCGGGCTGGAGCGGTTCGTCGAGGGTCATCAGGCGTACGGCGACCTCGTCACGTTCGACAGCGTGGCGGCGGTGATGCGCGCCGCGGTGTCCGGCGGCCGGCTGGCCGAGCAGCAGCTGCGCTGGCTGGACCAC
The DNA here is from genome assembly GCA_035685405.1 of Actinoplanes sp. Lineage (GTDB taxonomy): Bacteria > Actinomycetota > Actinomycetes > Mycobacteriales > Micromonosporaceae > Actinoplanes. The sequence continues at coordinate 910 of DASSAL010000369.1, read as the reverse complement.
CGCTTGTCGGCCCTGCGCGACGACGCCGGGAACCCGCCGCACTGGACTTTCGCCCGCACCGAACTGGCGGTGCTGGCCGCCTTCTACCGCCGCTGCGCCGACCGCGGCTTCGCGGTATTCGCCGACTACTGAAAACCACCCCAGAATCCACCCCCGCGCCGACCACGCCAACCACCCGACCACGCCAACCGCCGACCGTCGACCACGCCGATCTTGGACTTGTGGTGGGCGATTTGAGCTTCTTATGCCACTTGCCGGCCCGTTTCAGCCACCACAAGTCCAAGATCGCGGCTAAGGGTCGGCGACAGCGGACGGGGTGGTGCCGGAAGGGCGGTCAGCCGTAGGTGTCACGGGGGCCGCGGCCCTGCACGCGGCGCGGGCCGCGTTGCCAGGACGGCGCCGCCGGCCCGTGGATGTTGAGCCGGGTCACCACGTTGTGGCCCACCTCGGCCGCGATGTTCTTGATCAGCGTGGCGGCCAGCATGCGCAGCTGGGTGGCCCAGGCGGTGGACTCCGCCTCGACGGTGAGCACACCGTCGTCCAGCTTCACCGGCCGGCTGTGCCGGGCGATGTCCGGCCCGACCACCTTCTCCCAGGCGCCGAACACGGTGGCCTCGGCCTTGGGCTTCTCCCAGCCACGCTGTTTCATCAGCCGTTGCAGCACGGTGCCGAACAGCTGCGGATCCCGCGGATCCGGCCCGGGACCGGAATAGCCGCGCAGCCGCGGCTCGGCGCCGTCACCCGTGCGCCGGCGCGGTGCCCGGGCGGAGGCCCTGCGTTTGGCCAGCGCCGCATCGAGCACGGCGCGCGCGAGCTCCGGCCCGGCTGGGTCGCCGGCTCCCTGGGCTGGGTCGCCGGCACCGTGGGCTGGGTCGCCGGCACCGTGGGCTGGGTCGCCGGCACCGTGGGC
>DASSAL010000368.1:0-4247 GCA_035685405.1 Actinoplanes sp. | reverse complement strand
AAGAGCCGCTACAGAGGACTGATGGCGCGCTTCCTCGTGGCGGGTCAGCGGGCGCAGTTCGCCGCTTTCAACATGGACAACCTGCTCCGCGGCCGCAACATGGCCGTGCTGGGCGGCCAGTGCAGCCTCTTCAGCATGCGGGCGCTGGAGATGGTGATGGTCCGCCATCACCAGCAGGCGCCGTGGGTCCGCGACAGCGAGGTGGAGGACAGCAAGCTGTCGCTGCAGATCAAGGACGCCGGCTTCAGCACCAAGATCAGCGCCAGCGCCCGCGCCTTCGTCGGCCCGATGACGAACCTGCGCGCGCTGCACGGCCAGCAGGTCAAGTGGAACTTCGGCGCCATCGACCTGTTCTGGCCCGGCCAGCGCGGGGACAACAAGGGCCAGCCGCTGCACCCCAACCTGCGGCTGCGGTGGTACGAGAACATCTCGATGCTGTTCAACCTCGGCTCCCGGCTGGGCTTCCTGATGCTGCTGGTGGCCGCGCTGTCCATCAACGCCTTCGTGTTCAACCCGATCTGGCTGGTCCCGCCGGTCGTCGCGATGCTGCTGAACCTGCGCCTCGCCCTGGCCATGAAGGACAAGAGCGCCACCGACATCCTCTACGCCGCCGTGGCCGTCCCGGCCGAGCTGTACATGTGGATCCGGATGGGGCACTTCGTCTCCGCCTGGACGCAGTTCCTGGCCCAGACCGACAAGGACAACTGGGCCGCCCAGGCGAATGCGGAGAAGGGCAAGGGCTCGGCCTACGTGATGCCGCTCGTGGTGCTGCTCGCCCTGCTGGGCGGGACGATCTACGCCTGGAGCCAGCAGACGGTGGCGGTCCAGTCGGCGATCCTGTCGCTGGGCTGGCCGGTGCTGTACCTCGCCACCATCGCGCAGACCGTGTTCATGCTGCGGAAGCTGGTGCGACGGCACCGCGGGTTCAGCGTCTGAGGTTCGTCCGCCGGCCCGGCCGATCGCGCTCTATCGGCCGGGCCGGCCCACGTCTACCCTGCCTGGCATGCGCATGTTGCACCTCGGGCTCCGGGTCACCGACCTGGACCGCTCGCTGGCCTTCTACACCGCGCTGGGCTACGCCGAGGTCGGCCGGGTCCCGGAGACCGGGTTCGGCAGCCTGACCATGCTCAAGCTGCCCGACGACCCGTTCGTCAGCCTCGAGCTGGCGTACCGGCCGAGCCGGCGGCGGAGCCGGGACCGGGGATGCGGACGACCTGGCTCACCGATCCCGACGGCTACCGGATCGAGGTCGTGCAATGGCCACCCGGCCATCCGGCCGGTATGACGGCGGCCTACTTCGCGTGATCCCGGGCCTCAGATCTCGTCGATCAGATCCGCGACGCTGTCGACGACGCGGGACGGGCGGTACGGGTACCGCTCGCTCTCCTCGCGGGTGCTGATCCCGGTCAGCACCAGGATGGTCGCCAGCCCGGCCTCCAGCCCGCACAGCACGTCGGTGTCCATCCGATCGCCGATCATTGCGGTGCTCTCGCTGTGCGCCTCGATGGCGTTCAGCGCCGAGCGCATCATCATCGGGTTGGGCTTGCCGACGAAGTAGGGTTCCACGCCGGTGGCCTTGGAGATCATCGCGGCCACTGAGCCGGCCGCCGGCAGGGCGCCCTCGTTGGACGGGCCGGTGGCGTCCGGGTTGGTGCAGATGAACCGGGCGCCGTCGTTGATCAGCCGGATCGCCTTGGTGATCGCCTCGAAGCTGTACGTGCGGGTCTCCCCTAGCACCACGTAGTCCGGGGCGTAGTCGGTGAGCACGTACCCGACCGCGTGCAGCGCGGTGGTCAGGCCGGCCTCACCGATCACGTACGCCGTGCCGCCCGGCCGCTGATCGCCGAGGAACTGAGCGGTGGCCAGCGCCGAGGTCCAGATCGACTGCTCGGGCACCTCGATGCCCATCCGGGCCAGCCGGGCCTGCAGGTCCCGCGGGGTGTAGATGGAGTTGTTGGTGAGGATGAGGAACGGCTTGCCGGACTGCTTCATCCGGTTCACGAACTCCGGTGCGCCCGGCACCGGCACACCCTCGTGGACGAGGACGCCGTCCATGTCGGTGAGCCAGCTCTCGATCGCCTTGCGCTCGGTCATGTGACTCCTCGACGTACCGGAGGCGGGCAGCAGTTCTGCGGGCAGACGTCCCAGACCGGCAGCGTACCCAGCCGTCGCGGCGGCACGCCGTCGGTCCGTTCCTCGACCAGCTGCCGGATCATCGTGACGAACCGCGGGTCGGTGCCGGGGGTGGCCGCCCGGGCGTATCCCAGACCGAGCTTTGCCGCGGTGTCCCGGGCCTCGTTGCCCAGGTCCCAGAGCACCTCGAGGTGATCGGAGACGAACCCGATCGGGCTGACCACCACGTCGGTGACGCCCCGGTCGGCCAGCCCGGTGAGGTGGTCGTTGACGTCCGGCTCGAGCCACGGCACCTGCGGCGGGCCGGACCGGCTCTGCCAGACCAGATCCCAGGACAGTTCCGGTGCGGACCGGGCGTGCACCAGATGTGCCGTCTCCTGCAACTGCGCGGTGTACCGGCCGCCGTCCGGGCCGGCCGTCTCGGCCATCGTCACCGGGATGGAGTGGGCGGTGAAGACGATCCGGGTGGTGGCCCGCCGCGCCGGGTCAAGGGTGGCCAGCGCCGCCCGGACCGCGTCGGCGTGCGGTTCGACGAAGCCGGGGTGGTCCCAGAACTGGCGCAGCTTGGCGATCCGCGGCGCGCCGGGGCCGACCTGGGCGCGCGCCTTGGCGATGTCCTCCCAGTACTGCTTGCACGACGAGTACCCGCCGTACGCGCTGGTGGCGAACGCCAGTGCGGACTCGACGCCGTCGTCGCGCATCCGCGCCACGGTGTCGGCCAGCATCGGCGTCCAGTTCCGGTTGCCCCAGTATGTCGGCAGGTCCAGCTCCAGCGCGGCGAGCAGGTCCCGGCACTGCTGGTTGATCGGCGACACGCCGCCGAAGTGGTAGTAGTGCTCGGCCACCTCGGCCAGGCGCTCCTCCGGGGTGCCGCGGCCCCGGGTGACGTTGCGCAGGAACGGCATGACGTCATCCGGGCCTTCCGGCCCGCCGAAGGAGAGCAGGAGAAAGGCGTCGTACGCCACCACGTCACGCACCGAGCGCGTGGTAGCCGCCGTCGACGTGGACGACCTCACCGGTGGTGGCCGGGAACCAGTCGGACAGCAGCGCGCAGATCGCCCTGGCCGCCGGCTCCTTGTCGTGCAGGTCCCAGCCCAGCGGCGCGCGCTCCGCCCAGGCGTCCTCGAACTGCTCGAAGCCCGGGATGGACTTGGCCGCCATGGTGCGCAGCGGACCGGCCGAGACCAGGTTGCTGCGGATGCCCTGCTTGCCCAGGTGCAGCGCAAGGTAGCGGGAGGCGGACTCCAGACCGGCCTTGGCCACGCCCATCCAGTCGTACACCGGCCAGGCCTTGGTGGCGTCGAAGGTGAGCCCGACGATGCTGCCGCCGGCCCCCATCAGCGGCAGGCAGGCGGTGGCCAGCGCCTTGTACGAGTACGTGGACACCTGCAGCGCCGTCGCCACGTCGGCCCAGCCGGCGTTGAGGAACTCCCCACCCAGCACGCTCTGCGGGCCGAACGCGATCGAGTGCACCACGCCGTCCAGCCCGTCCACGTGCTCGCGGACCCGGTCCGGCAGCGCGGCCAGGTGCTCGTCGCTGGTCACGTCCAGCTCGATCACCGGCGCCTCCTGCGGCAGCCGCTTGGCGATCCGCTCGACCAGGGACAGCCGGCCGAAGCCGGTGAGCACCACGGTGGCGCCGGCCTCCTGGGCGATCTTCGCGGTCGAGAACGCGATCGAGGCGTCGGTGATGACACCGGTGATGAGCAACCGCTTGCCGTCCAGCAGACCGGACAAAGTCCCCTCCAAGAGTCAGTGGCCCATGCCGAGGCCGCCGTCGACCGGGATCACCGCGCCGGAGATGTATCCGGACGCGTCGCTCGCCAGCCACGTCACCGCGGCCGCCACCTCGTCCGGGTCGGCCAGCCGGCCGGCCGGGATGGCGTTGCGGATCTCCGCCTTCCGCGCGTCCGGCAGCACGTCGGTCATCTCGGTGTTGATGAACCCGGGCGCCACCACGTTCGCGGTGATGTTACGGCTGCCGAGTTCCCTGGTGATCGACCGGGCTACGCCGACCAGCCCGGCCTTGCTCGCCGAGTAGTTGACCTGGCCGGGACCGCCGTAGAGGCCGACCACCGAGGAGATGAAGATCATCCGACCCCATCGGGCCCGGA
>DASSAL010000367.1:0-4447 GCA_035685405.1 Actinoplanes sp. | reverse complement strand
CGGGACGCCGCGAAGCGCCGCTAGCGGGCCGGCTCGATCCAGCGTCGATCACCTTTGCGCGCCGGCTCGTCCAGAACGGCTGCTGGCGCGGCGTGTCGAAACGAGGACACGCGCAAACGTGGTCGCCGCGGCCTGCCGGCGCTCAGGTGGGCAGGTCGACCAGCTCGTCCACCGAGTACGCGCACGGCGACGTCGAGCCCGCGCACCGGCTGGTGCCGCACACCCCGAGCGGGTGCCGGCCGAGCCGCACGCCGATCCGGCGGCCGCCGGCCCGGACCGCCTGCAGGCCGGTGGCCGGGTCCTCGCCGAGCGGCTCGACGTCGTCCAGCCCCTGCAGCCCGGTCACCCGGCGGACCGCGATCTCCGCCACCTGGGCGCGCATGCCCACCGACGTCCGCCCGCGCAGCAGGTCGGGCAGCACCCGGCCGGCCGCCGCGGCGGCCGCCAGCGCGCCGGCGCTGGACACCGACACGTGCCCGGAGAGGAAGCCGTCCGGCAGCACCAGCACGTTGCCGGCGAAGCGGTCGCCGCCGAGGTGGGTGGTCTCCCACACCTGTCCGGGTGCCGCCTCGGCCAGCGCCCGGGCCACCGGGCGGCCGAGCGTCGCGCAGCACATGTCCTTCGCCCCGTGGGTGCAGACCCCGAAGACCGAGCCGGTCACCGGGTCGCCGAGCCCGCCGGTGCCGGCCGCCACCGCGGCCAGGTCGAGGTCGCCGAGCTCGCGCAGGTCGGTGAGCTCCAGCCGCTCCAGCCAGCGCCGGCCGGGGTGCGCGCTGCCGACCAGCACGGTCCGGCGGTCCCGTGGGCCGACCCGGAAGCCGGGCCGGCGGGCCAGCAGCGGGCGCAGGCCGTGCCGCCGGCGCAGCTCGGCCAGCTCGTGCAGCCGGGCCGGCGGCAACGCGCCGTGCAGGATCCGGTCCGCCACGTCGTGCGACCACGCCTCGGGGTGCTCGATGAGCAGCCAGGACCGCATCGGTGTCGCGGTGCCCTCCGGCGACTCGCCGAGAGTGCGGGCGACGGTCGCGCACCCGGGCGCCGGGGCGGTCGTCCGCGGCCGGGCGGCGACGGGAGCGGCGGTCACGCGGTCAGGTTAGCCTCTCCTAACTCCCGCGGCCAGGCGGGTCACCCGATCGTACGAGAAACGGACTTGCCGCTCAGTCGGCATTATTGTGGCTCAGTCGGCATCATTGAAGCCGATAGCGAACGCTGCCTCCAGGTCGTGGCGGGAGTAGGCCCGGAAGGCGATGTGCGTCTGGGTGTCCAGCACGCCGGGCACCTTGTCCAGTCGACCGGCGATCACGTCGGCGACCTGGTCGAACTCGCGCACCCGCACGATCGCGACCAGATCCACGTCGCCGGCCACCGAGTAGACCTCGCTGACCCCGTCGAGGTCCGCGATGGCCTGCGCGACCTCGGGGATGCTGTCGGTGGCGGCGGTAACCATCACGATCGCGGTGATCACGCGGTCACCCGAGCGCCCCACGGCTGAGGCGGGCCGTGACCGAGTCGTAATGTGAGCGCTCCCATTGGAGCCTTGACAGCCGCCCCAGGTTGTCGAGATGGTGCTGGGAGCGCTCCCAGGATGTGGCACCGGTCACATCCTGACCCCTTCCTCCCGCAGTCCCAGACAGGGGGTAATCCCGCATGATTCGTGCACAGCGCCGACCGCGTTCCCGGCGCACGGTGGCGCTCGGCCTCGGGCTGACGGCGGTCCTGGTCGCCGTCACCGGTTGTGGCGACGACGACGACGCCCCGGCCGGCGGTGGCGATGGCGGCCAGGTCACCCTCACCGTCAACGTGTTCGGCAACTTCGGCTACGAGGACCTCTACAAGGAGTTCCAGGCGAGCCACCCGAATGTCAAGATCGTCGAGCGCGGCACCGGCTCGGACCTGTCCAACTACACCCCCGCGCTCACCCGCAACCTGGCCGCCGGCAGCGGCGCCGGCGACGTGGTCGCCCTCGAAGAGGGCATCATGATCCAGTTCAAGGAGCAGGCGCAGAACTTCGTCGACCTCGGGGAGTACGGCGGCAACGACGACCGGGGCAACTTCCTGCCCTGGAAGTTCGAGGGCGGGCAGGCCTCCGACGGCAAGAAGCTGATCGGCCTGGGCACCGACGTCGGCAGCATGGGCATGTGCTACCGGCGCGACCTGTTCCAGAAGGCCGGCCTGCCGGTCGACCGCGAGGCCGTCGCCGCGCTGTGGCCGGACTGGACCGCGTACGTCAACGTCGGCAACCAGTTCAAGGCGAAGAACACCGGCGCGAAGTGGTTCGACGCCGCGTCCAACACGTACAACACGATCCTGGTCCAGACCGCCGGCAAGTCCCCGGGCTACACGTACTTCGACCGGGACAACAACCTGGTGGTCGACTCCAACCCGGCGATCAAGCAGGCGTACGACCAGATGCTCTCGATGATCGGGCAGGGCCTGTCGGCCGGCTACAAGTCCTTCTCCGACCAGTGGAACGCCGGCTTCAAGCAGGGCACCTTCGCCACCATCGCCTGCCCGGCCTGGATGCTCGGCTACATCCAGGGCCAGGCCGGTGAGGCCAACAAGGGCAAGTGGGACGTGACCAGCGCGCCCGGCGAGGGCGGCAACTGGGGCGGCTCCTGGCTGGCGGTGCCGCGGCAGAGCAAGCACCCCAAGGAGGCGGCCGAGCTGGTCCGCTTCCTGACCAGCCCCAAGGGCCAGATCGCGGCGTTCAAGAAGGTCAACAACCTGCCGTCGTCCCCGGTGGCGCTCGACGACCCGGCCACCAAGGCGTTCAAGAACCCGTACTTCAACGACGCCCCGGTCGGCGAGATCTTCGGCACCGGCGCCAAGGAGCTGCAGCCGGTCTACTTCGGACCGCGCAACCAGGCGGTCCGGGACGCGGTGGAGAACACCCTGCTCGCCGTGCAGCAGGGCAAGCTCAAGCCCGAGGAGGCCTGGGCCCGCGCGGTCCGGGACGCCCAGCAGGCAGCGAGGTAGCGCGGCGGGGGCCGGGTCGCGCGCCGGCCCGGTCCCCGGTCCGCTGAACCCGCCCGAGCCCGGTGGTGTCGGTGGCGGCACCGTGCACCGCCACCGGCACCACCGCCACTGGCAAGCACCGCTCCCGGGTCCGTCCGGGGCACACCCGCCGGGAGGACACCGTGAGCACCGACGTGACTACGGCCGGCCCGGCCCGGAGCACCGCACCGGCCCCGCCGGTGGGGGAGACCCGGCGGCAGCGCCGGCGGCACCTGCTCGCCCGGGCCGACACCAAGCTCTCGCCGTACCTCTACATCGCGCCGTTCTTCGTGCTCTTCGCGATCTTCGGCCTCTACCCGCTGGTCTACACCGCCTGGGTCTCCCTGCACGACTGGGAGCTGGCCAGCGACGAGCACCCGTGGGCCGGCCTGGAGAACTACAGCCGGCTGGTCACCGACCCGGTGTTCTGGAACGCGCTGTGGAACACCGTCGGCATCTTCCTGCTCTCCACCGTGCCGCAGCTGACCCTGGCGCTGTTCATCGCCAGCCTGCTCAACCGCAAGCTGCGCGGCCGGGCCTTCTTCCGGCTCAGCGTGATCCTGCCGATGGCGACCTCGGTGGCCGCGGTGTCGATCGTGTTCAGCCAGCTCTTCAGCCGGGACTTCGGGATGGTCAACTGGCTGCTCGGCGGCGTCGGGGTCGGCCCGATCGAGTGGCAGGCGTCGAAGTGGTCGTCGTGGTCGGCGGTCGCGACGATGGTCAACTGGCGCTGGACCGGCTACAACGCGCTGATCTACCTGGCCGCCATGCAGGCCATCCCGCGTGACCTGTACGAGGCCGCGGCCATCGACGGCGCCGGGGCGTGGAAGCAGTTCACCAAGGTGACCGTGCCGCTGCTGCGGCCGACGATCGTGTTCACGGTGATCATCTCCACCATCGGCGGCTTCCAGCTCTTCACCGAGCCGCTGCTGTTCAACTCCGGCTCGTCCAACTACCAGGGCGGCTCGCTGCGGCAGTCCCAGACCGTCGCCATGTACGTCTGGGAGAACGCGTTCGTGAAGTTCGACTTCGGTTACGCCTCGGCGGTCGCCTGGGTGCTCTTCCTGATCATCCTGGTCGCCGCGGCGGTCAACTTCGTCGCCGTACGCCGGCTCGGCGGGAGGGACTGACCATGGTCCTGGTGGAGCACACCCGGCACCACCGGCGCAGCCGGGAGAGCGGCGCCGAGGTGGCCAAGGCCGGCCCACTGGTCTACGTGGTGCTGGTGCTCGGCACGGCGCTGTCGGTCTTCCCCCTGTACTTCATGTTCGTCGTGGCCACCCGGACCAACGACACCATCGGCGGGCTGCCGCCGGTGCTCACCCCGGGCGGCAACCTCGGTCAGAACATCGACCGGCTGCTGGCCAACGAGGACGCGCACTTCCTGCGCGGGCTGGTCAACTCGGTGCTGGTGTCGGCCAGCGTCACCGTCGCGGTGGTGCTCTTCTCCACGCTG
>DASSAL010000366.1:0-4233 GCA_035685405.1 Actinoplanes sp. | reverse complement strand
CACCACCAGAGGTTTCCGCATCCCCGTTGCTCCTGCCGTCCCGGTCGTGGCAGCTCCACGACGCCCTGGCCGGACCAACGGCACAACTCCGGCGGCGGTGACTGCGCGAAAGCGCCGTACCGTCCTCTCGTTGTCCCCCATCCCGGCCCTCGTGACCTGCGCTTTCCAGCGATCCACCGCCGATCCGGCCGGAGCGACAAACCGGACAGTTCAGCCATTAGGGGTAACCCGGCCGGGCTCATTTCTGCGGCCACGCGGCCGTCCCCCGGCACCGGCGTCGATGGCTACCGTTTCGCGGTGCGCAACCGCTACCTGGATCTGCTCCGTGCCGCGGCGATCGTCCGGGTGGTCGTCTACCACCTGTTCGGCTGGCCGTGGCTGTCGATCCTGCTGCCCGCGATGGGCATCATGTTCGCGCTGGCCGGGTCGCTGACCGCGGCGTCGCTGGACAAGCGCACCGCCGGCCGGGTGGTCACCGACCGGCTGCGCCGCCTGCTGCCGCCGCTGTGGCTGCTCGCCGCGATCGCCGTGCCCGCCATGCTGGCCGCCGGCTGGGCCGCCGAGTCCGACGGCGAGCACCCGTTCAGCCCGGCCCGGCTGGTCTTCTGGGTCCTGCCGGTCGGTGACCCGCCCGGCAGCGACCGGGCCGCCGAGGTGTGGGAACCACTCTGGTACGTCCGCGCGTACCTCTGGTTCGTCGTGCTGTCGCCGGTCCTCTATCCGGCGTACCGCAGGCTGGGCTGGCTCGCGGTGGCCGCGCCGATCGGGCTGATCGCGGTGCTGGACAAGACCGGCTTCACGCTGCCGGAGACCGCCGACGCGGCGATGTGGGATCTTGCGACGTACGGGGCGTGCTGGCTGGCCGGGTTCGCCCACCACGACGGGCGGCTGCGCCGGCTGCACCCGGGCGTGGTGGCCGGTGCCGCAGCAGTCCTCGGCACGGCCGCACTGTACTGGGTGTCCGGCCACCACGGCGAGAACGGCTGGGATCTCAACGACGTGTCCGAGTCGCAGGCCCTGTGGTCGCTGGCGGTGGTCCTGCTCGCGCTGCGCTGGCAACCGCCGATGGGCTGGCTGGCGCGGATCCGCCGGCTGGACGCGACGGTGACGCTGCTGAACAACCGGGCGGTGACCGTCTATCTGTGGCACAACATCGCGATCGCGGTCACCTTCCCGCTGCTGACCCTGCTCGCGCTCGACGATCTGGGCCGGCTGAACGGGCCGGTAGAACTGGCCTCGGCGATCGTGCTGACCGCCGGTGCGGTGCTGGCGTTCGGCTGGGCCGAGGATCTGGCGGCCCGGCGGCGGCCGCACCTGTGGCCGGCCCGCATCCGGGCGGGCGCGCGGGCGGACGCGCCGGCCGATCGGGCCGCCGGCGGCGAGGCGACCCTGCCGGAGTCGGTCCGCCGATTCGCCAGCGCGCCCGCGCCCGGACCACGCCCGCCGGAGGCAGGCGATCCTCCGCGGATGCCCGCGCACCCGCGGGACGAGTGAGCGAATCTCACTATTCGCCCGGGAAACCCCGATAGCCTGAGGCAGTGGGGCAGCCCGGACAAAAGCCACCACCGGCCGAGGACGCCGGCGCGGCGATGGCGCTCGTCTTCCGGGCTGGGTCGCTGCTCTGCGCGCTGCGCCTGGACGAGGTGATCGAGACCATGCGGCCGCTGCCGGCCCGGCCGCTGGCCGGCACTCCGCCGTACGTCCCCGGTGTGGCCGTCATCCGCGGTGTGCCGACCCCGGTGCTGGACGTCGCCCGGCTGCTGGCCGGCGAGACGACGGAGATCGCCCGGTTCCTGGCCGTCCGCACCGAGCACGGGCCGGTCGCCTTCGCCACCGGACCGGTGCTGGGCATCCGCACCACGCCGGTGGCCGGCCCGGCGGTCTATCCCGGCGTGTCCAGCCGCCTGGTGGCCGGCGTCGGGACCGTCGACGGCGAGCCGCTCCTGCTGCTGCAGAGCATGCGGGTGGTCCCGGACGAGGTCTGGCTGGCCGCGGCCGGCGAGGCGGTCGGGTGATGGCCGGCTGCGCGCGAGCCGCATCGGTCACCGGCCGGCCGCCGGACCGGCCCGGCTCGACCGGCTCGCACGTCGCACGGTTCCGGACGCTGCTGGCCGAGCGGATGGGCTGGCGGTTCACCGACGGGGACGGGCCGCACCTGCTCGCCGTGCTGGACCGCCGGTGCGCGGCGCACGGGTTGAGCCGGTCCGGTTACCTGGCCCGGCTGGACGCCGGCGGGTGGCGCGCCGAGACGGCGGCGCTCACCGGGGACCTGACCATCACCGAGACGTACTTCTTCCGGCACGCCGAACAGTTCCGCGCGCTGGCCGAGGTGTCGTTGCCGGACCGGGTGGCTTCCCGCGGCGATCAGCGGGTGCTGCGGATGCTGTCGGTCGGGTGCTCGTCCGGCGAGGAGGCGTACACCCTGGCCTTCGTGGCCCGGCGGGTGCAGCCCGACCCCGCGTGGACGGTCTCGGTGCTCGGCGTGGACGCCAACCCGGCGATGCTGCGCCGGGCCGCCGGCGCCCGTTATTCGACCTGGTCGCTGCGGGAGACTCCGGACGACGTCCGGCAACGCTGGTTCCATCGCTGCGACGGCGGCTACGAGGTCCACCCGGACATCCGCCGCACCGTGCGATGGATGCAGGACAACGTGGCCGACGACAACGACGGCCTGTGGTGTCCCGACCAGTACGACGTGATCTTCTGCCGCAACCTGCTGATGTACCTGACCCCCGCGGTCGCCGATCGGCTGGTGCGGCGGATGACCCGGTCCCTGGTCCCGGGCGGATACCTGTTCCTCGGGCACACCGACTCGCTGGGCAGCCGGCCGGACGGCCTGGAACCGCGGCACAGCCACGGCACCTTCTACTACCGGCGGCCTACCGCGGTCACCCCGGCACCGGCGCCGCGGAGCGCCCGCCCGCCGGCCACCGACCGGCCGGCACCCCGGCCGGCCGGGATCGCGGCGTACGACCAGATCGTGGCCCTGCTGCACCAGGAGCGGTTCGCCGAGGCGCTGGCCGAGGTGGACCGCGCCGGGCCGGCCGAGCCCCGGGACCGGCTGCTGCGCGGGATGCTGCTGCTCCAGGCCGGCCGGCTGGACCAGGCCGAGGCGGCGGCCCGGGACCTGATCGACGCCGACGGTCTGTACGCCGACGCGCACCACCTGCTCGGCGTGCGCCTGGAGGGCGGCGGGGCGACGGACCGGGCGGCCGGCCGGTACCGCCTGGCCGCGTACCTCGATCCGGCTTTCGCCCTGCCGCGCCTGCGCCTCGGTCTGATCGCCCGGCGACGTGGCGACGACCGGGCGGCGGCCGCCGAGCTGGACCGCGCGCTGCACCTGCTGCCCGGCGAGCGCGACGACCGGATCGTGCTGTTCGGCGGCGGCTTCGGCCGGCTCGCCCTGACCACGCTGTGCCGGGCCGAGCGGGACGCCTGCGGGGCGCGCCGATGAGCCCGGACACGGTCGCCGGCCGGCTGGCCGAGCTGAGCGCCGAGTTCGACCGGTCGTTCACCGAACCGGCCCGCCGGCACGACACCGAGTCCGCCGAGCTGCTCGCGGTGCGGGCCGGCGGGCGGCCGTACGCGCTGCGCCTGTCCCAGACCTCCGGGCTCTATCCGGACCGCCCGGTGACGCCGCTGCCCGGCCCGCTGGCCGCCCTGCTCGGCGTGGCCGGGTTCGGCGGGACGATCGTGCCGGTGTACGACCTGGCCGCGCTGCTCGGCCATCCGGTGCCGGAGCGGCCACGCTGGCTGGTGCTGGCGGCCGGTGCCCCGTCGCTGGCACTCGCCGTCCACGTGCTGGACGGGCACGTCCGGGTGCCGGCCAGCTCGATCCTCACCGCCGCCGGGGGCACCGCTCACGGCTGTCTGCGCGGTCTGGTGCCGCTGGCCGGCGGCACCCGGCCGATCGTGGACCTGCCCGCCACCCGCGCCGCGGTGCACGCCCTGACCGGAACCGCCGACACAGGAGAACAACCGACATGATGGCCGGACGTACCTTCGGAAACCGGTTGGCCGGCGGCTTCGGGCTGACTGTGGCCCTGACCCTGCTGATGGGCGGCACCTCGGTCGCCGCGCTGACCGTCGTGACCGGCGGCAAGGACGAGCTGATCTCCCGGGCCACTCAGGATCTGCGCGGCGCCGAGCAGCTGAACAGCCTCGCGGAGAGCCGGATCTCCGACTTCCGCGCCTATCTGCTCAACGGCACCCAGGAATTTCGCGACCTGACCG
>DASSAL010000365.1:0-10357 GCA_035685405.1 Actinoplanes sp. | reverse complement strand
AAGCCCGCTATGAAGAGGCGCGCAGCCTGGCCGCGCTGGCCATGGCGCTGGGCGACGACGATCCGCCGGCGGCCCGGCGGCACGCGGAGCGGGCGCTGATGATCTTCCGCGAGATGGATGCGCCGGAGCGGCTCGACGTGGAGAAGTGGCTGGCCGACCGGTGACGTGGCGGGCAGGATAAGGAGGTGACTGACGAGAGCGGCTACCGCGTCGAACGCGACACGATGGGTGAGGTCCGGGTCCCGAAAGACGCCCTCTGGCGGGCGCAGACCCAGCGGGCGGTGGAGAACTTCCCGATCTCCGGGCGCGGCCTGGAGTCCGCGCACATCCAGGCGCTGGCCCGGATCAAGGGTGCGGCGGCCCAGGTCAATGCGTCTCTGGGCGTGCTGGAGGAAGACCTGGCCAAGGCCATCACGACGGCCGCCGCGCACGTCGCCGACGGTGGCTACGACGACCAGTTCCCGATCGACGTCTTCCAGACCGGTTCCGGCACCTCGTCGAACATGAACGCCAACGAGGTGATCGCCACCCTCGCGGCCCGTGAACTGGGCCGCTCGGTGCACCCGAACGACCACGTGAACGCATCGCAGTCGAGCAACGACGTGTTCCCGTCGTCCATCCATCTGGCCGCCACCGCGGCGGTCACCGCAGACCTCATCCCGGCGCTGGAGCACCTGGCCGCCGCGCTGGGCGCCAAGGCCGCCGACTTCGCCGAGATCGTCAAGGCCGGGCGTACGCACCTGATGGACGCCACCCCGGTCACCCTCGGCCAGGAGTTCTCCGGATACACCGCCCAGGTGCAGTACGGCATCGACCGCCTCACCGACATCCTGCCCCGGCTGGCCGAGCTGCCGCTGGGCGGCACCGCGGTGGGCACCGGCGTGAACACCCCGCCCGGGTTCGCCGCCGCGGTGATCTCGACGCTGCGGGGAATGACCGGGCTGCCGCTGACCGAGGCCCGCAACCACTTCGAGGCCCAAGGCGCGCGGGACGCGCTGGTCGAGGCGTCCGGGCAGCTCCGGGTGGTCGCCGTCGGCCTTTACAAGATCGTCAACGACATCCGGTGGATGGGCTCCGGTCCGCGGGCCGGCCTGCGGGAGCTGCGGTTGCCGGATCTGCAGCCGGGCTCGTCGATCATGCCGGGCAAGGTGAACCCGGTGGTGCCGGAGTCGGTCCGCCAGGTCTGCGCGCAGGTGATCGGCAACGACGCGACGGTTGCGTTCGCCGGCTCCCAGGGCGACTTCGAGCTCAACGTGATGCTGCCGGTGATGGCCCGCAACCTGCTGGAATCGATCCGCCTGCTGGCCGCGGCGGCGCGCATGCTGGCCGACCGGTGCATCGACGGCCTGGAGGTCAACGTCGAGATCGCCCGCGGTTACGCGGAGGGCTCGCCGTCGATCGTCACACCCCTCAACCGCTTCCTGGGGTACGACGAGGCGGCGGCGATCGCCAAGCAGGCGCTGGCGGAGGACAAGTCCATCCGGGACGTGGTCATCGAGCGTGGTCACGTTTCGGGCGGAAGCCTCACCGAAGAACAACTCGATGAGGCGCTCGACGTTCTTCGCATGACCCGGCCCTGAAAAGGCGCGCGCTGCCCCTTGTGGGGTGTCGACCCTATTCGATGAAATGCGGGGATGAGAAAACCCCTGCTCGCCGCTGCTGTCGCCACCGCGACGGCCGCGGCACTCCTGAGCGCCCCGGCCTCCGGGGCCGTGGCGGCACCGTCCGCGACCGGTGACTACACCGTGGTCGCCGCGGACGGCGTGGCGGCGGACGCGGCGGTCGCGGCGATCACCGCGGCCGGCGGCACGATCGTCAGCCGTAACGACGCCGTCGGCGTGTACCGCGTGCGCTCGGCCCAATCCGACTTCAAGACCAAGGTGACCGACTCCGCGGCGCTGATCGGCGCGAGCGAGCGCAAGGCCGTCGGGTATGCGCCCAAGGCGCCGGCCATCGAGCGGCCCGCGCCGGCCACCCGTACCGATAGGCGAGCCGCCGCCCGCGGTCCCAAGATGGACCCGTTGGACGACAAGCTCTGGGGCCTGTCGATGATCCGTGCCGACAAGGCGCGCAAGCTGCAGAAGGGCAACCGCGGCGTGACCGTGGGGGTGCTCGACACCGGCCTGGACGCCAGCAACCCCGACCTGGCGCCGAACTTCAGCCGCCGGCTGTCCCGCAACTTCGCGCCGGACATGGTGGACGTCGACGGCCCGTGTGAGGTGGTCGGCTGTCTGGACCCGGTGGGCACCGACGACGGCGGCCACGGCACGCACGTGGCCGGCACCATCGGCGCGGCGGCCAACGGCGTCGGCCTGTCCGGTGTCGCACCCAAGATCACCCTGGTCGAGCTCAAGGGCGGCCAGGACTCCGGCTACTTCTTCCTGGACCCGGTGGTCAACGCGCTGACGTACGCCGGTGACGCCGGCCTCGACGTGGTGAACATGTCGTTCTACGTCGACCCGTGGCTCTACAACTGCACCGCGAACCCGGCGGACAGCCCGGAGGACCAGGCGGAGCAGCGGGCGATCATCGCGGCCATGCGGCGCGCCCTGACCTACGCGCACGACCGCGGCGTGACGCTGTTCGGCGCGCTCGGCAACAACCACGAGGACCTGGGCAACCCGCGGACCGACACGTCCAGCCCGGACTACCCGGCCGACTCGGCGTACCCGCGGCCGATCGACAACTCGAGTTGCTGGGACCTGCCGGCCGAGGGCCCGCACGTGATCGGCGTGTCCGCGGTAGGCCCGTCAAAGACCAAGGCGGACTACTCCAACTACGGCGTGGAGCAGATCTCGGTGGCCGCGCCCGGTGGCTGGTTCCGGGACGGCTACGGCACGCCCAGCTTCCAGACCGACGCCAACATGATCCTCTCCACCTACCCGCTGAAGGTGCTGCAGGAGGAAGGGCTGGTCGACGCCGACGGCAACATCCTGCCGGCCGGTGACGGATCGGTGTTCAAGGACTGCACCAGGGCGGGCGTCTGCGGCTACTACACCTACCTGCAGGGCACCTCGATGGCGTCACCGCACGCGGCCGGCGTCGGGGCGCTGATCGTCAGCGAGTACGGCAAGCGCGACCGCCGCCGCGGCGGCTTGACGATGAACCCGTGGGCGGTCGAGCGGCAGCTGTACCGGACCGCGGCGGAGACGCCGTGCCCGGAGCCGCGGCTGCAGAGCTACGTGCGGGAAGGCCGGTCGACCGAGTTCGACGCGCTGTGTACCGGTGGCCGGAACTTCAACGGCTTCTACGGGTACGGCATCGTCGACGCGTACGCCGCAGTCGGCGGACGCCGGTAATCAGGGCATGCGGGCGGGGCGAATACCCGGTCGCGCGGTCGGTACCCTTGACCGGTGACGCTCCGCCTGCATGACACCGCGACCCGAACCGTCCGGGACTTCGTGCCCAAGACGCCCGGTCAGGTCGGGATCTACCTGTGCGGGCTCACCGTGCAATCGGTGCCGCACATCGGCCACCTGCGCTCCGCGGTCAACTACGACGTGCTGCGGCGCTGGATGCAGCACACCGGACTCGAGGTCACGTTCATCCGCAACATCACCGACGTGGACGACAAGATCCTCGACAAGGCCACCGCGGAGGGCCGGCCGTTCTGGGCCATCGCGTACGCCAACAAGCTGGTGCTGGACGCGAACTACGCCGCGCTGAACGTGCTGCCGCCGACGTACGAGCCGCTGGCCACCGGGCACATCCCGGAGATGCACGAGCTGATCGGTGAGCTGATCCAGCGGGGACGCGCGTACCCGGCCGCGAACGGAAACGGCGACGTCTACTTCGACGTGCCCACGTATCCGGAGTACGGCGCACTCTCCGGGCAGAACCCGGCCGACATGCGGCCACCCGCGGACGGCGGGGAGCCGGACAAGCGCGACTATCGCGACTTCGCGCTCTGGAAGGGTGTCAAGCCGGGCGAGCCGGCCGACGAGTTGTGGCCGTCACCCTGGGGCCGCGGCCGGCCGGGCTGGCACATCGAGTGCTCGGCGATGGCCCGGCGTTACCTCGGCGCGGAGTTCGACATCCACGGCGGTGGGCTCGACCTGATCTTCCCGCACCACGAGAACGAGATCGCCCAGTCCCGGTCGGCCGGGTTGCCGTTCGCCCGGTACTGGGTGCACCACGCGCTGCTCAACCTGGGCGAGGCCAAGATGAGCAAGTCGCTGGGCAACGTGATCGACGTGGCCGCGGTGGAGAAGATGGGCATCCGCCCGGTCGAGCTGCGCTACTACCTGGGCACGCCGCACTACCGGTCCCGCATCGACTACTCCGACGAGGCGCTGCGGGAGGCCGCGGTCGCGTACCGGCGGATCGAGGGCTTCGTGCAGCGGGCCGCGGAGGTGGTCGGCCCGGGCCGGCCGATGGACGTGCCGCCGGCGTTCGCCGCGGCGATGAACGACGACGTGAACACCTCGGCCGCGCTGGCGGTGGTGCACGACACCATCCGCGAGGGCAACACGGCACTCGCCGCCGGTGACGAGACCGGGATCCGGGCCGCGCTCACCGCCGTCCGCGCCATGCTCGGCGTGCTCGGCCTCGATCCGCTGGACGAGGCGTGGCGCACCGACGAGCGGGGCGGTGACCTCAAGCCGGTGGTCGACTCGCTGGTCGCGCTGGCCCTGGAGCAGCGGGCTCAGGCCCGGGCACGCAAGGACTGGGCCGCCGCCGACTCGGTGCGCGACCAGCTGAAGAACGCGGGCATCCAGGTGGAGGACACTCCGGCCGGTCCGCGCTGGACGGTAGGGGATCAGCACTGATGCCGGGCAACTCCGCGAACCGCAGCCGCCGGATGACGTCGAAGAAGGGCGCTCAGGTGGGCTCCGGTGGCAAGAACCGCGCCGGCCTCAAGGGCCGGGGGCGCACCCTGCCCGCCGACGAGCGACCGTGGCACAAGGCGTACTCGGGCACCGAGGAACTGCCCGCCAAGACCGCCCGCAAGCAGGACAAGGAACGCCGGGCCGCGGCCGCCGAAGGGCGCGCGCCCAAGGCCGGCGTACCCGGCACCAAGAACACCACCTGGGGCAAGGGCACCAAGGCCGGCGCACAGCGCGGCGGGAAGGTGCCGCCGCGCGGCGGACCGCGGGTCGCCCCCGGTCGCCGGTCCAACCCCACCAAGGAAGGCCCTGAGCTGCTGCTCGGCCGCAATCCGGTGATCGAGGCGCTGCGGGCCGACGTGCCGGCCACCGCGCTCTATGTGGCCCAGGGCATCGACATCGACGATCGGATCACCGAGATCATCCGGGGCGCCGGTGACCGCGGCATCCCCATCCTCGAGATCAGCCGCAACGAGCTGGACCGGATGACCGGCGGGGTGCTGCACCAGGGCGTCGGGCTGCAGGTGCCGCCGTTCGCGTACGAGAACTTCGACGACCTGATGGCCGCCGCGCTGGAACAGCCCGCGCCGCTGCTGGTGGCGCTGGACGGCGTGACCGACCCGCGGAATGTGGGCGCGGTGATCCGGTCGGTGGCCGCGTTCGGCGGGCACGGCGTCTTCCTGCCTGAACGGCGCGCGGCCGGCATCACCGCCACCGCATGGCGCACCAGCGCGGGTGCCGCGGCTCGGGTGCCGGTGGCCCAGGTGGTCAACCTGACCCGGGCGATCAAGGCCGCCCAGCGGGCCGGCTTCACCGCGATTGGGCTGGACGCCGACGGCGAGACGGACCTCTACCAGCTGGAGGCGGCGATCGGCCCGCTGGTGGTGGTGGTCGGTTCCGAGGGCCGGGGGCTCTCCCGCCTGGTCGGCGAGACCTGTGACCTCCGGGTCAGCATTCCGATGGCGTCCACCGTGGAATCGCTGAACGCCAGCGTCGCGGCGGCGGTCACGCTGGCCGAGGTGGCGCGGCGGCGCGCGTACGAACACTGACGGTCGTCGGAGGGACGCTGGATGGCCGGTGCTTTCGTGCTGGGCGTCGACCTGGGCACGTCGCACACGGTGGCCATGCTTCGCTGGCCGGACGGGCGCACCGGCCGCTGCTGTTCGACGGCCAGCCGCTGCTGCCCTCGGCGGTCTACCTCGACACCGCCGGCCGGCTGCACGTCGGACGGGACGCGCAACGCCTCGGACACGCTGACCCGGCCAGCCTCGAGCCCAACCCGAAACGGCACATCGACGCCGAGTCGGCGATGATCGGCAACCGCGCCTACTTCGCCAGTGCCTCCGACGAGGGTCTGCTCGGTGTGGTCGCGGCCGACGCGGACACCGGCATGGAGATCTGGAAGAGCACCGAAGCCGGCTCGGCCGAGCGGTGGGACGGGATGGTTGCGCTGCCGACCGGGGTGGCCGTCTTCACCGACACCGACTCGACCACCCGGACCAGCCGGATGGCGGTGCTCGTCGCGCCGAAGGGCGAGCTGCTGTGGCAGCGGACGCTCGGCGGCGACGACGGCGTGTACTTCAGCGAATCCACCGCGGTGCTGGTCGACCGGGTGGCGCACCGGCTGGTCGGGCTGCGTGTGACGGACGGCAAGGTGGCCTGGCAGAAGCCCAACCCGACCACCGATTCCGGTACGTCCACCGCGGTGTACGCGGCCACCACCTCGGACGACCTGACCGGCCCGGCCACGGTGAGTGGGGTGGCCCTCAAGCCGGACCTCGACGACGATCAGCGGCTGGTGCAGATCAGCGCCGACCGGTCGGTGCGGGTGATCGACGCGGCCACCGGCGATGTGGTGAAGGAGCAGCGGCAGCCCGGCATCGCGGACACCAACTCGCCGGTGCTGGTGCACGACGGCCGCCTGATCGTCGGCGAGTCGGCCAACAACACCGCTCGCATCCTGGCGTACGACCTCGACACGCTCGGCGAACCGGAGGTGCTCGCCTCGCTTCCGAGCAGCGTGCAGGTGTCCCAGCTGACGCCGTGCGGCCGCGAACGGGTGTGCTGGATCGAGACCACCGGGTACGACACCGAGAAGACCAAGGTGGCCGGTCTCACCGTGACCGACGGCAGCGCCGGTTGGCGTACGGACGTGCCCGGCACCGACAATCTGGTGCCGGTCGGCGATCACGTGCTCGCCGCGCAGGACAGCTCGCCGCCGACCGCCACGCTGCTGGACGCCAAGGGTAAGGTGGTGTGGACCGCCAACGGGGTGGCCGCCCGCCTGGACGGTGGCAACGTGCTGCTGTTCTCCACGGCGCCGTCCGTCTATCCGCAGGACCCGTCGGTGTCCGGCCGGCACGTCGGCGACGGCGAGAAGCCGCTCGGACCACTCCGCGGCGTACGGACATCGACCTGCTCCTGGAACACCTCGACGATCGCGTGTGTCGGGGAGGAGGACTTCCGGCTGCAGCGCTTCGCCGGATAGCGGAACGGGCGGCCTCCCATGCGGGAGACCGCCCGAAACGTCTGGTCGGTCGGGTTACTAGATGCGCTCGCCGCTCGAGGCGTTGAACACGTGCATCTGGTTGGCCTGCGGCTTGATGTATACGGTCTCGCCCATGTGCGGCATGTGGCGCCGGTCGGTGCGGACGACGAAGCGCTCCGCGCCGGCGTCCATGGCCGCGTGGCCGTAGACGTTGGCGTCCGAGCCCAGGTCCTCCACCAGGTCTACGACGATCGGCAGGCCACCCTCGGTGGGGGAGACCACGTCGGTCGCCTCGGGACGGAAGCCGACGGTGACCTTGCCGCCACCGCTCTGCGCGGCCGCGATCTGCTCGCGGGACAGCGGCATGGCGAGCGGACCGAAGTCGGCGCCCTGCTCGGTCAGCGCCACGGTCTTGATGTTCATGGCGGGGGAGCCGATGAAGCCGGCGACGAACACGTTGCCGGGGTTGTCGTACAGCACCCGGGGGGTGTCCACCTGCTGGAGCACGCCGTCCAGCATGACCGCCACCCGGTGGCCCATGGTCATGGCCTCGACCTGGTCGTGGGTCACGTACACGGTGGTGATGCCGAGCTTGGCCTGCAGCGTCGCGATCTGCGAACGGGTCTGGACGCGGAGCTTGGCGTCGAGGTTCGACAGCGGCTCGTCCATCAGGAACACCTGCGGCTCGCGGACGATGGCCCGACCCATGGCGACACGCTGACGCTGACCACCGGAGAGTGCCTTCGGCTTGCGGGAGAGGTACTCGTCCAGCTGCAGCAGCTGTGCGGCCTCCTTGACCCGGCGGTCGATCTCCGACTTCGACGTCTTGCGGAGTTTCAGGGCGAACGCCATGTTCTCGTACACCGACATGTGCGGGTACAGGGCGTAGTTCTGGAAGACCATCGCGATGTCGCGCGACTTGGGCGGCAGGTTCGTGACGTCCTTGCCCTGGATGAGGATGCGGCCGCGGTCCACGTCCTCCAGGCCGGCGAGCATGCGCAGGCTGGTGGACTTACCGCAACCGGAGGGGCCGACAAGAACCAGGAACTCGCCGTCGCCGACCTCGAGATCCAGCTCGTTGACCGCGGGGCGGTCGGAGCCGGGATAGATTCGGGAGGCCTTGTCGTAGGTGACCGTAGCCATGGTGAATCGACTTCCTTTCCACCGGCAGGAACGTGCCGGACGATCCGAGTGGGAGGAACAGCGTGAGTTGACTCACGCCTCGTTACCGTAAGTCTTTTTGGCCCGGTCTGCCAAGGTCAGACGATCCGGCTCTCGCCTGGCGGGCCTTCTGGGGGTCACTTCGCGGGGTCCTGCGGGTCACTTCGCGGGGTCCTGCGGGTCACTTCGCGGGGTCCTGCGGGTCACCTCGCGGGGTCCTGCGGATCACCTCGCGGGGAGCCGGGGCGTCGAGCCGGTATGCTGTGGGCCGCGCCCCTGTAGCTCAGTTGGCCAGAGCACTCGCCTTGTAAGCGAGATGTCGCCGGTTCGAACCCGGCCGGGGGCTCCACCGCCACCAGGGATTATCCGGTCTCCATGATCAGCGAAGGGCCGGATGACAGCAACCGTGACAGCAACGCCGCTCACAGCAGCCGCCCGTCGAGCTTGCCGAGCGCTTGCCGCATCGCATCGAGGTTGGCGTGCGCGTAGACCTTGAGGGTGAGCTTGACGTCAGCATGCCGGGCGATGGCCTGCACGACATGTGGCTGTGCTCCCAGCTCCATCAGTAGCGACACAACGGTGTGCCGCAGGTCGTGAAGTCGGACGCCGGGCAGGCCGGCCACCTCCCGTAGGCGTGCGAACGCCCGGCTGAGGTTTGTCGGCTCCATCGGCGTACCACGCTCGGATGGAAAGACAAGGCCGTGGTCTTGCCAAATCTCGGACCGCGCCGCTCGCTCTTCGGCCTGGCGGTCCTTGTGTTCTAGCAGCGCTAGCCAGGCCCACTCGGGCAGCGGAAGAAGCGCCTCGGAGTCTTCGGACTTGGCGTCCAACAGATAAAGCGTTCACGCGACCCGTTGCACGGTCTGCTGGACTTGTAGCGTCCCCTCGTCGAGGTCTACGTCGGACCACCGCAGCCCAACCAGTTCGCCTCGCCTCAGTCCCATCGTGGCCGCGACAACGAACAGCGGATACAGTCGTGAAGCGCACTGGATCTTGTAGAGGCTCAGTTCATTGGGTGCCGGCCTCGGTGAGAGACGCGGTCTGAGCGTAGTAGGCGGCCTCTGCTTCGGCTGGGGTACGCATGCCGATCTCCCCGTGTAGCCGGCGGTGGTTCCACCAGTCGATGTACTCGAACAGGGCGTATTCGAGCTGTTCGACGGTGCGCCAGGGGCCGCGGCGGTGGATCAGTTCGGCCTTGATCTGCCCGATCGTGGACTCGGCCATCGCGTTGTCGTAGCTGTCGCCGACCGAGCCGACCGAGGGCAGCGCGCCGACGCCGGCCAGGGTGTCGGTGTAGCGGATCGCCAGGTATTGCCTGGGTTCATCCGGTCGTTGCAACGCCTGCTCGTTGGAGCAACCGTAGCTGTTCTTCGAGAGCCTCAGCGGGCGTTTTCCAGCCGAGGACCTTGCGGGGTCTGCTGTTGATCGTTGCCTGGACGGCGAGGAGGTCTGCGAGGTCCCAGCGGGACAGGTCGGTGCCCTTGGGGAAGTACTGGCGCAGTAGACCGTTGGTGTTCTCGTTCGTGCCGCGCTGCCAGGGCGAGTGAGGGTCGGCGAAGTAGACCGCTATACCAGTTTCGATCTTGAACTGGGCGTGTGCGGAGAGTTCTTTGCCGCGGTCCCAGGTCAGCGACCGCAGCAGCTCGGCCGGCATCGTCGTCATCGTCGTGGTGAGGGCGTCTTTCATCGCGATGGCGCCGTAGCCACTCAGGGCGGGTCCGTTCTTGACGGGCGGGATGGTCCCGTGGCCCTCGAGGCGGGGCAGGTGGACCAGGAGTGTGTAGCGGCTGGCGCGCTCCACGACGGTGCCGATCGCCGACCTGTTCAAACCGATGATCAGATCGCCCTCCCAGTGCCCAGGGACCGCACGGTCGGCGGCCTC
>DASSAL010000364.1:0-11949 GCA_035685405.1 Actinoplanes sp. | reverse complement strand
GAGGAGGTCGGCGGCGCACACGGCGCCCGCTGGCTGGTGCAGCACCGGCCGGAGCTGTTCGACGGCGCCACCGAGGCGATCGGCGAGGTCGGCGGCTTCCCGGTGACGCTGGCCGGGCGGCGCGCCTACCTGGTGGAGATCGCCGAGAAGGGCACCGCGTGGCTCCGGTTGCAGGCCCGCGGTACGGCCGGGCACGCGTCCCTGCTGCACACCGACAACCCGGTGGCCAAGCTGGCCGCAGCGCTCACCCGGCTGGACCGGCACCGGTTCCCGCTGGTGCTGACCGGACCGGTGCGCGACTTCCTGACCGGTGTCGCCCGGATCACCGGGGAGCCGTTCGATCCCGCGGATCCGGACGCCGCGGTGGCCCGGCTGGGCGGCCTCTCCCGGCTGATCGGCGCGTCGCTGCGGGACACCGCCACGGCCACCATGCTCGACGCCGGATACAAGGCCAACGTGGTGCCCGCAGTGGCCCGCGCCAGTGTGGACTGCCGCATCCTGCCGGGCCGCGAGGAGGCGTTCCGCGCCGAGGTGGACCGCCTTCTGGGCCCGGACGTGGAGCCGCTGTGGGAGATCATGCCGGCCGTGTCCACCACCTTCGGCGGCCGGCTGACCGACGCCATGGCGGCCGCGGTCGACGCCGAGGACCCGGGCGCGGAGCTGCTGCCGTACCTGTTGCCGGCGAGCACCGACGCGAAGGCGTTCGCCGCTCTCGGCATCCGGCACTACGGGTTCGCCCCGCTGCGGCTGCCGCCCGAGCTGGACTTCGTGTCGATGTTCCACGGTGTCGACGAACGGGTGCCGGTGGACGCGTTGCGCTTCGGCTGCCGGGTGCTGCACCGCCTGCTGCTGACCGCCTGACCCCCTCAGGGCTTGCGGGCCATCCCGCACACCACGTCGAGCTGCTGCACGTCGGCCGACTCGGGCCGCCAGGCCGGCGCGGACACCACACCGGGCTCGACCATCTCCAGCCCGTCGAAGAAGCGGGCGAACTCGGCGTGGCTGCGCAGCAGGTACGGCGGGTTGGCCTGCTCGTTCCAGATCTTCTCGGCGGTGGCGTGCTGCTCGCTGCGCGAACCGTCGAGGGCGATGAAATAACTGCCGGAGGGTACGGCGTCGAGGTACGCCCGGATCATCGCCACCGCCTCGTCGTCGTCCGGGACGTGCCCGAGGATGCCGGACATGATCAGTGCGACCGGGCTGGTGAAGTCCAGCGTGCGGCGTGCCTCACCGAGCACCTTCGCGCTGTCCCGGGCGTCCGCGTCGATGTAGTCGGTGACGCCCTCGGGGCTGCTGGTCAGCAGGGCCCGGGCATGCACCAGCACGAGCGGGTCGAAGTCGACGTAGACGATGCGCGACTCGGGCGCCACCCGCTGCGCCACCTCGTGGGTGTTGTCGGCGGTGGGCAGGCCGGTGCCGAGGTCGAGGAACTGCCGGATGCCGGCCTCGGCGGTCACGTAGGTGACCGCCCGCACCAGGAACCCGCGGGAGGCCCGGGCGTTCTCCACGATCAGCGGGAACGCCGCCCGGATCTGGTCGCCCACCTGCCGGTCCACCGCGAAGTTGTCCTTGCCGCCCAGCCAGTAGTTCCAGATCCGGGCGGTCTGCGGGATCGACGTGTCCAGCGGCGGATCCGGTTGCGGCTGGCCGGCGATGTCGAGATCGTCTGCCACGGCGGGCTCCCTGGGTCGGCGGGGCGCGGACCCCGCCAGCATAGACCTTGCTTGATCGACCGTACCGACCTCACCGGGCGACGGCGGCGCGGATCGCCGCGGCGGTGGTCTCGGCCGCCACCGCGCGGAGCAGGTCCAGGTTCGGGTCCGGGACCGCGCCGGTCGCCAGCGCCACCGCCGCGTCGCCGTCGAACCGGGAATGAGCCGGGTGGATCGCCCGGGCGAACCCGGTGTGCCCGCTCTGGGCGAGCAGGTGACAGTCGTTCTTGGTCAGCCGGGCGTCGGTCAGCACCACCGCCACCGTGGTGTTCGTCAGCCCGAACGCGCCCGCCGGCTCCCCCGCGACCGCCTCCGCGCCGGACACCGGGCGCCCGTCCTCGCCGAGCACGTCACCCCAGGCGTTGACCACCACGACCGCGGCCACCGACGCCGCCCCGGCGGTCGCGGTCGCGGTCCCGACCCCGCCCGGGTCCAGGCGCTGCCGCCACTTCCCCGTGGTCGCGCCCGCACCGGCACCCACCGCACCGGTGGCGAACGGCTCCCCGCTCCACGCGGCCAGCGCCGCCGCCCGCCCGGCTGCGGCATCCGGCGGAGCGGTCCGGACCGAGAGGTCGAAGATCGACATCCCGATCACGATCGGCACCGGGCCGGCCGGCGTCGGGAAGCCGGCGCCCCGCTCACGCAGCAGGCTCATCACCCCGTCGGCCGCGGACAGACCGTACGCCGACCCGCCGGACAGCACCACCGCGTCCACCCGGTCGACCAGCCGGCCCGGCTCCAGCAACGCGAACTCGCGGGTCGCCGGGGCACCGCCGCGCACCTCCCCGGACGCGACGGTGCCCGGCGGGGGCAGGATCACCGTGACGCCGGTACCGGCACCGGTCCAGTGTCCTGCCCACGCCGAGAGCACCTGGGGCTGCATCAGCCGACCGTACCGCCGCCGGCCGCGCCGCGGGCTCCGGCTTCCGTCGCTCGCGTCCGCCCGCGGGCTCCGTTTCCGCCGCCCGCGTCAGGCCGCGGGCTCCGGCTCCCGCCGCTCGCCGGCTTCGGCCGCGGCGATGATGCTCTTCTCCGCCTCCTCGTTACGGCGGTACTCGCGGATCGAGTAGGCCAGCGCCGCGGCCCAGACCACGTAGATCACCGCGTAGAAGCCGTACCGGACGCCGTCCGACGCGTCGATCCAGTCGCTGCGCAGCAGGGTCCGGGTGTTGGTCAGGATGATGATGCCGCCGACCGCCGAGCCGAGCACCCGCGGCGGGACGTGCCGCACCAGCCAGGCCGCGAGCGGCGCGGCCACCACGCCACCGGCGAGCAGCGCCGCCACCCAGGCGAAGTTGATGTTCTCCGTGCCGATGCCGACGAAGAAGCCGACGCTGGCCGCGATCGCGACCAGGAACTCGCTGGTG
Source organism: Actinoplanes sp. (assembly GCA_035685405.1). GTDB lineage: Bacteria > Actinomycetota > Actinomycetes > Mycobacteriales > Micromonosporaceae > Actinoplanes. The sequence continues at coordinate 8,870 of DASSAL010000364.1, read as the reverse complement.
TCGATCGAGCCGATCGTCTTGCGCGGCTCGAGGCGGCCGCTGGCCAGGATGGCCGGTGTGCCGACCGGGCCCCAGCCGCCGCCGCCGGTGGAGTCGACGAATCCGGCCACCACGCCGAGCGGCGCCAGGAACCGCTTGCGCAGCGGCTTGCCGAGGTTGCCCGCCGGCAGCCCGAAGGTGGTGAACCGGACCAGGATGTAGAGGCCCAGCGCCAGCAGGATGATCGACATCAGCGGCGCCGCGGTCTCGGTGGACAGGCTGGACAGGAAGGTGGCGCCGGCGAAGGCGCCGAGCGCGCCGGGTACGCCGATCTTCAGGACCACCTTCCAGTCGACGTTGCCGAACCGCCAGTGCGAGACGCCGGAGACCAGGGTGGTGCCGATCTCGGCGAGGTGCACGGTGGCCGAGGCGGCGGCGGGGTTGGTGCCGATGGCCAGCAGCAGGGTGGTGGAGGTCACGCCGTACGCCATGCCGAGGCTGCCGTCGACGAACTGGGCGCCGAGCCCGACCAAGGCCAGCAGGATGAGCTTTCTCATGTATCGGTCCTATCGGGCAGGTAGGTGGAGCAGGAGTAGGTATTTCCTATCCGACCTGTCGGCATTGGGCAATAGCGGCTCGCCGCCGTCCCACGGGCTGGGTCGAAGAGTCGTTGATCCGACACATCCGCTGACAACCAGGTATGCGATCAGCGCCGCGGTGCGGTGTGCTGGGCCGGTCCATCAGCACCCGGCACGAGGAGACATCGACGTGGCTGGCCGGTGTCGCGGCCCTGGTCGCGGCCGGATGCACCGATCCGGCGGCCGGCCCGATCCGGAGCCGGTGGCCGGTAGTGGTCAAGCCGGCTGGAGGGCCGCGGCCAGCAGCCGGACGGCCGCGACCAGACCGCCGCGGGGCAGGTCCCGCCAGTCCGGCGCCACCGGCGGCAACGCGGTGGACAGCGGGTAACGCGAGGCGAGGTCCGGGACCCGGTTCGCGGTCGCCTCGGCCCGCCGGCGCCACTCGTCGGCGCCCGTCCGGTCCATCCGCCGGTACGCCGCGTCCGTCTCGGCGGTGGCGCGGACGGTGGCGTAGAGCATGGTGACCGCGGGCGGCCGGGCGGCGGGCGGGACGTGCCCGGCGTCCAGTATCCGGAGCAGCCGCTCCAGCCAGTCCTGCTCGTTCGGCCCCTGGGTGGCCTGCGACCACGGCCGCGTGGCCAGCCACGGGTGCCGCAGGTACACCTCGTACAGGGCGAGCGCCCAGGCCTCCAGGCCGGCGGCCAGGCCGGTGCCCGGGTCGGCCCACGCCGGCATCGCCGAGGCGTGGTCCTGCATCAGCGCGAGCAGGTTCTCCTTGGTGCCGACGTACGGATACAGCGCCATCGCGGTCTTGCCGAACCGCACGGCGACCGCCCGGGTGGACACCGCGTCGAGCCCGCCGGCGTCGGCGATCGCGATGCCGGCCTCGACGATCTCGTCCAGGACCCGCTGCTGGCGCGGACCCCGGCGCGGCGCCGGCAGCGTGGTACCGCGGTGCCGCCAGAGCCGGCGTACGTGTGCATCCGCGTCTTGCTCTACCATAGTCCTTACAGTGTATAGTGTTTTGATGACGACCGCGCGCATGCACGACGGCGCACCCCTGGAGGTCTCGGTGCGCGGCGCCGGACCCGCGGTGCTGATCCCGGTGAGCACCGCCCGGATGGATCCGGAGTCGGCGGAGCGGCTGCGCGCCTGGGGCGCCGACCCGGAGCTCGGCCACCGGCTCGCCACCGGCCTGGCCGGGGCCGGGTTCCGGGTGATCACCGCCGGCTACGAGGACCACCTCTCCGCCCATCCCAAACCGGACACGCTCACGCCCGACGCGGTGGCCGCCGACCTGCTCGCCGTCGCGGACGCGGCCGGCACCGACCGGTTCGGCTATTACGGCTACTCCTGGCTGGCCCTCGCCGGTCTGCAGCTGGCGATCCGCACCGACCGGCTCACCGCCCTGGCGATGGGCGGATATCCGCCGCTCGGCGGCCCGTACGCGGCGATGCTCGGCGTCACCCGCACCGCCCATCGAATGGCGCTCGCCGCCCGCGACCGGCCGCCCGCTCCGCCGGCCGAGCCGGAGCCCGGTGACTGGGACTCGGCGGAGATCGCCCGGACACCCGAGCAGACCGCGCAGTACGTCACCCTCTACGAGGCGCTGCAGGGCTTCGACGAGCGCGCCGCCCTGGACCGGCTCCGCATCCCCCGGCTCGCCTTCGCCGGCGCGCGGGACGTCATCGAGTACGGACCGAAGTGGGGCAACGCCCGCGTCGACATCGCCGGCCCGCTGCAGCGCCACCGCGACGAGCTGACCGGCCGCGCGTGGACGGTGCACATGATCCCGGACACCGATCACATGGCTACCATGCACGCCCGGCGGGTGCTCGCCATCCTCGTACCCTGGCTGACCGCGAACCTGACCCGGCCGGCCGGCACCCGGGCGTAACCCGGTCCGCGCCACCGGCCGATCACGCCAGGGCCGCGAGCCAGCAGGCCGCCAGGAACGCCACTGCCGTCGCCGCGAAGAGCAGCAGCCCGCAAACCCACAGCGCGTCGGCCTCCACCGGCCACGTCGACCCGGGTTTGTCCGGCACCCCCGCCGGCCGCCCGTTGTCGAGGACCCGCCCCACGGCGTCGAGCTGCAGTTCGTACCTGACATAGGCCAGTGCGATGCCGGCTCCGGTGAGGGCCAGCGCGGTCACCGCGCGTTCGCGGTGGTCAGCACCTCGGCGAACAGCTCGGCGGACGCGGCACCCAGCGGGACCAGCTCCACCTCCTCGCGGAGCAGTTCCAGGAGGGCTCCTTGAGGTTGCGGCGGCACGCCGAATCGCTGCTGCGCCCGGTCCAGCCCGGGCGGCCACCCTTCCTCGAGCCCCGACGGAGCCGGCGACGGTTCCCTGGTGACCACGGCGGCCTCCTGGTGGCTGACGGCCCGCTCATCCTCGGACCGGACGGCGACGGTGGCTGTCGGAAACCAGCACGCGCGGCGACCAGTGGGCCATTCGGCCGAGCCGGTTCCGGATCTGCGGGCAGCGCTTGACACCGGAGTCCATCTATTGCTTGCTGTGAGCGGCTTGATTGCAGACTTGTCAATAGAAGGGGACTCCGCATGACGACTCCTGCCCCGGGCAGTGGACGTCCCGTGATACGCCGGTTCGGCCGGTTCCTGTCCTTCGGCCTGGCGCTGGCCACGGTCGCCGCGGTGACCGGCACCGCGGTGGCCGCACCCGCCCGGCCCGCGGCGGCCACACCGGACCTGGGCGTCAACGTCACCGTGTTCGACCCCAGCATGCCGGTCGGCCAGATCCAGGCCACCTTGGACGCCGCGCACGCCCAGCAGGTCAACAACGAGATGGGTACGCAGCGGTACGCGTTCCTGTTCAAGCCGGGCACGTACGGCACCGACGCGCAACCGCTGCAGATCAAGGTCGGCTACTACACCGAGGTCTCCGGCCTGGGCGCCCAGCCGACCGACGTGGTGATCAACGGCAAGGTGGAGGTGTACAACCGCTGCCTCACCGAGGGCGGCACCGCCAACTGCCTTGCCCTGGTCAACTTCTGGCGCACCCTGTCCAACCTGACCATCAACGTCAACGGCGCCGGCCAGGACGGCTGCCGCGCTCCCCGGAACTTCTGGGCGGTGTCCCAGGCGGTCTCGCTGCGCCGGCTCAACGTCAACGGCGAGTTCACGCTGATGGACTACTGCACCGCCGGCCCGCAGTACGCCAGCGGCGGCTTCATCGCCGACTCCAGGTTCGGCACCGTCATTAACGGCTCGCAGCAGCAGTGGCTGACCCGCAACAGCGAGCTCGGCAGCTGGTCCAACGCCGTGTGGAACCAGGTGTTCGCCGGCGTCGAGGGCGCCCCGGACGACGCGACGTTCCCGGACCCGCCGTACACCACGCTGGAGACCACCCCGCTCAGCCGGGAGAAGCCGTACCTGTTCGTCGACGAACGCGGCGCGTACAAGGTGCGGGTCCCGGCCGCCAAGCGCGGCACCCGCGGCATCTCCTGGGCGGACGGCCAGACCCCGGGCCGGACGCTGCCGCTCAGCGACTTCTACGTGGCCCGGCCCGGCGACTCCGAGCAGAAGATCAACTGGCAGTTGGAGAAGGGCAAGCACCTGCTGCTCACCCCCGGCGTGTACGACATCGACCGGCCGATCAACGTCAAGCGGCGCGGCACCGTGGTGCTCGGCATCGGCCACGCCACGCTGACCGCCGTCAACGGCGTCACCCCGCTGACCGTGGGCGACGTCCCGGGCGTGATCCTGGCCGGCGTGACCATCGACGCGGGCCTGCAGGAGTCCCGCACGCTGCTGCGGGTCGGTTCCCGGTACGGTCACGGCGACATCGCCTACGCCGACCCCACCACCCTGTCCGACATCTACTTCCGGGTCGGCGGGCCGCACATCGGTAAGACCGACACCGCGCTCGAGGTGAACAGCGACAACGTGCTCATCGACCACACCTGGGTGTGGCGGGCCGACCACGGGGTCGAGGGCTTCACCGAGGGCGTGAACGGTGACACCGACCGGTGGCGTACCAACACCGGCCGCCGGGGCGCCGTGATCAACGGCGACAACGTGGTGGCGACCGGCCTGTTCGTCGAGCACTTCCAGCGGCACAACACCACCTGGAACGGCAACAACGGCACGGTGGTGCTCTACCAGAACGAGCTGCCGTACGACCCGCCGACGCAGGCCGACTGGATGGAGCCCGACGGCACCCTGGGCTGGGCCGGGTACAAGGTCGGCGACCATGTCCGCAACCACCGGCTGTACGGCGGCGGCGTGTACGTGTTCAACCAGAACAACCCGTCGATCGTCACCGAGAACGGGTTCGAGGTGCCCGAGCGCCCCGGCGTGCGGCTGCACCACATCATGACCGTGAACCTCAGCGCGGGCACCATCAACCACGTCGTCAACGGCGTGGGTGGCCCGGCCGACACCACCCGGATCGGCCAGCCCGTGTTCATCACCGACTACCCCGTCCCACCGGCGGAGTAACCGCTTCCCGGACCGGGCGCCGGCGGGTTGTCCCGCCGGCGCCCGGCTTTCGTGGTAGACCTGTGCCGTGCCCGATCCGACGCGGCGACGGTGGCGTCCGGGCAACGTGCCCGTGCCGGAGGCGCACGTCGCCGGTCTCGCCGTGGGCTTCGGCCTGCACCGGCTGCGGCCGTGGCGCCGGCCGGCGCACCCGCTGCCCGGCTGGACCGCCGTGGGTGCGGGCGGATACCTCATCGCGCGGTCCGTGCGGGCGGCCGGCGGGGTGGACCTTGCCCGGCCGGGCCGCCTGGTCACCGCGTTTCCATACTCGGTGAGCCGCAATCCGATGTACCTCGGCTGGGCGCTGCTGCACCTCGGCGCCGGCCTGATCAGCCGGTCCGGCTGGGTGATCGCCACGCTGCCCGCCGCGGCGGCCTGGGTGCACCGTGACGTCCGGCGGGAGGAGCGGCGGCTGGCCGCGGCGCTCGGACCGGAGTACCGGCGCTACCTCGCGGCCGTCCCCCGATATCTGGGCCGCCCGCGCAGGGTCGCCGGGATCATCGGTACCGGTCGGTGATCTCCCGCAGCCGGGTGAGGATCTGCCGCAACTGGGCCGCGCGATGCCCGCCGAGGTGCGCCGCCCATTCGCGTTCCACGTCGGCCACGATGGCAGCGGCAACCGGGACGGCGGCAGCGCCGCGCGGCGCGATCCGGACCAGCCGGGCGCGGGCGTCGGTGGGGTCGGGACCGCGCTCCACGTACCCGGCGCGTTCCAGCTGATCGACCAGGAAGCCGGCCGACTGCTTGGTGATCTGCGCCTGCTCGGCAAGGTCGGTGAGCCGGCTGCCGCCGGGCCCGATCCGCTGGAACACCCGCGCCTGGGCCGGCGTGAAGTCGGAATAACCGGCCTCCGCCAGGCCGGCGAAGACCCGTGCTTCCATTGCCCGGTACGGGATGTACAACAGCAGACCCAGATTCAGGGGCTCCGGTTCCGCGGTCACACGCCCTCCTTGACGGTCGTCAGACTATCTGACTAAGTTGGTCAGATAACCTTACCAGGAGGCATCCGATGGACAGTGCGACCGGCTGGCAGGTCATCACCGACACCCGATTACGCCTGGCCGACCTGCTGGCCCAGCTGGACCCGCCGGACTGGGACCGGCCGACGCTGTGTGCCGGCTGGCGGGTCCGCGATGTCGCGGCGCACGTGGCCATGGCGCCACAGCCGCCCGGCCTGGGGTCGATGCTCGCCGACGCCGCCCGCGCCCGGGGCAGCTTTCACCGGCTCAACCACGACCTCGCGGTGCGCTACGCCGACCGCCGGTCCGCCGCCGACCTGGTGGCCGACCTGCGCCACCACGCGGCCTCCCGGCGCCTGCCGGTGGTGACGAACTACCGGAACATCCTCTTCGACGTCCTGGTCCACGGCCAGGACATCGCCGTGCCGCTGCACCGCGACCTGGCCGTACCACCGGACGCCGCCGTCGCCGGCGCCACCCGCGTGTGGACGATGGGCTGGCCGTTCTGGGCCCGCCGGCGATTGCGCGGGGTGCACCTGGTCGCCACCGACGCCGAATGGTCCGCCGGCCGGGGCGCCGACGTGCGCGGCCCGATCGGTGCGCTGCTGCTCCTGCTCACCGGCCGGACCGGCGCCGCCGTGCCACGACTCGACGGTCCGGGCGTACCCCATCTCACCGGTGCCGGCCGCTGACTCCGGTCGGTGCTGCCGGTAGCGTCCGCCGTCGCGCGCCCGGCGCCAGCAGCCGGTCCAGCGCGAGCAGCCGGGCCTCCAGCGGAACGGTGACGAGAACGACGTGGTCGGGCAGGCGCCGAGTATGTTCGCTGTCAGGCGTACCGCAAAGGGGGTGACCCGGGTTGACCGGCCACTCGATGACCGACCTGGTCGCCCGGCTCGACCGCCGGGCCGCCGAGCACCACGCCGACGTGACCGCGGCGTTCGGCGCCGACCGCACCGAGCGCCTGATGCGCGAGCCGGCGGCCCTGGTGGCCGCCGGCAAGCGCCCGGCCGCCGGCACCTGACCCCGGGGCGGCGACGGTGGTCCGCGTCCCGGGTGCGCTGCGCGTCGGGCTGGTGCTGCTCCTCGTCCTGGCGCTGCTGATCACGGCGGTCTGGCTGCTGCAGCGCCGGTTGATCTACTTCCCGGACCGGTCGGCCCCGCCGCCCGCCGCCCGGGTCGTTGCCGGCGGGCGCGATGTCACGCTGCGGACCGCCGACGGGCTGGACCTGTCCGCCTGGCTGGTCGAGCCGCCGCCGGCCACGCCCGATCGGCGCCTGGCCGTGCTGGTGGCGCCGGGCAACGCCGGCAACCGGTTGGGCCGGGCCCCGCTGGCCGCCGCGCTGGCCGCCGAGGGCCTGACGGTGCTGCTGGCCGAATACCGGGGCTACGGCGGCAACCCGGGCAGCCCGACCGAGGACGGCCTGGCCCGCGACATCCGGGCGGCCCGGGCGTACCTGATCGACCGGGCCGGGCTGCCCGCCGACCGGGTCATCTACTACGGCGAGAGCCTGGGCGCCGCCGTGGTCACCGCGCTGGCCGCCGAGCACCCGCCGGCCGGGCTGGTGCTGCGCTCGCCGTTCAACGATCTGCCGGCGGCCGGCCGGGAGCATTATCCGCTGCTGCCGGTGCGGCTACTGGCGCGCGACCGGTTCCCGGTGGCCACCCTGCTCCGCCAGGTCACCGCGCCGACGGTGGTGATCTACGGTACGGCCGACTCGATCGTTCCGCCGGCCCAGAGCCGCACGGTCGCCGAGCACGCCGCCGGACCGGTGCGGGTGGTGGCCGTCGCGGGCGCCGATCACAACGACGCCGTCCTGCTGACCGGCGCGCAGCTCGTCGCCGCCGTCCGCGATCTGGCCGGCGACGTCGCATCACCGTGAACTCCGGTCCTTGGGAGCGCTTCCATGGTTGTGCCGAATGGTGCACAATCAGGCGTCAGGGCGTGCCTCGCTGACCTCGCGGCGTGGCATCCTGCGGTTGACCAGGACACATCGCAAGCCGAAAGTTTCAGGGCCTCTTGGCCGTTGAAACGGCGCTTCCACCTGCACAGACGGCTCGGCACTCCGGAACTTTTCCATTGATGACCATTGAGGTTCCGGAACTGTTTCGATAGCGTTTCGGCGGCGTCAGCGCGAGTCGGCATCCCCACCGTGCCGCGACCGAGGCTCCCGCCCGCCGCACCTACCCGCCCGTCCCAGGGAGAGTCGAACCGGCAATGACGAACAGATCCCCTCTCGGCCTCAAACGGCCGCGGCTGCGCGCCGCGGCCGTCACGCTCGCGGCCGGCGCGCTCGCCGTCGGCACCGTCCTCGCGGTGTCCCCGCCCGCCGGGGCCGCCACCACCCTCGGGGCCTCGGCCGCCGCCACCGGTCGCTACTTCGGCGCCGCCGTGGCGGCCAACAAGCTGTCCGACGCGACGTACGTCGGCATTCTCAACCGCGAGTTCAACTCGGTCACACCCGAGAACGAGATGAAGATCGACGCCACCGAGCCGCAGCAGGGCGTCTTCACCTATGCGAACGCGGACCGGATCGTCAACCACGCGCGGGGCCAGGGCATGCTGGTCCGGGGCCACACCCTGGCCTGGCACTCGCAGCAGCCGGGCTGGATGCAGAACCTGAGCGGTACGGCGTTGCGCAACGCCATGCTGAACCACGTCACCCAGGTGGCCACCTACTACCGCGGCAAGATCCACTCCTGGGACGTGGTGAACGAGGCCTTCGTCGACGGCACCAGCGGCGCCCGGCGCGCCTCCAACCTGGAGGGGACCGGCTCCGACTGGATCGAGGTGGCGTTCCAGACGGCCCGCGCGGCAGACCCGGCGGCCAAGCTCTACTACAACGACTACAACATCGA